>QMOV01000133.1 GCA_003650305.1 Bacteroidota bacterium | reverse complement strand
TTAAAAAACTAAAGCATAATTCATAACCCAGAGGTCACGAGTTCAAATCTCGTTCTCGCTACAAAGGTAAAACCTAATGTTAATTAGTATTAGGTTTTTTTGTTACCAAAACATAAAGCTTGCTTTTAAGTGTATGGTCGCAAAAAAGTATAAAACACGTAGTGTTGTTGGTTTGGGTAAAACAGTTGTAGGCACTTTAATAGCTAAAAAGTTTTTCTATTCTAATGATTTTCCATCCCATATCTCTAATATTTTAATTGTACTTCCTCCAGCGTTAAAAGATAATTGGGTTGAAACTTTAGATAAATTTCAACTTCAGAATTATAAAATAATAACATCAATAGTTTTAAACTCTTCCTCTACTGATTTGAATAAGCCTAAAACTTCTGACTCAACATTTAAATCTGCCTTAAATAGTTTTGAATTGGTTTCTTTATAATTAGCAACTAAAGTTTCTGCTGAATCTTTACTTGTATTATAATGCACTGCAACCCTAGCTCCCATTTTCATTAAATAGCCAGCAACTTCCTTTCCTATACCTTTTGAAGCTCCAGTAAGCAATATTCTTTTATTATTTAAATCTATATGTGTCATAAATATTTAAATTACTTCAGTAAATTATTTGATAAATTTATGAAAATTTTGCCTCTAATTTGGTGATAAGCTTTTGAATCTCCAAACTAACTTTCTTCTGCTTCCTCTCTTGAGCTCGAAAACTAAATCTATAGTTTAAATGATTTTTATTTAATTATGATTATTCTCTTGAACTTGCGCGTCTAATTATTTTAAATTATTCCCCAGATATATCAAGTGGAAGTGAGAAAATGTTGTCTTTATTATTTGATATGAATCAATTATGGGAAGAGTATATTTTAAAACAGTTGCAAAAGACATGTCAATATTTAGATATAGAAGTGACTGGCCAAGAATCAAAATCATTTTGGGATTATAATAGTTTAAGACCTGACATTGTATTAAGAAAAGGTAATGAAACTTACATTATAGACACCAAATGGAAAAGACCTTCTTCAAGTTCTGCTTCTGTAAGCGACTTACGCCAGATGTACACCTATTGTCGATTTTGGGATGCAAAGAAGGCGCTTTTATTATATCCTGGGGAATCAGTTGATAATCAATTCAAACCATATCAAACTGAAGACTATATCAAGCTATGGGATGAAGATTTAGATCGTCATAGTCATAATAAAATAGATCATCAATGTAAAATGGGATTTGTTTCTGTTTTAGATCAACAAACAGGAGAACTTGATAGTAATATTGGTAATGAAATCTTGAATTTATTAGAATTGAATTACATTTAAAAAATATAAAAATCCTCTTCAAATAAATAAAATCAAAAAATCACCAATTTATCATCAATAATGGATAAAGATAAGGACATGGTTTAAACAACTTTAACAAGCTTATAGAGATTTTAATATTAGTTGTAACAATTTACTTGAATCTAAAAATCTTGTGGAATACTATTGCCAAGGATTATTATGAAGATAAGAGTTTCTGTAAAAATGAAGATGGAAATATTAATCTTTGAAATGTCTATAATTTATTTACTTCAGCTAATAAAATATGTCTGTTAATTAAATCAATTGATTTAAAGCATATTACAAGCGGGTTCGAGTCCCGTCCAGACCGCAAATAAAATGTTGTGTTGGTCGCTTAAATGCGACAAGTAGTTTAGAAATAGACTAATGAGAAGCTTTTCCTAATTGGAAGGGCTTTTTTTGTTTTGAGCCTATACCATTATATAATACCAATTTTATACTTCAAAAAGACTCCCATGGGGTTTCCTATATTTTTCAAAAGACTCCCATTAATTTAAAACGCAAAAAAATGAAACTAAATATATTATGGGAAGATTGTGGAAAAGAAGATAAGTTTGGAGATGACGAGGTTGAAGGGGAAATGATGTGCTTTAATGGGGATTATTTATAAATTAGTCATTGTAAGTTTCTTTTAGTATTCCTATAAGCTCTTCCGCTTGATTTATAAGATCAGGTAATTCTTTCTCTGTTCTAATTCTTAAATTGGACTTTAGTCTTATGAATCCGCTAACAGCTACTTTAACTTTACTTATATCATCAGTAATTAATTTCAAATTGTAATCTTTAGCTTTTTGGTAAGCATCTGTTGTATAAAAATTAACATCTGCAACAGGATTATTAGAATCTAGTAATACTTTATCTAACTCCTCAATATTTGGATAGTTTATATCAACAATATAGGAGATTAATTGTGTAGCATTTTCGGATTGAGCTTTATCGTTTTCAAAATCTTCATCAAGGTGATGGGTAAATGCATCGTATTCAACAATCTTTTTTTTTAGGTTGTTATCATTAATATATCGTAAACTCCCAGAACTAATAATCTCTTCTAATGTTGCCCTATTCCATTTATAAGGTCTGTTTGATTTAATCCATGTTAAACATAACATATCAATATTAGTGAGATCATTTATCTTATTATTATTAACGTATTCACTTAATTTATTTATTCTATTATTAATTTTTTTTATGTGAAGCATTATTGTTTTTGTCATTTCTATATCCTCTTCTAAATCTAAAGCAAGTGAAATAGCATATTCTTTTATTTCCTTTTGCTGAGTTTTTTTTACATTCCAATTATTTATACTCAAAGCAATTAAAATCCCAAAAACAACAAGCACAATTTCTCCAACAGCATAAATCAGATATTTACTGAACTTATTTTCAGTTAAAAGACGTTGTCTAATTTTTTTAAAGAATTTTATCATTTGTTAGTTGATTTTCTTTATGAAGAATAATATGGCATATTCACCAGTTTGTTCATTGATTAAATATAGCAAATAATACTCAATTCAGACAACACAGGAACCTATGGAAAGATTGTGCAGAAGAAGATTAGTGAGGAGATGAGTAGGTTGAAGAAAAGCACTTGAACTCTTAATTTAGAACAAGTTTAAACTATTTGACACGTAAATAGTTACGATTTAAAGCATTAAATTTATAGGAGAATAATAAAACTAAAATATTATGAATCTAATAAAGTTTAACTTTTTAAGATATGCTATTATTTTATTTAGCGTATTCAGTTTTAGCTGTGGGTCTGAACTTAACAATTTTACTACCTCATCAGATGGAGTTGAAATAAGATTTGATATACAAGGCAAAGGAAAAACAACTATTATTTTTGTTCATGGTTGGGCAAACAATAAAAGTATTTGGGATGCACAAGTCACCCATTTTTCTAAAAAATATAATGTTATAACTATTGATCTTGCTGGATTTGGAGAATCTGGTAATAATCGTTATAATTGGACTATGTCAGCATTTGGAGAAGATGTAGTAGCGGTGATTAATTATCTTGAATTAAAAAATGTTGTACTTGTAGGTTTTTCCATGGGAGCACCTGTTGTTATTGAAACGGCTAAGAGAGTGCCTGATAAAGTTTTAGGATTAGTTCTGGTAGATAATTTACATAATGTTGAAATGAAGTATTCTCCTGAAGTTATTCATTTTAAGGATAGTATTTATATGGATGTAGTTGCAAATCCCACAATGGAGAAATTAGCACCTTTTTTTAAAAATAACAAAGAAGAATCCTTCAAGCGTGTTGTTTCCATGTTAAAAAATAATGATGAACCAATAGTAGGATGGAGAGAATCACTTAACGACGTTTTTAGATGGGAAAATGAAGATTTTCTTGCTTCCTTAAAAAAAATAAAGACACCAATTATTTCAATTAATTCAGCACAGCCAGCAACAAATATTGAAGCCTTTAAAAAGTATGTCCCATCATACTCTGCAAAAATCATTCCTGATACCGGTCACGTTGTTTTTTGGGATGACCCAGAGGCATTTAATAGTTACCTTGAAGAAAGCATTAAAGATTTTAATAAGAACAAATAAAAAACCAACATATAATTACTGTTTCACAAAATAAAGTGAGTTTGGATATGGAGAGGTTGAAGGGAATGTGATTAGTTAGAAATATATAATTAAGAACTGTTTTGAGGTATATTAAAAGGGTATTTACTTATTTTTGATAATCATGAAAAAACAAGAACTTCAAAAATCCGATTATAGAATTAGAAAACTTATTGGCGTTTTAGGGTTGTTATTACCTTTTATGTTGCTTATAGCTCAAGGTGAATTGTTGTCTTCAATAAGTCATTATTATTATCAAACCTTATCTTCTTTATTATTCATTATAATTTTATCTGCTTTTGGCTTGTTCTTAATTTCATACAAAGGCTATAAAATTGACCCAGAAACAGAAAAAATAAGTGATGATTTTATAACAAATATTGGAGGATTAGCCGCTCTAGTAGTTGTTTTTATTCCAACAGGTTGTTTGGGTAGTGGTAGCGAAATAATTGCTGCAATTTGTGATAGTGGAAATTTCCCTTTATTTGGACATAGTGACCAATTAAAAGGAACAATTCATTTAGTGTCTGCTGGAATATTTATCTTTTCAATGGGATGGATGTCTAAATATAAATTTACAAGAAGTAGTAATGATGTAAATAATAAGATTTATCGTATTTGTGGAAATATTATTTGGGGTTCAATAGGGTTACTTATTGTTTTAATTATATTAGAGAAACTGGGTATAAGTTTTTGGTTGGATAAGTACTATGTGATTATTTTAGAGACTACAGCCATAGTTCCTTTTGGAATTTCTTGGTTGATAAAAGGAAAAACGATAGAAGATGTTAAGGCTCTAAAAGAAAAGTTTATGTAATATAAATATCCAAGTAAATAGCTTAACCAGAGATCAAGACAACTTACCAACTTTTTTATTGGAAATTTGGTAGGTGTATATATAACTTATGCATCTATTTCATAACTTTACAAACCTATGAAATTAAGAAATTTATATACTACTAAAAACATCGAATTCTACACACCAAACTATTCAACAAAACTAAAATTACCCTTTGTTTCTAATGGTATTAGTGCAGGTTTTCCATCACCAGCAGATGATTTTTTAGACATTAATTGACCTTAATAAACACCTTATAAAAAATCCTAGTACTACATTTTATGGTAGAGTAAAAGGACATTCTTTAATAGATGCAGGAAACCATGATGGAGATTTACTTATAGTAGATAAAAGCCTTGAGTTAAAATTCATAGTAATAGCTTTTGTTTAAGCTGAAGAGATTTTTACTGTCTTTTGTTTTTAATTTATTTCATAAAACACTATATTTGAGTTATATAACAGTCACATTTTAATATTAATAGTGAACACAAACTGAACACGTTTCGGAACACGATTTTAAAAATCAGTATTTGTAGAGTATTGATTATGAGCCTTTTAAAAAACTAAAGCATAATTCATAACCCAGAGGTCACGAGTTCAAATCTCGTTCTCGCTACAAAGGTAAAACCTAATGTTAATTAGTATTAGGTTTTTTTGTGACCAAAACATAAAACTTGCTTTTAAGTGTATGGTCGCAAAAAAGTATAAAACACGTAGTGTTGTTGGTTTTAGCTATTGTATAGCTTCCTCAATAAAGATTCACCGTTGGTAAATCTCGTTCTCGCTATAAAAAAAC
>QMOV01000132.1 GCA_003650305.1 Bacteroidota bacterium | reverse complement strand
CCTTCTAATATTGCAACCATTGAAAACATAGAAGTTGTAGATGCTACTCAAAATAACACAATTACTATTACAGTTTCTGGCGAAGGCACTTATGCTTTTGCTTTAGATGACATAAATGGGCCTTATCAAGACAGTAATTTTTTCGAAAACGTTGCACCTGGTCTTCATACTGTGTACGTTATGGATATCAAAAATAATTGTGGTATCGTTGAAGAAATTGTTTCTGTAATTGGATTCCCTAAATTCTTTACACCAAATAACGATTCTTACAACGACACATGGCAAGTATTTGGTCTTTCTAACCAGTTTCAACCAAACTCTACAATATTTATTTATGATCGCTATGGTAAGTTATTGAAACAACTTGATCCTACTAGTCGTGGTTGGGATGGGACTTTTAATGGTCTTAGGCTACCTTCTAGCGATTATTGGTTTCATGTTACGCTACAAGATGGTAGAATCTTTAAAAGCCATTTTACTTTAAAAAGATAAGGTAATTTCTGTCAATGATTCTCAAACTAATATTTAAAAAAGTTAAACAAGCTAATTCTTGCAACACTTTTTATAATGCGTGTATTTTTTAACTTATTGAAGCACTAAAGATTGATAATTCTTAAAATTTAGTGCATTTCATCGATTTTTTTTGCATTTCATCTAACTATTGTATAGTTTTCGAAGTTGAAACCCAAATCTAATCCATTGACTTTTAAAAAGCTAAATTTTAAAAGTCAACTAAAGTATCAAGATGCACAAACAAACCTACATTCTGCTTACTATCAGTTTGTTCTGTATTAACTACATTTTCTCACAAAAAATACTGATAGATAATACACTTTCGGTTCAAGAACTTATTGAAAATAATTTGGTTGAAGGCTGTGTTGAAGTATCTAACATTTCATCATCTGTAAATGGTACTATTAATGGTTTTTCCAGTTTTGGTGCTTTTGAAAGAGCAAACTCTAATTTCCCTTTTGAAAATGGTATAATAATTTCTACTGGAAACGCTACTTCTGGAGGAAACACAACTAATATAAATATTTTAAATGAAGGTGAAATTAATTGGGGAACTGATCCAGATTTGGAAACTGCATTAGGAATCACAAATACACTAAATGCTACATCTATTGAGTTCGATTTTATTTCAATTTCTAACCTTATTCAGTTTAATTATATTTTAGCATCCGAAGAATATTTCGGGAATTTTCCATGTGATTATTCTGATGGTTTTGCTTTTCTAATTCGACAAGCTGGAACCAACGATCCTTATACAAACATTGCACTAATCCCTGGAACAAACATTCCTGTTAACACTAATACAATACATGATGAAATTGTAGGGTTTTGTGCCGCAGAAAACGACCAATATTTTGATGGTTACAGTATGGGAGACACTAATTATAATGGGAGAACAACTGTTCTTTCAGCATCAGCTAACATTATCCCAAATGTTCAGTATCATATCAAACTTATTATTGCCGATCAAACTGATGAAAATTACGATTCAGCTGTTTATATACAAGGCAATAGTTTTAATCCAACTGTAGATTTGGGATCTGACATTTCTACATGTGCCGAAAGTTATGAGATAAATGGAGATATATTAAATCCATTAGCTACTTATGCTTGGTATCAAGATGGTATTTTAATTTCAGGAGAAACAAATCCGACACTTACAGTTACTGCTTCGGGAAATTATACTGTAGAAATTTCAATTATACTTAATAATATAAATTGTGTTATCGAAGATAGTGTGATTATTAATCTAAGTTCTGAACAAACAGCAGGAACTATTACGGATTACCAACTTTGTGACGATGCAAGTGAGGATGGTATAGAATTTTTTAATCTTTCGCTTAAAGATAATGAAGTACAAAATGCGGTATCAGCAGGTAATTATAATATATCCTATCATTTAACAAATCTTGATGCGCAAAACAATACAAATGCAATTACAAACCCCATTCAAAATTCATCAAATCCGCAAACAATTTATGTGAGAATTGAAGATACTAATGGTGGTTGTTTGGCATATACTAGCTTTAACCTAGTTGTAAATCCGCTTCCACAAATTACAGCACCTACTCCAATAGTAGTATGTGATGATGCCATAGCTGATGGCTCAACTCAAATAGATTTAACACTATCTGATTCTGAAATTACATTAGGTAATACAAATTTGGCTGTTACATATCACTATTCTCAAGCTGATGCTAATACTGGGAATAATCCTATTTTTTCTCCTTATGTTAACACCAATCCTAATGAAACCATTTATGTAAGAGTTGTAAACCCCAATACTGGCTGCTTTAGTACCACTACATTAACAATTAATGTTTTAGAATTACCTGCAATTGATCTATCAAATGCACCTCCTTTGAATGCTTGTGAAAGTGATGATAATGGTTATTCTATCTTTGATTTATCTGAAATGATTCCCGATTTATTACAAGGATTAACTGGAGTAACAGTAACATTTCACGTCACAAACCAAGATGCAGAAACTGGAAATAATCCAATTGGAGATATTACCAATTTTGCAAATACAGTGCCAAATGTCCAAATAATCTATGTAAGAGTTGAAGACGACACCACAGGTTGTGCTACAATTGTACCTTTAGAATTACATGCAAACCTTTTAATTAGTGGTACTGCAATTTCAAATTTTTACACTTGTGACGACGAAAGTGCAGATGGAGTTGCTGCGTTTGATTTAACCTATATTGCCCTCTCAATTATCAATAATTTAGCTAACGTTACAATTACTTTCTATGAAACGGCTAACGATCTTGCAAGCGATACAAATCCTATAAATCAGAATGTACCGTATATTGTAAACTCTAGCCCACATACTATATTTATAAAAATAGCAACTTCCGATTGTGTTTATACTTCCGAAATTAGTTTATTAATAGAACCTCCGATACTATTACAACCTATAGCGCCAATAGACTATTGTGATACTAATGATGACGGATTTACAACAATTAACCTTTTTGAATTTGACTCTCTTGTATCTAATGGTTTGCCTAACGTTTGGGTGAGCTATTTTATTAGTGAGAACGATGCGATTAACAACCAAAATGGTTTACCTGGTTATTATAATAATAATAGTAATCCCCTAACCTTATATGCAAGAGTAACATCGTATTCATCTTATTGTTTTGATACTATTTCTTTTCAAGTTAATGTTATTCCAGCACCAACAGTAACATTTCCGTCAGATATTGTTATTTGTGATGATGATCAAGATGCGACCTCTATTGTCGATTTAGATGCACTAATTCCAGAT
Source organism: Bacteroidota bacterium (assembly GCA_003650305.1). GTDB lineage: Bacteria > Bacteroidota > Bacteroidia > Flavobacteriales > Flavobacteriaceae > PRS1. Next base: position 2,446 of record QMOV01000132.1, on the reverse strand, counting down.
ATTGTTACAGACACCTCAAATCTGTTGATTGGATTTTACACGTCATTAAATGATCTTTACAATAATTTTAATGAAATTACAACGACATCAGCCTTTAATGCAACAACGCAAACTATTTATATAAGAGTAGAAAGTAATATTACGGGTTGTTTTGCTGTTGCTGAATTTAATATAATAGTTAACACGCTTCCTGAGTTTGTTCCTATAACTAACTTTCAAAAATGTGAATCAGATAACAATTTAACTGCCGAATTTATTTTTGTAGAAAAAGACTTAGAAATATTAAATGGGCAAGCTGGAAAACAAGTGCTTTATTTTGAAACTGAAACAGATGCAAATAATAGAACAAATAGTATAGATAAAAACTCAAACTTTACCAACACATCAAACCCACAAACCATATATGTAAGAGTAGAGAATTTCACAGATCAAGATTGTTACGGCGTTTCATCTTTTGCTATAGAAGTAGAATCTATTCCAATATTTAATGCACCAACAAATTATCTTATTTGTGATGATTTTATCAATGATGGTTTTGAAGTTTTCGATTTAAATGATAAAATAACCGAAATATCTCAAGGAATCCCAGAAAATTTAAGCTTGACTTTTCATACATCTTTTAATGATGCTGAAAATGCTCAAAATGAAATAAGCTTAATATACACTAATATAGTTAATCCGCAACAAATCTATGTACGTATAGAAAACGGAACCTTTTGCCATACAATTGCCGAGTTTGGACTTAATGTAATACAAGTATCAACAGTTATTAACATACCTTCTGATTTGGTGTCTTGCGATACTGATTATGATGGTATTTCAAGTTTCGATTTAACTGTTTCAGAATTTGAAATTTTAGATGTAAGAAATGATAATATTGTCATTTCGTATTTTGAAACTGAAGAAAACTTAGAAGCAGATACGAATCCTATTTCAAATCCTGAAAACTATAATAACATAAGCAATCCACAAACAGTTTATGTAAAGTTAACTAACATAATTTCTAATTGCTTTGTTGCAATACCATTAGATTTAGTTGTCAACCTTCCCCCAGTAATTAACGATATTCCTGCTATAGTAATATGCGAAAACGAATCTAATACCTATAATTTAGAAGAAGCAACCACTATTTTTATTGATGACCTTACAAACATTAATGTCTCTTATTATTTAAATATAAATGATGCTCAAAATGCTCAAAATGCCATTGGAGAAACTTACAATTACAATTCAGCTAATGCAACTCTATTTATTAGGGCGGAAAACAGCAACACATTTTGCTCTACCATTTCATCTTTTAATTTAATAGTAAATCCAAACCCAATAGCCAATACACCTCCAAATCTAGAAGATTGCGATGATGATTATGATTTAGAATTAATCTTCAATCTGTCTCAACAAACTGCAACTGTTTTAGGAAATCAGAACGTTTCACAATTTACCGTCTCGTATCATGAAAATGAAAACGATGTAATGACAGGCGAAAACGAAATACAAGATTTAATTTACAATGCTGTTAATGGTCAAATTATTTATATTAGAATTGAGAATAATGTAACAGGATGTTTCGATACAACATTGTTTACAACTATAGTAAACCGAAAACCGTTTGTAGATATTCCAGAACAAGTCGTTTGTTTAAACAATTTACCACTTAGAGTTATAGCTGGAGAAATTGTTGATGGAGATAGCTATTTATGGTCAACCAATGCCATTACACCAGAAATAGAAATCATAGAAATAGGTGAGTATTCTGTAACTGTTACAACTCCTTTTGGTTGCCAGACAACTACAATATTTAACGTTATTGAATCTGAATCTGCAATAATTGAATTTACAGAAACTGTAGATTTTTCAGATCCAAACAATATTACAGTAACCATTAGCGGAATTGGAAATTATCTATATATTCTAGATGATGGAGAACCACAAGAATCCAACTTTTTTCAAAATGTTTCAATTGGACCTCATACCATTATAGTAATAGATCTAAATGGTTGCGACGCTACATCAAAAGATGTAGTTATAATTGACACTCCTCATTTTGTTACTCCAAATAATGATGGGTATTTCGATACTTGGCATATTTCTGGAGTCAATCAACTTGTTGGTACAACAATAAATATCTTTGATCGTTATGGAAAACAATTAGCATTTTTAACACATACTTCTCAAGGTTGGGATGGTAATTATAATGGGTTAAAGATGCCATCAAGCGATTATTGGTTTATAGCTAATGTTGTTAAAGGTGAATTACAGTTTCAAGTAAAAGGTCATTTTACTTTAAAACGATGATATAATTGTAAGTGTTTAACATTCATTTTGATTTTAAAAACAAATTGTTCTCTATATTTGTTTTCTAAATATATAGATGAAGAATTACCTTTTCTTAATAGTGCTAACAACTACTTTTTTATCGTTTTCTCAAAACATACAAGTAGACAGT
>QMOV01000131.1 GCA_003650305.1 Bacteroidota bacterium | reverse complement strand
TCTCCTATTGGAATTGCTGATTATTGGATATGGAAATTTGCCAACCAACTAGATGATGATTATGCCTCTTGGCAACATGTACGAAGTACAGGAAGTCTATTAGCTGGAGAAGGATTTACTATGAAAGGTCCTGGAACAGGAACTATACTTACAGACCAAAACTATGTGTTTAACGGAAAACCTAATAACGGAGATATAAATCTATCTTTAAGTGCCGGAAACGATTATCTAGTAGGTAATCCTTATGCATCTGCTATAGATGCAGAACAATTTATACTGGATAATGGCGCAACAATTTCTGGTGCTGGTGCAACTACTGGTACATTATATTTTTGGGAACATTGGGGAGGTGGATCACATATTCTCCAAGAATATCAAGGTGGATATGGTACATATACTTTAGCTGGAGGAATACCATCTGCATCTCAAGGAACAAACGATCCAGATGTAGGTACTGGTGGAACACCAACTAAAACACCTGGTAGATACATTCCAGTAGGTCAAGGCTTTTTTGTAGTGGCAGAAACTACAGGAACTATTAACTTTAATAATGGACAACGTGTTTTCCAAAAAGAAGGTGGCACATCAACATTCATGAGATCTGCAAAACAAAATGCTAATAACAATACAGAATCAACTCAAGATATGAGAATGAAAATTAGAATTGGGTTTAATTCTGTAAATACTATACATAGACAATTATTGCTTACGATTGATGAAAATACTACAGCTGGAGTAGATCCAGGATACGATGGTAAATTAAACGAAGGGCAAATTGACGATTTATACTGGATGATTGGCGTAGAAAAATATAGTATTCAAAGTGTTGATATTGTTGATACAGAAAGCGTATTCCCACTTGGTATTCATACTAATATAGATGGTTTAAATAATATCGCTATAGATGCACTAGAAAATGTTCCTGCAAATCTTGAGATTCTTGTTCATGATAAAGTATTAAATATATATCACGATTTAAGAGTGAGTAATTATGAATTTTTCCTTCTGTTTGGTGAATATTTAGATCGTTTTGAAATTGTCTTTAACAATACTACTTTCAGTGATACAGATAATGAATTTGATAGTTTAGATACACATTTTTCTAATGCATTAGAAAGTATTATCATTATTAATCCAACATTAAAGAATATAAAATCTGTAGAATTAGTTAATATACTTGGACAATCCGTTTATTCCATACAGGATATCCCAAATATTAATTATTCAGAATTTAAAACCAACAACATTAGTTCTGGAACTTATATTATAAAATTAGAAACCGAAACAGGAACTCTTACTAAAAAAGTATTGGTTGAATAATGATCTCAAATCATTAAATCTTAACTAAAAAAATCCCAAATTGCTTTGGGATTTTTTTTATCTTCAAATTAATAACAACTGAATTTCATCGGATTTTTTTTGCTTTTTATAGAGTACTTATAAAATAATTTTATATTTCACTCTTAAAAATAGGCGTTAGATGAATATAAAAATTAAAACAAAGAGTATTATGTACTATTAAATTTAAGTATTATCTATAAAGTGCTTATTATCAATTTAATTTAACATTTTATCGATTATAATTGTGATTACAAAAAATATTATTGATTTTTACGTAAGTTCTTGATGAAGAGCTATTTAGTCCCAAACTAAATAATCTACTTATGAAAAATCCAATTAATCAAAAGTTTTTGAGTATACTAGTTTTTAGTATACTGAAATCTTTTTACCCTAAAGCGAAATTTACTTTAGTAAAAAGTATAATATTCCTATCATTCTTTTTACATATAACTATTTATGCACAAACAACTCCTACTAACTTTAATGCTGGAGCTGTAGTAATTGATATGGGTATCGTACCACAAACCATAAACAATGGACTAAGACCTTATGGCTTAATACAGGAATTGGTAAGTGTACATGAAATTCCGGTATATTGGATTATAGATGATTCTAAAAGCTATGTATCTGGAGCTGCTAAAGTAGATCAAGCAGATTTAACGATAACAGGAACAGTTGGATCTAACCCTGCGAGTACAGGTATTACAACTGATCTAAAATCAGGTCCATTCTTAATTCCATCCGAATTTGTTCCATTGGCTCAAGCTGTTATAGAATCTTGGATTGCAACTAGTACTGGAGCTGGAACAAATAAACTAACTGTGTATTGGAATTTGGATGCCATCACTGATGCTCCTGTGCACGGAGTTATCACCTATTTCCCAAATGTTACCTTATATCCCATAGGTGGTGATCCGTTATCTGCTGTACCTACCGATATGGAAACTGCCTTTTATACACCTGCTGGTATTGTCGATGGATTTACAAAAAAGGCGCCTGATGAATTAGGAAGTTGCGATTTAATTTATGTGCTTTCACATCATACAGATCCAGATACTGATTGGAGTCAAGATGACATTAATACCTTTTATGATTTTATATTAGATGGAGGTAATTCTTGGTTGGGTTGTCATGATGTAAGTTTAACTGAAAATGTATTAACAACAACATCTGATGCTGGAAATCCTACCAGAGGTGTCAATCAACTTAATTTTCTATCTAATGGCGGATTACTACCTTATAACGATCTTTTAAACGTTAGTACAAATTATCCTTGGTTATCTGCTTTCGCAGATGCTGGAGATGATATTTTAATGCATACTAATTGGTTTGACAGTTCCAATATTTTATACGATATAACAACTGCTCCAAACCCATTAATGCAATTTATGGGCGAGAACCATGAAGCCATGAATGGAAATTCTGAACATATATTTGTTCCATTAGCAGATTCTGGCGGCTCAGAAGGTGGATGGCGTTCTACAACTACAGTAAGTGTTTACGATCCAACTAATTCACAAATCCCAACAAGATCTCCTGGAAGAGCTGGAGTAGTTGTATATGGTCCTGCATATGGTAATACCGACTATGGTACATTACTTTATCAAGGGTCACATATTAGTTCGGGAAATGAAGTTGGTGATTGGGATCCAGAACATATTGGTGAATTAAGACTTTTTGCTAATTTCTTATTGGAATCGGCATTAGAGGTAACTCCAGAAATTTCCATCCCAGAATTACCCTTTGCGCCAGATGAATGTGGAGCTACATGTGTAACAGTAAATGCAGTTGTTGATAATATTCCACACCCAAATAACACATATTTTTGGGAGTATGAAGTATTAAGTGGAACTACTACAGCTCCAGTTACTTTTGCACCAAATAATACAGCATCAACTACTATTTGTTTTCCTCAAAATGTTGGAGAGGTAATCTTTAAAGTTACACTCACTTTTACTAGTACACCAGATGGAGGCTGTGATAACCCAATTACATCAAAATATATTTCTGTTGTTACTGTAAATGAGGCTACGACTGCCAATGCTGGTACCAACCAAACATTAAACTGTGGGATGACATCAACGGTAATGTCAGCAACAAGCACTGGAGGATATACTGGTACATGGACCATAGTATCTGGTTCTGGAGGAAGTATTACAGATATTAATGATCCTAATACCATGTTTACTGGTGTAACTAGTGAAACTTACATTTTAAGATGGTCCATTACTTGCGTTGCAGACGATGTTCAAGTTAGTATGGGGAATGACTGTTCAGCAATAGATTTTGATGGTATAGATGATAATATTACATTCAATGACAATTACGATTTTAGTGGAGCTTTTAGTATGGAACTATGGATAAAACCTTCATCTTTAACAGGCACCCAAAGTATTATATCTAAAAGAGATGCTAATTCTTTAACCTCAGGATATGATCTCAAGCTGGTAAATAGTACGCTTTCATTTAATTGGAATAGTTCAGGCTCTTTATCATCTCCTTACTCATTGGGATCTAATAAATGGTATCATATAGCTGTTACTTTCGACAATACAACCTATCGCTTATATATAGATGGCGTTGAAGTAAATAGTACAGGAGGAGTGATTCCAACTGCAAATAGTCTAGACTGTATTATTGGTGCCATGGATCAAAGTATCACATCTCCTTTTAACCCTGTAAATTATTTTAATGGTTGGTTAGATGAGTTACGTATTTGGAATGTAGGATTAACAGCTACTCAAATACGTCAAATGATGAACCAAGAAATTGAAGCAACTGAAACAACCGTTAGAGGAAGTATTGTGCCCTTGGACATTTCTGGATTAAATTGGAATACAGATTTAGCGGCCTATTATCAAATGAATCAAAGTACTGATATTATTAATGGTAATATTATTGAAATAAAAGGAAACGCTATCAACGGTAAATTAAGAAACATTACAACTTTTCAAGCAGAAACCGCACCAATGCCATATACAACTAAAGCAAACGGAGCATGGAATGACTCCTCTGCTTCTACTCCATGGACTTATGGAGATACTGTTTGGAAGTCACCCAATTGTTTAAGTATTGATGGCTCTACTATAATTGATTGGAATATCGTTAAAACCAACCATAACGTCACTATTGATACTTATGCAACATTAGGTCGTGAACGCTCTGTTTTAGGATTAATTGTCGGTAGTAATGAATTGCAAGTAAATGGAGATACAGCTACAGGAACTGGAAACGGACTTAATGTAACACATTACCTAAAACTAGATGGATTTATTGATCTTGATGGCGAATCGCAATTAATACAAGGATTAGGTAGCGAATTAGATGTTACAAGTGCTGGTACTTTAGAAAAAGATCAACAAGGTACAAGAGATTTGTTTACTTATAACTATTGGTCTTCTCCAGTTGGGATTAGTAATCTAACGTCAAATAATAACGATTACACGCTCCCAGATGTACTTAATGATGGGACAAATGCCTCATTACCCGTTTCTATTAATTTCTTGACCTCAGGTTATAATGGAACTTCTGGAGCACCAATTAGCATTGCAGATTATTGGATATGGAAATATGCTAATCAAATTGGTGATACATATTCTGCATGGCAACATGTACGCAGTACAGGAAGTTTAAACGCTGGTGAAGGCTTCACCATGAAAGGTGTAGCAGATACAGCAGGTTTTATAACCTTAGAACAAAATTATGCCTTAAAAGGAAAACCTAATAATGGAGATATTTCACTTACAGTTGCAGCAGGCAACGATTATTTAGTCGGTAACCCTTATCCATCAGCTATAGATGCTAACGAATTCATTTTAGATAATACAGGTATTCCTGATGGAGGTAGAAACATTAATGGCAATATTATTAATGGTGCTTTATATTTCTGGGATCATTTCGCCAGTAGCACTCATGTCTTGGCCAATTATGAAGGCGGTTACGCTACATATACATTAATTGGTGGTACAGCTGCCATCTCTAATGATATAAGAATTAATGCAACTGGAGGAATAGGAACTAAAATACCAGAAAGGTATATTCCTGTCAGTCAAGGCTTTTTTGTGTCTTCAATATTAGATGCTGGTTTGGTTGGATTAACCCAACCTGTTGTAGGTGGAGATATTTTATTTATGAATAATCAACGTGTCTTTAAACAAGAAGCAGTTTCTGGTACAAATACTGGATCTGTATTTTTAAGATCTAATTCATCAAATTCAGAATCAGTAGAAACTCAAGAAAATATCGACTCAAGACCAAAAATTAGATTACTATTTGATTCTCCTGATGGCTATCATCGTCAATTATTGGTTGGTGTTGACCAAAATGCCTCTAATGAATTTGATCTTGGTTACGATGCTCCTCTAATTGAAGCAAATCAAGAAGACATGTTTTGGTATTTTAATGAT
>QMOV01000130.1 GCA_003650305.1 Bacteroidota bacterium | reverse complement strand
TCTCAGGAAGTAAGATCCAAATTTTTAGAGTTTTTTCAAAATAAGAAGCACAATATTGTTCCTTCTGCGCCAATGGTGTTAAAGGATGATCCAACTTTAATGTTTGTAAATTCTGGAATGGCTCCTTTTAAAGAGTATTTTTTAGGTAATGCCAAACCTAAACAAAACCGAATAGCTGATACTCAAAAATGTTTGCGTGTTTCTGGTAAACATAACGATTTAGAAGAAGTGGGTTACGACATGTATCACCACACACTTTTCGAGATGCTTGGTAACTGGAGTTTTGGAGATTACTTTAAAAAGGAAGCTATTGCTTGGGCTTGGGAATTGCTGACAAAAGTTTACGGAATTAATAAAGATATTCTATATGTTACAGTTTTTGAAGGTGATGCCGAAGATAATCTTCCATTGGATAAGGAAGCTTATGATTTTTGGAAAGCTATTGTACCAGAAGAACGCATCCTTATGGGAAACAAAAAAGACAACTTCTGGGAAATGGGTGAGCAAGGACCTTGTGGACCTTGTAGTGAGATTCATGTCGATATTCGATCCGAAGAAGAAAAAGCTAAAGTTCCTGGAAAAGATTTGATTAATAAAGACCATCCTCATGTTGTGGAATTATGGAATTTGGTTTTTATACAATACAACCGAAAAGCTAATGGTTCTCTCGAAGACTTACCTAACAAGCATATTGATACAGGAATGGGTTTTGAGCGTTTGTGTATGGTATTACAAAATGTACAATCTAATTACGATACAGATGTATTTACACCTATTATTAGTGAAATTGAAACCATTACAGATAAAACTTACGGGAAGGATAATGAAGTTGATATAGCAATTCGTGTTATTGCAGACCATGTTCGTGCTGTTGCCTTTTCAATAGCTGATGGACAATTACCAAGCAATACAGGAGGAGGTTATGTAATCCGTAGAATTTTGCGTCGTGCAGTACGTTACGGTTTTACCTTTTTAAATAAAAAAGAACCTTTTATCTATAGATTGGTTGAAGTGTTAAGTAAAAAAATGGGAACAGCTTTTCCCGAATTGAAAAATCAAAAACAACTTATTGAGAATGTGATTAAAGAAGAGGAATCTTCTTTTTTACGCACTTTAGACCAAGGATTATTATTATTGGACAAGATAATTGAAAACTCTAAAGGAAATGAAATTTCAGGAGAAAAAGCATTTGAACTGTATGACACTTATGGTTTTCCAATAGATTTAACTGAGTTAATTGCAAGTGAAAATGATTTTGAAGTAGATATTGAGAAGTTTAATGAGTTATTACAAGAGCAAAAATCCCGTTCAAGAGCAGCAAGCGAAACTACAACTGATGACTGGACGATTTTAGTTGAAGATGCCGAACAAGAATTTATTGGTTACGACACACTTGAAGCCAATGTTAAATTAACGCGATATAGAAAAGTAACCTCAAAAAAGGATGGAGAAATGTATCAGTTGGTATTTAATTTAACACCATTTTATCCAGAAGGTGGCGGACAAGTTGGAGATAAAGGCTATTTGGAAGTTCCAAATGCAGATGTCATATACATTCTAGATACCAAAAAAGAAAACAATAGTATTATACATTTTGTAAAGAATCTTCCAAAGAATTTATCTGAAACATTTAAACTGGTTGTAGATGCAAAGCAACGTTATAGAACAGCTTGCAACCATACAGCAACTCATTTATTGCATCAGGCTTTAAGAGAAGTTTTGGGTAATCATGTCGAACAAAAAGGAAGTGCAGTACATTCAAAATATTTGCGTTTCGATTTCTCTCACTTTTCAAAATTAACTGTTGAGCAATTGCTTGATGTCGAAAATTTTGTAAATGCACGTATCGATGGGAAATTGCAGATAGAAGAAAATAGAAGTATTCCTATGAAAAAAGCCATGCAAGAAGGAGCAATAGCTTTATTTGGAGAAAAATATGGCGATGCTGTTCGTACTATTCGTTTTGGGCAATCTATAGAGCTTTGTGGTGGGACACATGTTCAAAATACTTCAGATATTTGGCATTTTAAAATAAGATCCGAAAGTGCGATTGCTGCTGGAATACGTCGAATAGAAGCGATTACTAATGATGCTGTTAAAGATTTTTATTTTGAAAATAACAGAGCCTTTTACGAAATTAAAGATTTACTCAATAATGCAAAAAACCCTGTAAAAGCTATTACCGATTTGCAACAGGAAAACTTAAATCTTAAAAAACAGATAGAAGGTTTTCTAAAAGATAAAGCTAAAAACATAATAAGTGAACTTTACAATGAACTCACCGAAATTAATAACATTCAATTCTTAGCCAAAGAATTAGATTTGGATGCTTCAGGGATTAAAAATATCTCTTTTGAATTAGGAAAAAAACATAAGAATCTCTTTTTGTTATTTGGGACACAACAAAATGGCAAACCATTACTCTCATGTTATATTTCTAAAGAAATAGTTAGCGACAAAGGATTAGATGCAGGAAAAGTTGTACGAGAACTTGGTAAGTTAATTCGTGGAGGTGGAGGAGGACAGCCTTTCTTTGCAACAGCAGGTGGTTCTTATCCTGAAGGGATTAAAGACGCTTTAGAGAAAGCAAAAGGGTATATTGAATAATGAATTAATTTCTCTTCTTTTTAAGGAGAGATGTCACGTAGTGACAGAGTGGTTATGAAACTCCAAACCAAAATACCATTAGAAAAACAGCCTAACAATCTAATAGACTATAATTCTAAAATCCTATTATTGGGTTCATGTTTTGCTGAAAATATTAGTGAGAAATTAGAATATTTCAAGTTTCAGAATACTATTAACCCTTTTGGAATTTTATTTCATCCAAAAGCTGTTGAACGGTTGATTGCAAATGCTATTAACGAAAAGGAATATTCTGAAAAAGATGTCTTTTTTCATGATGAGCGTTGGCATTGTTTTGATGCACATTCTGTTTTAAGTAATACCTCTAAAGAGCAATTATTGTTAAATTTAAATAGTAATATAAAACTAACATATAAACAAATACACGAATCAACACATATTATTATAACTCTTGGTACAGCTTGGGTATATCGCTTTATTGAAAACAATCAAATTGTAACTAATTGTCATAAAGTACCTCAAAAACAATTTAAAAAAGAGATTTTAACTGTAGATGAAATTGCTTCAAGTATAGAAAGCATTGAAAGGAAAATACGTTTAGTAAACGCTAATGTTCAAATTATTTATACTGTTTCTCCTGTTCGGCATCTTAAAAATGGATTTGTGCTAAATCAACAAAGTAAATCACATTTAATAACAGCAATTCATAATTTTTTTAATCATAATTCTGAAATCCAAAATCGTAATTCATTTTATTTTCCTTCCTACGAAATTATGATGGACGAATTAAGAGATTATCGTTTTTATGCCGAAGATATGTTACATCCAAATAAAACAGCTATAAATTACATTTGGGAAAAATTTAAACAAGTTTGGATTTCTCAAGATGCTTCAACTATTATTGATGAGGTAGAATCAATTCAAAAAGGATTATTACACAAACCATTTAATCCGAACTCAAATTCTCATAAACAATTTCTTAAGAATATAGAGAGTAAAAAAGCACAGATTCATAAACAATTCCCTCATATTATATTTTAAAATTTGGAATCTAAAATCGTAATTCGTTAATCTTCAATCGTAAATCAAAAATATAAGCAATTCATCGTATTGATTTTGTTGGGTTTATGTTGTAATTTTAAAAAGTAAAATTTTAAACAATTCAACAATGAGACATTTAAAACAATTTATTTTGTTCATGACCATTATGTTCATGGCAAATGTAGGAGTAGCACAAAAAACAGCTCCAGATAATCAATACAATTTTGATGGTAGTGTTAAATGGATGATGCTTACCGAATCGGGTGTTTTGGTAGCCTCAACTGGAGAAGCATTGGTTGGGATTAAACCCAACGAGACAACACCTTTTTTTAAGATAGACAGATTAAAAAGAGTAAAAGAAGAAAACCTGGAGCCAGTTCCAGGAACACCATATTTAATTATCAAGCCAAAAGGATTAGTACAGCATACAGCAGTAGTAGATGTTGTAAAAGGAAAATTAGTGTTCGATTCTAAAGGCGAAGATTGGAAAGGTGGTGTTACAAGCCGTCATTTTATTGGCCCGGAAATGATGTTCGTTGTAAATGGTATGCACAAAGAGGAAGGCATGGGACAGTATAAACAAGGTGTTGGACTTTATGATTTAAAAACTGGGAAACTCGTAAATATTTTTGAGCGTAGGGCAACAAATTTAATGGTGGGCCGACCAGATATCTTTGGCAGTAATATTATTATTCCAGGTGTAAAAAATGTAGAATGTTATGATATTGTGACTGGAGCAGTAAAATGGAAAGCTGCTGTTAAGAATGCTACAAGCATTACAAGTGATGATGATTCCAACGAAGTTTATGCATTTAGAACAAAAGGAGGTAATACGGTTGTTTACAAAATCGATGCTAATTCCGGGAGATTACTTTGGGCTGAAGGCAATAAACTTAAAGGTGCTTTAGCCAGATATGAATTTACAAAAGCAGGTTTGGCTGTTGTAACTAGTATTGATAATAGTGGTAAAAAAGGTTTGGGAAAATTGGCTTCTGCTAAAAGTCAATCAAAAATTTATTTATTGGATAGTAATTCTGGTGCCGATCTTTGGGATAAGTCACCAAAAACCAAAGGTTTTGTAAGTCATTTTTATGTTGAAGAAGACGGTATCCTATTTGGTGTGGCTTCAGGAGGCATAAATAAAATTAGTTTCGATGGTGTACCTCAATGGAAAAAACCATTAAAAACTGGTGCAAATATTCAATTAATGGCTCGAGTATCTTCTGGGGTATTATATATTTCTGAAAGCGATACAGATATTATAGATATGAATTCAGGAGAATCGGTTTTTGGAAAACCTATTAAGTATAAAAAATCCAAATCGGTTGCTTCCACCTTCGACGAGCAGAGAAACAGATTTTTAATTACCTGCAGTGATGGTGTTTATGAAATTGATGGCGAAAATGGAGAGTTTAATCTTATTAATTCGGATTATAAGTTTGATGGAAAAGAAGAACCAACAGATATAGAGGTGAGAGCTAATGGCATATTATTGAGCTCTTCTCAAAACCTTATGATGTTAGATTTTAATGGTGAGGAAAATTGGCATGAGTATCACAGAGCGCCAGGCAAAAGTGCATTTAGTGTTGTCTTTTTAGCTGCTGTAACTGCTGCGTCGACATATGCTAGTGCAGGCCATAGCTATATGGCAGGATCTTCAAGTGTATCTTTAGGACCCTACAGTTCAACTACAACATATCACAGTCAGCAGGCAGATAATTGGAACGAACTCGGTGATGCTGCATTTACCGAAATGGCAAAACGGTTTAAAGCTTCAAAAGCTACAGAAAACGCTGCTTTTATTCTTACAAAAGTAGATGGTGGAGTTGGCCTTATAAAAGTAGATAAGGACTCTGGAGATACTTTAAACGATATTTTGATTAAAGATAAAAAACCTATGTATGAGGTTGATGAGTTTGCAGGTTTTCTATATTTTGGTAAAGGAAGTAACATATTTGCTTACGACCTTAAAAAGTAAAATCTTGTTGTTGAGATTTGTTGATTAGGCGTAATAATTAACATTATTGCGCTTAATCTTTTTTTAATGGCTTTTTGTCTAAAAAACTTACACTCAACAATAATAAGGCTTACATTAGTAACGCTATTAATCAATTTTTTTA
>QMOV01000129.1 GCA_003650305.1 Bacteroidota bacterium | reverse complement strand
TACTTTCATTGGCTGAATTAACTTCTATTTGATATATCGTTTTGGCAATGTCAATAGCTTTTTCCGGACTTAAGTTGGATTGTTTTTCTTTCAGTTGTCTTTCAAGTTCTTTATATATCTTGTTGTAAGCTTCCCCCAAAACCGAACTGTTTAAAAGTAGAAAAAAAGTATTAATTTTAAACAGTAATTATGAGAAAAAGTAAATTTAGTCCCGTTCAAATCGCAAAGATTTTAAAAGAGTTTGAAACTGGTAAATCTGTTTCAGATATTGCTCGTGAATATGGTGTTAGTTCTGCTGCATTTTATAAATGGCGAGAGCGTTATGCTGGCATGAGTTCAAAAGAGTTAAAACGTTTAAAAATTTTAGAAGACGAGAATCGCAAGCTCAAACAGATGTATGCTACCTTAGCATTAGATCATCAAATGGCAAAAGAGATTATCGAAAAAAAGTTCTAAAGCCCTATCACAAACTAATAATAGCAGAACAATTGAATCATTACGGGATTAGTAGGGCGTGTCGTGTATTAAAAATGAGTAAAAGTGTATATTATTACAATCCTTTACCCAAAGACGACACAGCCATAGAAACGGCTCTTCAAGAAAAAGCAGAGCAACATTCAGAGGAAGGGTTTTGGAAGGCTTATGCTCGGTTACGAGCAGAAGGTAAGACTTGGAATCATAAACGTGTATATAGGATTTATAAATCATTAGGACTGTCATTGCTGTAAAGGTTACGTAATTCGAGGACAAAATTACACTAATTAATTTTGTCTTTATGAGAAACAATACAGAAGACCTAACTTTGGTTAGGAATTATTTACAGAAGTATCAATTTTTGATAGCAGAGTATGAATTAGTAAAATCAAAACAACATCCAAAATATCGATTTGTTTATGAGTTTCATGATGCAAATGGAACAGATAGGCGGGTATTGCTATTCAAACATCTTTTGACTGGCGTCATAAATTACTCACTTCTTTTTCTAGTATTTCTGTAGAAGAATTTCAAGGAATTGTAGAGAGTGATGATTTATTTTTTGCCTACTCAGAAAAAGGGAATCGTCATTTAGATAGGAAATCGAAAAAGCGAGGAGAAAAAGCAAGTAAGGCAGGTATAAGTGATGAAAAAGTAGCTGTAGTAGCCACTTGTGATAGATCTGGAAACAAAGATTTTAAAGTAGCCACAAGAGGTCGTATTAGCAAAAAAGATTTAGATAAAATACTCAAAGGAAAACTCAATAAAGCAGATGTACTTTGCAGTGATAGTCATAGAAGTTATAGTGCCTTTGCAAAAGCCAATACCATTACCCATAAAAAATTCAATGTCTCAAAAGGACAGAGAACTATGAATAAAGTATATCACGTACAAAATGTAAATAATCTAGATATGAGATTGAGAAAGTTTATGAGCTCTTTCAATGGTGTAGCTACAAAATATTTGCAAAATTATTTGAATTGGTTCTTGGTTCTTGAAAAAATTAAGAACTCAACGACTAAGATGGCAACAGTAACTACCATTGCTTTTGCCTCTAATAGTGCATGGTTTGAGTATAAACAACAACTATTCAATATGCTAATTAGAACTTAGCTATTCTTATTTAAAAACTTAGAACAAGTAAGAGAGCAGACACAAATTTGGATGGAAGATTATAATCATTTTAGACCTCACGATGCATTAGGTAAAATCCCACCTATAAAATATGCTGAAATTAATTTTAATGGAGCTAGCTCCATTAAAATTAAAAACAATAAATTGATAATATTAGAAAATTAAGCAGTTCTATTTAAGGGAAGCTTACACCTTGATTAAAGTGTTTTAGCCAATTAGAAGTATAGATATCCGATGTAAAAGGATTATTTTTCATGAAATTAGGGCTTGAATGACCTTATAATTTGCAGCAATAACATGATGGAACTCTTTACAAGCTTTATAAAGAGTGACCTATACCTATAATAGTGGATTACACATAAAACCAATGAAAGGGATGGATAAACTCTATACAAAAGTCACAACCAATCCTTATTTGTATATCTACTTATGGATATAAGATGTTAGGCAATGCGTAATCCTTAATTAACTTTAGGAATAGCCATTACCTTTTCCTTAAAACGATAAAAAATAGTAGTATCATCTTTCACATTTTTGTCAACGATCATACCAGCCTGAATAACATTGTTGTTGCCCACTTCAACACCTGGAATTACTGTAGATCTTAATCCAAAATAATTATTGTTACCAACCTTGACCGATCCTGCCAAACCTGCCACTGACAAGAAATTATTATCACCTACCACACAATCATGGCTAATAAAACAATAAGATGTAAGAAAATTATAATTGCCAATCTTGGCATGTTTCTCGAGAATACAGAAAGGAAAAACTATGTTGCCTACACCTAGTTCCATAGTATCAGGTTTTATAACACTTTCGTGGATAAAACTTCCAATCTTGGCATTTTTGTCTAAGAGAACTTTAATCATTTTTTGCCTAAAACTAATATCCATAATCGCAATCAAGACCTCTTCTCCCTCCTTAGGAGTATATGAATCAATATTACTTAAAAGAGGTGCTTTATACTTATATTTTGCCCAATTCTCTTTCGAGTCGTCAATATAACCAGATATTCTGATTTGTTGATCAACTCCAACTTTTGAATTATGATCTTCAATATAAAAAGTCACTTCAGCACCTGCTCCGCCTGCTCCTAGAATGATAACGTTCCTCATAATTATATTTATTTTTTGGTTGTATAGTTGGGGACAATTATATATAAGTATCCATTGCAATATAAGTATTTACTAAATTAATTTTTAATATAACTTAAATCTAGTTTAAAGTGATAGATAAATATAGTATTGAACTTACACTATAATGAAATACTACATTTTACTTTCAATCAGCTCCCTTAACCCCAATATGGTATCTGAGCTCTCAATTTCCTCTGCTGATAATGGCACCTTATATTCACTATCACAAAATGCTATAATTGACAAAACTGTCAACGAATCCCAAGCATCAAAAGATTCTAATTCATCATTTAAATCGATAGTATCAACTTCTAAAATTTCAGAAATTGAAGACTCAAAATTTTCCATAAGCAATTATTTATAATCAATTATTTCACAAAAGTTTAGTTTTTCTATAGTAATTAACAATGACGCCCAACTCAAACCTGCTCCAAACCCGGCTAGACAAACTAAAAATGAATTTGTCAATAGTTTTTCCCCTAAATTGTAAGTAATACAGGTAGGAATGGAAACACCACTGGAATTGCCAAAATTCTCAACAACATTGTTTGGCATTTTACTATAAGGAACCCCCATTTTATCAGCAAGCTTTTTCAGCATAAATTTATTGGGCTGATGAAACATATAATAATCCACTTCATCTTTAGTACAACCTGCCTTCTCCAGTAAATTCTCAATCATAGGTGGGACTTCTTTTTGAACAAAATTAAAAACAACGTCCCCTTTCATTACCAAATGGTCCAACGCTCTAGAATTACCGCTACTATCTGCTTCCAATTCTGCAGTTTTTGGGGTAGACGGCATCTTAAAACCACCTGCCGGAATTATCAGGGCATCAGCATTTTTCCCATCTACATTTACGGTGCCATATATAATATTATCAGACGGATTTTTTTCAACAATTGTGACAGAGGCGGCATCACCAGTTATTGGTCTGCTACCTCTATCTTTTACCGAAACTTTTCGGCTCATGATATCGGCATTCAATACCACCACTTTATTCACCTCATCCTGTTCCAATAACATAAAAGCCTGATTTAGTCCTATGGGATAGCCAGAACAAGCTTGATTGATGTCCAACAAGATCATATCCTGTTTTAGATCGAGCTTACCTTGAATGATATGACTTGTTGCAGGCACAAAATGATCTGGGGATTGCGTCACTAATATTATGGCATCTATGTCATCCTTTTTTAAAAGATTGTTATCAAAAAGATAATTCATGCCAAAAACGCATAGATCCGAAATGGTCGTTCCTTCCTTGACCACCCTACGCTTTCCATAACCCATAATCAGCTTGAGCTTCATAGATTGACCTCTTGAGAAGTCGTAATTATCGATTTCGTCGTCAAAATTGACTTCATTTTCGGGCAAAACTGTAAGGATGCCCGTAATTTTTTTATTATGAAATTTTAAGTTCATTCTGTAACACCATTTTTAATTAATAATTGAAAAATACTATCGACATTTGAGAAATTTTCCGGCAAAATTTCTGTTCCATCAATTGAAATTCCAAATTCTTCATCTAGTGAAGCAACTAAACTTACAATATCAAATGAGTCCAACATACCCTCTTCAATAAAATTACTAGATTCAGAAAAATCGAATTCCGGTCTAATTTCCGTTAAAAAGTCTAATATTTTTTTTTTCAAAATAAATTAAATATAATTGATTAATATTAATAAAGCTTCCTTTTTTTTGATAACTTTATGTATTATTTATTTTTTTGTTTAATAAAGCTCTGTCTATTTTTCCAGTTGTTGATTTAGGTAAAATGTCCATTTTAATATATCTAGTTGGAATCATGTGTTTTGACAAAACATGCGCAAGTTTTAATCTAAAATCCTTAACGGATATTTCATTTTTGGACTCGTATATTAAAACAATTTCATTTTTCGCTTTGTCAAAAAATACACCTGCGTTTATAGTGTCAAAAACACTTAAAATGCAATGTTCTATTTCTCCTAAATCAATTCTATACCCCGAAAGTTTTATTTGAAAATCTTTTCTACCTATATAAATATATTCACCTTTATCATTTAAAAAAGCAATATCACCAGTTCTATATATTCTTTCAGGTACTGATTTATTCAATGGGTTTTGAACAAAAACAGCATTTGTTTTTTCAAAATTATTCCAATAACCAAGTGCAAGTGAAGAACCTCTAACACATAATTCACCTTTTTCTCCAACTTTACAAAGTTCATCCTTTTCATTTAGCACTAATATATCAGTATTTCTACATGGCTTTCCAATAGGTAAAGACTCATTTTCATTGAATGTATCATCAACAATATGACAAACACATGTTCCC
Source organism: Bacteroidota bacterium (assembly GCA_003650305.1). Lineage (GTDB taxonomy): Bacteria > Bacteroidota > Bacteroidia > Flavobacteriales > Flavobacteriaceae > PRS1. The sequence continues at coordinate 753 of QMOV01000129.1, read as the reverse complement.
GTTATTTCTGTAGGACCATACATATTTCCGTAGACAACATTTTTATCTAAATTTTTAACCCAATAACTTAGGTGCTTAGGCGGCATAACTTCACCACCAAATAATACCTTTTTTACAGTTGGGATTTTAATTGAATCAAAAAGTTTAAGATTTGCAATATTGACTAAAACTGAAGGAACCCAAAAAATAAAATTTATTTTATTTTCATTTAAATAATCCAACAGAGTAGCGGGAAAGATAAACTTCTGTTCAGGAATTATAAAGAGTGTTGCACCTTTAAAAATCATTAGATAGATATCTAATGTAGACATATCAAATATAAATGGGGTTTGATTGCCAATTTTTTCTTTTTCAGTTATGTCAAAAGTGTCAACTACCCAATTTATATAATCGATAATGGACAAATGTGAAATAACAACTCCTTTTGGTACACCCGTAGAACCTGAGGTATGCAATATATATGCTGGATCAGTATCTATACATTTTTGATAATTAAAACTTTCGTCAATAGTGTTCTTTTGTTCTAACTCATCAAGGTTGATAATATTAATATCTAAATTACATTTTTTTATGTTCGATACAAACCTATCATTTGTTATAATGCATGATGGATTTAATGCTTTTAAGATTGCTTCAATTCTTGGGATAGGATTTTTCGTATCTAGTGGAGTATAGCAATTGCCACTATATAAAGTGCCTAAAAATGAAGCAATTGCATCATTGGTTTTGGGTAAATAAATAGCAACAGGGTTA
>QMOV01000128.1 GCA_003650305.1 Bacteroidota bacterium | reverse complement strand
TAACTTGGGAGCAAAAATTTGAATATGATGTTTGGTATGTGAAAAATTCATCTTTCCTATTAGATTTAAAAATTTTACTCTTAACCCTTTATAAAGTGTTTAAAAAGGAAGGCGTTTATAGTAAAGAAAATGATATTGTAGCAGATTTTACTGGAACAAACTGAAAACTAAAGCAATTAATTATGAATCAAAATTTACTTTTTACTTGTGCAGGAAGGCGCAATTATTTAATTAATTACTTTAAAGATGCCTTAAATGGAAATGGAAAGATTTTTGCAGCAGACCAAACTTTATTAGCGCCAGCTTTGGTCGATGCTGATGTTGCCATTACTTTACCAAATATACATGAAGAAAATTATATTTCTTCTTTAAAAAAATTTATCATAAAACATAAAATTAGTGCAGTTGTATCATTAAATGATTTTGAGTTACCTATCCTTTCAAAGCATAAAACTGTATTAGAAAACACAGGAACTAAAGTAATTCTATCTAATGAAGGTGTAATTAACATAGCGTTCGATAAGATGGAAACTTTTAATTTCATTAAGCAAATCGGTCTAAATACTCCAAAAACCTACACGAATTTTAAGGCAGCCAAATCGGCAATTAATAATGGGACACTTAAGTTTCCATTAGTTGTAAAGCGACGTTGGGGAAGTGCATCTGTTGATATTGATTTCCCAGAAACAATGGAAGAATTAGAGTTAGCTTTTACATTACAGCAACTAAAACTCAAAAAATCTAAATTGAAAGCAGTAAGTCAGCATGATTTTGATAATGCTATTCTTATTCAAGAAAAATTAGATGGCAAAGAATACGGTATAGATATTCTCAATGACTTTGAAGGTAATTACATTGGTACTTTTGTTAGAGAAAAACTGAGCATGCGTTCAGGCGAAACTGATAGGGCAATCTCTGTAATCGACCCAAAATTTGAAACCCTTGGAAAAACTATAGCGACGCATTTAAAACATTTTGGTAATTTAGATTGCGATGTGTTTACTGTTAATAGTGAGTTATTTGTTCTTGATTTAAATCCTAGATTTGGAGGTGGTTATCCCTTTTCGCATGAAGCAGGAATTAATATTGCAGCCATTTATATAGATTGGTTAAATAATATTGTTGATGTTAACAAGCATAATCAATATAAAGCTGGATTTATTTTTTCAAAATGTGATAGACTCTTAAAAATTAGTTAAAAAGGGTTAGGAATTTTAATCTTAATTGAATATTGTTTTTTGTGCTATTTTACTCCCAACAATTATATATGTTTTATCCTTTTTAGTATCTTCAAATACTTTTATAGCTTTTATTGGTTCAGGATTTGCAAACAAAAACGAATATATAGGACTCAATAAATAACTATACTGTTGTTGTTTAAACTCTATGGCTTTAAATTGTTCTGTAGCTCTAAAATCTATTAACTTTTCAGTTTTATAATCTCTCCAAACACTGTTCATCGAATTACTACTTCTTTCTATTTTAAAAATAACTTTTCTGTAAAATACATTAATTTTTTTTGCTCTTAAATACGATTTAAATTTAAAGTATAATGAGATACAAGATGCCGTAATACGAGATACTACAGAATCTAAATCATAAAAAATATGATAATTAAAATCATAAATTACATTACTCCATTTATGTTTATAATCAAAATCGCCTTTAGTAAAGTCTGAAATTCTATAATTATTTTCAAAACACCACTCTATAATCTTAATTACAGATAACTTACCTAGACTAAACCTATAATAGTTTACATCGTAAACTGTAATAGCTTTAAACAGCGTATTATCAGAATGAAAATTTAAATTTATAGCAATAGGTATTTCATTATCATAAATGATAAAAAAAGATGCTTTTCTTTCTCTAATCATAGGTAATACTAATTCTTTATAGAAATTCCATAGTTTTGGATTTAAATGATGATAATTAGTTCTTTTTCCTGAAAATGTAATGTCTAATAATCTATAAAAATGGTTAAAAATTAATTCATATTGATTATTAGATATTTCACCATGAAAAAAATTATATGAAATATTAAAGCAATTTTCTAATCGATTAATGTGTGACCACCTAATGTATCTTTTATTCTGTGTACTAAACTGTTTGCTTATGTAACCTTCAAAGTTTTCAAATTTTGAAATATCTATTAACAATCCTTGATACTGAGAAACTGTTTTTAATCTCAATGATGAAGTATTTAAATTAGTTACTTTCTTAATATTAAAATATGAGGGAACATCGTAAATAAGAAACACTTTATTCTTAAAGTCTCTGGCTTTATCGTCAATAGAATAATAGACGCCTTTAGTTAAATTTTTGCCAACATTAATATAAAAAGGTAAAAACTTATGCTTTACAAACTCAACATAATTAATGAAGTAAAATACTTTGGATGGTTTAGAATTATTAAAATGTTTTAACCAAACAGAAACAAATGTAAAAGATGTAAAAGGGTTGTTAAACATAATTCTTTTTAATCATCCAAAAATATAGTTAAAATCTTATTTTTTTTTAAAAAAGCTAAAATTTTTATCTGTGTTTCTAACAATATATATTAAATCGTAAATATTTGCTTTTTGTCGTATTTATTTTGAATGTAAGACTTTATTGATAGATATTTAGCAAATATTAATATTTTTGCATCTTATTTTTAAGTATAAATAATTTGCAAAAGTGCTATTTTTATGCTCCAAATCCCTCTATAGACATAAAAATTGTGGTAATTTAGTTACTTAACAATTTTGCTTATGAATTCTAAAATATGGTTGTCTTCTCCACATATGAGTGGTAAGGAACTAGACTATATCAATAAAGCTTTTGAGACAAATTGGATTGCTCCATTAGGTCCAAACGTTACTGGTTTTGAAAGCGACATTCAAGAGTACTTAAACGATAATAGCCTTGTAGCTGCTTTAAGTTCTGGTACAGCAGCAATACATCTAGCTCTCATCTTACTTGGTGTAAAACAAGGAGACGAAGTAATTTGTCAGAGTATGACATTTTCTGCATCAGTAAACCCTATTGTATATTTAGGTGCTACACCTATTTTTATTGACAGCGAAAAAGAAACATGGAATATCTCTCCAGAACAATTAGAAATAGCTATTATAGATCGTATTAAAAAAGGAAAAAAACCAAAAGTTATTATTGCAGTTCACCTTTACGGAATGCCATATAAAGTAGATGAGATTAACAAAATCGCAAATGCATATAATATTCCTGTTCTAGAAGATAGTGCTGAAGCATTTGGAAGCACTTATAAAAATAAAAAATGTGGTACATTTGGTAAAATCTCTATTTTATCATTTAATGGAAATAAAATAATATCCACATCTGGTGGTGGTGCATTAGTTACAAAAGATAGTATTATTAAAGAAAAAGCTGTTTTTCTTGCAACTCAAGCAAGAGATAAATCTGTTGCATATTTACATTCTCATATTGGGTATAACTATAGAATGTCTAATGTTCTTGCAGGAATTGGAAGAGGTCAAATGGAAGTGATAGACAAACGTGTAAAAGCCAGACGTGATAATTATAATTTTTATTCCGATAATTTAAAAGAAATTGAAGAAATAACATTTATAGATGAGCCTAAAGAACATTTTTCCAATAAATGGCTATCATGCATATTAACAAAATCTGAATCCATGCGTGAAGAACTAAGAATAAAACTTGAAGAAAATAATATAGAATCCAGACCACTATGGAAGCCTATGCATCAGCAACCAATTTTTATGAACTACCCAAAATATTTGAATGGCGTTTCCGACGAATTGTTTAAAAAAGGATTATGTTTACCTAGTGGATCTAACTTAACTGATAATGAATTGAATAGAGTATTATCGGTAATAAAAACATATTTTGGTGTATGTTAATAAAGCTACTACATAAAATTTCTCAAAAATATGCCTCTAAATGGCTAGTGCTATTATTTGATTTAGCTATAGTGTTATGTGCTTTTTTCTTTGCATACTTTATTAGATTTAATTTTAAGCTAGATTTTGATTTAATTATTTTTGTACGTCAAATTCCATATATTGCTTTAGTAACCATTGTGAGCTTTCTTTTAGTTGGTTCTCACAAAAGTGTTGTTAGGTTTACTGGTTTTAAAGATGTTGTAAACATTGTTGTTGGCTGTAATATCCTTGCAATTTTACTTATTATTACAACGTATGTAAGCAGGAAATTTAATTTAAATGATGTATTCAATATTTCTGGATCTATTATTTATATCCATTTATTGTTAAACTTTCTATTTTTAATTGGAACTAAATTTTTCATTAAATCAATCTATAGAAATGTAATTGCCAATATAGGAGAGAAATCTAGAGTTTTAATTTATGGCGCTGGAAATTCTGGCATGCTTACCTATGATGCCATAACAAATGATTCTAAAAGCAACCTTGAAGTAATTGGGTTTATTGATGATAATGTTAGTAAAGTTGGTAAAAAAATAAATCTTTTAAACGTCTATAGTCTTGACCATCTTAATGAAAAATTTATAGAAAAAAATAAGGTTCATGAAGTTGTTATTTCTATACAAAATATTGATACGGTTCGCCTATTAGAAATAACTAACCAACTATTTTTAAGTAATTTAAAAGTAAAAATTGTTCCTTCTGTTCAAAATTGGATAGATGGCGATTTAAGTGTAGGGCAAATTAAGGATGTTAAGATTGAAGATTTATTAGGAAGAGATCAAATAGAGATTTCTAATCCTGTATTAGAAGATGAATATGAAAACCAAATTATTTTCATTACAGGGGCTGCTGGCTCTATTGGTAGTGAAATTGCACGTAAAATAGCTAAGTACAATTTTAAAAAGTTAATTCTTATTGATATTGCCGAATCAACCCTATATGACTTACAACAAGAATTTAAACAAAAAGGAATACAAAATTTTGTTGCTGTAATTGCCGATGTTAGAGATAAAGAAAGGATGGATATTATTTTTGAACAATATAAACCAAAAATAATCTTTCATGCGGCAGCCTACAAACATGTGCCGTTAATGGAAACTTATCCATTTGAAGCTGTAAAAATTAACATATGTGGTACCATAAATCTGTCTCAACTTTCTGTAAAATATAATGTTAATAAATTTGTATTGATTTCAACAGACAAGGCTGTTAACCCTACCAATGTTATGGGTGCAACTAAACGAATTGCAGAGTTATACGTAAGTTGTTTAAAAGGTAAATTTAAAACAAAATTTATCACTACACGTTTTGGAAACGTTTTAGGATCAAGTGGATCGGTAATACCACTATTTAAAAAACAAATTGAAGCTGGAGGTCCGCTAACTGTAACACATAGTGATATTACTCGGTATTTCATGACAATTCCTGAAGCCTGTCAGTTAGTAATAGAAGCTGCAACTATGGGTAATGGAGGTGAAATTTTTGTGTTTGATATGGGCAAATCTGTTAGAATTCATGATTTGGCCAAAAACATGATTATCTTATCTGGTTTTAGGTATCCAGAAGATATTAAAATTAAAATTACAGGGTTAAGACCTGGAGAAAAAATATATGAAGAATTACTAGCAGATGGAGAACATACCATTTCAACATATCATGAAAAAATTATGATTGCAAAAGTAAAATTCTTTAATGTTGAAGAAATAGAATCAAAAATTGAATATCTTTGTTCAAAGAAAGCTAATACGCAAAATTTAGAAATAGTTTCTATTATAAAAGACATTTTACCTGAATATATTTCAAATAACTCAAAATATGAAGTTTTAGATTAACACTAATTAACAAAAACAATATCATGGCGCTAAAAATGAAGACTAATCGATTATCAAAAATATTAATTTTAATAGCAAT
>QMOV01000127.1 GCA_003650305.1 Bacteroidota bacterium | reverse complement strand
TGCAATCAAATTGTATAATGAAATAAGATTACACTTATCTTTAGACTTTAAAACACCAAATATGGTATATAACAATGCAGCATAATTTAATTTTAACCTGTAGCCATATTTTAGGACTAGACACTAAATGAAAAATTTAATCACTATCGGTTTTATTTTGTTTCTTCTAATTAATGTTAGTTGTAATAGACAGAATAATACCAATCAGCAAGATTTATCATATCTGTCTGTTATCAAATTCGAAAAGGAAGCAAGTTTTTCAGAGTTTCTTGAAAAAATCAGGAATTATTATAAATTACCTGCGATTGCTGCTGCAGTTGTCACTTCTGACTCAATTATATATATCGAAGCGCTTGGAATAAATAATATGATAGATAGTGTTGAAGTAGGTCTTTCTTCAAAGTTTAATTTGGGCTCTTGTGGAAAATCATTTACCAGTCTTTTAATAGCTAAATATGTAGAAAATGGATTAATACATTGGGATAATAAGATAATTGATTATATGTCAGTTAATGAGAAATCTATATTTAATGATTATAAAGAGATTACAATTAAAGATCTATTATCTCATTCAAGTGGATTCCCACAGTATTCTTCAGACGAAGATTTTTTTAATATCTCAGAAAATATTCCAGGATTATCTGGTTCGATAATTAATAAACGAAAACAGTTTACAATCTGGAATTGTCAAAATACAGAGCCAACAAGAAAAGGAGAATTCAGCTATTCAAATGGTGGATATGTGGCAGTAGCATCAATGCTTGAATCTATTTCTGATAAAAGCTGGGAAGAACTCCTTAATGAAGAAATCATTCAACCGCTAGGATTATCGTCTGCAATAATTGGATTTGCTCAAGATTATGACAGAAACCAACCTTGGCGACATTATCATAGAAATAATAACGATTTCGGAGTTCCTTTACATTCATCAGATCGGAGTATTCCGGATTTATTTAATCCTGCAGGTAATATTTCGATGTCAATTGGAGATTTCGCTAAATACGCACAATTTCAATTAAAATGCCTATTTGAAGAAGATAAAACCTTTATTAATCCAGATCTGGTAAAAATTCTACATGAACCAATAGTAAGTATCTCCCAAAATGAAAGCTATGGTCTTGGGTGGGGCGTAAATATAATGGATGGTGGAAAAGTAAGTGCTCATAGCGGTGGAGATGGATCAACTTATGCGATTATTGCTATTGACCATACTTCAAAAAAAGCCTGGGTAATTTTGACGAATATTGGTGATTCACAAGCAGAATTAGCATGTGGAAATATAATAATGGAAACTCAAAAATTTTAATAACACCACATAACAATGTATAAAAATAATAGCCGAGATAGTAGTAAATTAAAGAGTTGTGGATCGTATCAACTTCATCGCAAAATTGAAAGATTTGATTTTCGTAGTCGGCTACTATTCTTATACTGAACGTTATGCAACATGTAATAAAAACAACCGTCTTTTAAACAAATTCATAATTCAATTGATTCATGAACAAATTGTTATTAAGTATTCTTTTAGCTACTAGTGTTCATATCATTCAGGCTCAACAGGTAAGTGATTACACAATAGATGTTCATTTTTTTCCAAAGGATGCACAAATGTGGGGATATTCTGTTTCTGACAAATCTTTCATGAGGGGAAGTACCAAAGTTGAATTCTCTGAACTAAATGCTGATACGTTAACCTTCTATTTGCATGGAGAACTAAAAATTGATTCGATAATTTCGGGAAATAAAGCTTTAAAATATGCATCAAAAAAAATATTCTACAATAAGGATTATAGTAATATTGGGTTAATAACCACTATTGACTTTCCCTATAAAATTCAAAAAAAGACTATTACGATACACTATTCGGGATTCATGAACCCTTCAAGGGCTAGAAGCCTGTCAGACTATATGCGTATTAATAAAGAGGAGGGTGTTTTTTTGAGGGGATACTATTATTCGCCTTGGTTTCCGGTTTTCCAAAGTCCTGATGAAGATGATTATGAAGTTAATTTCAAAAATATTACAGTAAAACTTCCTCAAGGTTTCAATGCGGTTGTCACGGGAGAATTGTTAAGTGAAACTATAGAAGATGGAACCTATAAGGCAATTTGGAAGCCTGGAAGGAATAAAATGTCCAATATACAATGTACAGCAGGTCAATACAAGATTATCTCTAGAGATAACACATTTGTTTACTATGTAGATGATCGTCAAAGCGGTGAAAAAATAATTGATTATACCCAAAAACTAAAAAATTTGTTTTATTCAAACCTTCGAAGCGTTCAAAATACTTCCTCATTGTATATCGTAGAAATGCCAGAATATGGAAATATTTCAAGTCAAAATGTAATAGGTATTTCATCAAATCTTTACAAAGATTTCAATACAGACTTACACTCAAAATTAACAATAGCGCATGAACTTGTACATCCTTATGTTTCTATCCCTGTCACAAAAGAAAATCCATTTTCGGCTCTAATAGTAGAAGGCTTTCCAAGTTATTTCCATCTTTATGGATTAAAAAAAATTACGAAAAGTGTGGAAGGTTTTGATTTGAAAAAATATATGAAACGTGTTGAGAAAGATTATATCACGAAAAAGCAAACGGGAAAGGATAGAAGAGGGAATTTACTCCCTTCCGAAAAACCTATATTAATAATATCCTTTGATGAAATTGGTCAATACAAAGATGTATTTATTTTGTCAGATAGAGTAAGATTATTCCTTTACCACTTGTGGAGTGAAATGGGCGAAAAGAACTATGACCAGTTTTTGAAAGAACTTTTCCAGTTTGATTCAATTAATTACAAAAAATTTGAAACCCTGATTGTAAAATATATTCCAAATTATGAGAATAATTTAAACATATGGCTAAACACAATTGATTATCCGAAATCTTTACAAATTAAAGAATAATAGTAGGGAACACGCTGCATAACAACGTGTATAATTCATGCTATGAATAAAGTTCAATTGAAAATAAAACCCTAAATTAACATCTGATTTGCACCTGAATTTTCCTATCGGACAATTCCGCACAAATCATATACGAAACCGTTAGCCTTTATTATGACAAACAAACCAAACAATGATACCGTTCTTTAGAAAAATACGTAAAAAAATGGCAGATGACAATAAGCCTATAAAATATATGCGTTATGCTATCGGAGAAATACTTCTTGTAGTTATTGGAATTTTAATTGCCTTAAGCATTAATAATTGGAATGAGACCAGAAAAGACCAGTTAAGACTAAAGAACCATTACGTTGAATTATTAAATGAATTGAATAGTGATATCGATAACCTTAAATTTAATATTGAAAACGTAAGAAAAATAAATAATCAAACCTTCGAGATTTCAGAATTCATTAATTTCTCGCAATCCAAGATAGATACAACAAAAATTGTTGATGCATTGTTTGGTGCTGAGCCATACGCCTTTTTTAGTATTTCCAATTCAGTTTATACTACTCTTTTAAGTAACGGAGATATACAACTTATAGAAAATGAACAACTTAAAAATGCATTGAGTATCTATCATGATGTAAAAAGTTGGGATTGGACAGCACATAATGGAAACCTGAAAGATGCTATAGAGCGATATTCTTATTATGTTCATAAGTTTCTACCACCGTTACTCTTTAGAGATAACTATATAAAGGGTTTTTCGAAAAATCTAAAAAATGAGAAATTTAGTACCTATATCACTAATAAGAAGCCAAAGATTGAATGGGAAAGGTTAAAAAATGACGAAGAATTTGGAACTATTATAAGTCAACTCATCACATATCGTGTATTTCAACTTAATTTTTATAATCAACAATTACATAATATTAATAAAATGATAGACCTTATCCAGACTGAACTAAAATGATAAAATTCTTTAGAAAAATTAGACAGCAACTTTTGACTGAAAATAAATCTGGGAAATATATGATTTATGCATTTGGAGAAATTTTACTGATAATTGTTGGTGTACTGATAGCTCTTTCGGCAGCTGAATGGAATAGTAATAGAAAAAATGTAATAATCGAAACTAAAGCATTGAAGGAGATTTATAAAGGATTACAATCAGATCAAGCTGCTTTAGAGCTGACAATAAATGATGTTGAATATGGAATTAAAAGCATAACAACTTTGGACAGTTTATTAAATGAAGATATGCCAACCTATACAAATTCATTGGATACATTGTTCGGTTCTGTTTATGGATTTAGATTCTTTTGGTTTGATAAGACTAACTACGAAGATTTTAAAGTAAATAATCTCAATTTAATAAAAAGTGACTCATTAAGGCAACAATTAATTCTTGTTTTTGAATCTAGTTATTCTTCAAATGAAAGAAATTATAATACAGAAATTTGGGTCAATGATATATTGCGTCCATATTATTTACAAAACTTTCATAGTTTAATTTTTACAAAATCGGCGAGTCCAATTAATTATAACTCTCTATGGGCTGACACATATTACAAAAACCTTGTCAATTATAGATTAGTCTTTTTAAAGACTGTTATAAGGAATAGCTATATAAGTTTGAAGGGAGAAATAGAAAAATTAATGAAATTGATTGAAAATTATATTGAGCTATAGAAATTGTTAAAATAAAAAATAACGAATGGCTAACAACGTATATAAGCCATTAAAACGGCTCATGTACAAGACCGTTAGCAGAAATAAACCAAAAATATAAATCATGAAAAAAGCAATCTTCACACTTAGCTTACTAATAATATTTTCATGCTCTAATGAGAAGAATCTAGACGTGATTAAATCTTATATTGAAGCACATAACAAGCATGATATCGAAAAGGTTTTGACCCTTTATGACGAAAATATTGTACTTGAATTAAAAGATGTATGGACAAAAAGGGGTTTGAGTGAAATGCGATCTCTTGAAGAATGGGATGCAGCCTTGAATAGCAATTTAAAACTGGAATCCATTACATCAAAAGGAGACACTTTATTTTGTCGAGTTGTTGAAAATAACGATTGGTTCAGAGCCGTAGATATTACCGATTTAGTTCATGACCCAACTGTTTTTGTCGTAAATAATGGAAAAATCAAAAAAATTATAGGCTATCCCTCAGAGAAAACGGGAAAAGAAATTGAGGCAGCTATCGGAGAACTTTATCAGTGGTCACAAAAAAATCAAGATTCCACAATCAACGACTTGATACAAAATGGCCAATTTGTGTATTCTGCTGAAGCAGCTGAAAAATGGCTTGGACTTTTTAGCAGGTGGAGAGCTTCAGATAGTTTTAAATAACGCTTTTGTGGATTTACATTTGCTAACAAAGGCTAAAAAATATAGGGCAAAAAGTGGTTTAAGCAAGTTTTCTGTTATTACCAAACCTATCACGCGACTGAAAGTTTAGTACTATAAAAGCCCTACGTTTTTTAGCCAAACCGTTAGGCACAACTTGACCACACCTATGAAAATCGATAATAAATTAAAGGAATTACCATTAACCAAGTCTAATCCAAAAACATTGGAGTCTTTATTTGGAAAGACTGATATTCAACCCTTTTGGGTTGCAGATATGGAATTTCAAATTGCAAAACCAATTCAGGAATCTTTAAAAGAACGGATTTCAAATTCAGGGTTTGGATATGAATATAAACCTGACTCTTTTTTTATCGCTCAAAAAAAATGGTATCACAAAAATTACGGAATTGACTTAAATAAAAAACATCTAATTTATAGCCCGAGTATTACAACTACCATATCTATTTTAAATGAAAATTTTACATCAGAAAGTGAAAGAATAAGTACTCAACCACATGTTTATATGGAATTCCGAGATGTGATACGAAACACAAAACGTAGAATAATTAAAAATCCTCTAAAGTT
>QMOV01000126.1 GCA_003650305.1 Bacteroidota bacterium | reverse complement strand
TAGCTTCATCTGCTGTCCAGCCTTTATTTTCTTCCCCATAACTTCCAAAATCTGCATTCATTAAATCGTGTTCAGAATTAATTCCATCTAAAGAAAAATGATAGGGATTTAAGGTTACAAAAACATCTCCAGTAACTTGCTCTTGACTATTTTGTAAAAAAGATTCAATATTTCGCATTACAGGATCTAAATATTGTCCTTCGTGTAAATGCATTCCATACCAACTTGCTAAATAATCTTTATGTTGTAACTGCCATTTGGTGAGCGTATGCTTTTCTAGTAAATGATGTGCTTTAATTATAATTAATGCTGCTGCTGCTTCAAAACCAACACGTCCCTTAATGCCAACAATTGTATCTCCAACATGAATATCTCTGCCAATGGCATAAGTTGAGGCTAAATCATTCAATAATTCTATATTGATTTTCGATGTATTCACTTTCCCATTTACAGCAATTAATTCTCCTTTATTAAATGTTAATGTTACTTTTTCTTCTCCTTCCTTTTCTAATTGCGAAGGGTAAGCATGTTCTGGTAATGGATTTTTTGATGTCAAGGTTTCTCCTCCTCCAATACTTGTTCCCCAAAGCCCTTTATTTATCGAATATTTAACTTTTTCCCAAGACATATCAACCCCATTATTTTTTAAATAATCTATCTCTTTTTGTCTGGAAAGTTTATTATCTCTAATTGGCGTAATAATTTTAATTTCTGGTGCCAACGTTTGAAAAATCATATCGAACCGTACTTGGTCATTTCCTGCTCCTGTGCTTCCATGAGCAATATATTCTGCATTAATACTCTTAGCATATTCTACAATTTCAATTGCTTGAATAATTCGCTCAGCACTTACAGATAAAGGATAAGTGTTGTTTTTTAATACATTACCAAATATTAAATACTTCACAACCTTTTGATAAAAGGCAGCTACAGCATCTATGTTTTTATAAGTTGAAACACCCATTTTATAGGCATTTGTTTCTATCTCATCAACTTCTTTTTTCGTAAATCCACCGGTATTTACACTTACTGCATGTACTTCAAATCCTTTGTCTTTAGATAAATGGACTGCACAATACGAAGTATCTAAACCTCCACTATATGCTATTACTAATTTTTTCATTTTACTTTTTATTATTTTTTAAATACAAAGTTTCTTTGATATGTTTCAACCTCTTAAAAACCTTTTCCTTTATCTTTTTATTCTTTTTTATATTTTTTGAGTTTGGGTCGAATAACATTCCTGTACATAAACACATACTTTGCTCAGTACGTTTTAGGACATCATAATTTTTACAAGTCTGACAGCCTTTCCAAAAGGATTGATCATCTGTTAATTCAGAAAACGTAACCGGTTTATAACCTAAATCACTATTCAGTTTCATTACAGCCAAACCTGTTGTGATACTAAATACTTTAGCATTAGGAAACTTTGTTCTAGAATGTTCAAAAACAACTTTCTTTATTTTTTTAGCAAGTCCTCTACCTCTGTAATCTGGATGTACAATCAACCCGGAATTTGCAACAAACCTTCCATGACTCCATTTTTCGATATAACAAAAGCCTACAAATTTATTTCCATCTAAAGCAATGACAGCATTTCCATTTTCCATTTTGGTAATGATGTATTCTGGTTTACGTTTAGCAATACCAGTTCCTCTTACTTGTGCAGCATCAGATATCGTTTCGCAAATGATGTCTGCGTAAATAGTATGTGATTTATCAGCAATAATGATTTCCATTATTTTGATTTTTATTTTGAATTAAAAATGTAAAAATTAAGTTTCGAAAAATAGAACTGGACTCACCTTAGTTCTCAAAATAGAAGTGCACCCAAAGGGCGACGCGTGAAAAAACGGCGTAAATAAAATTTGCTATTAATGATAATAACTAAATTTTGAAAGAATAATATGTTTTGTGTTTTGTTCAAGTTGAAAAAATAAAATTACGTATTACAAATTGGTTCTAAATAGAAGAATTAGCGACGGCGAATGCACAAGCGCAAACTGGGAACTGATGTACGTATTTTATTTTTTAGAGTATTCATTGGGGTAAAACTATAAATTTATTTGATATAACAATCAAAAGGTGTAAACTTTTTAGAAAGAATTATTAATATTAAAATTTATTGGGTCTTATATTTAGAATAATGCATTTAATAACAAATATATAGTTGTCAATAAAAAAAGAACTCATTTTCATGAGTTCCTTAATTTAAATTAGCTATCAATCATTTCTTTTATAATTCCTTTATTTTAATATTTCTAAACCAAACTTTATCACTATGGTCTTGCAGTCCAATATGACCTGTTTGATATTTTCCAAACCCTTCCCAATCTTTAAATTTTGAATTACCAACCATTTTGTCCCATTCCTCACCATGAACCGGAAAAGTTATAGCCTCTTTATTATTCATTACTACTTTGCCAATATTTGTTTCGTGATTAATCTCTAAAACGCAAAGATTCCATTCTCCAGCTGGATTAATAAATTCATCAGGATAACTAATCATGTCATATAAGGATCCGGCTTTATGAGTTCCATTTGCAACTTTAGAATCTGGATGTCTTTCATTATCTAAAACCTGAATTTCTGGCCCGGTTTGATATGCTTCGGTGTATTTTTCATCTTCATAAACACTCCAAAAAATACCGCTATTCCCTGCTTCGGAAATCATCCATTCAAGCGATAATACAAAATTTGTATACTTTTCTTTTGTAATTATATTTTTGCCACCTTCTTCACTGGGAGTAAAAGCCATAACACCATTTTCAATAGTCCATTCAGGATATATATCTTCAGTTAAATAACCTCTCCACTTATTTAATGAAGATCCATCAAAAAGGACAATCCAGCCAAATTCTTTATTTACATCTTCATTATTAACCATTTCATTTTTAGTTTCTTTATCATTTACTTGTTTTACTTTTTCTTTACACGATACAAAAGCAACTACAATAATCATTAATACTATTATCTTTTTCATAATTTAAAAATTAAATTCCTAATATTTTTTTAATTTGCTCTTTATCTATTTCAGCTCCTGCAAAATCATCAAAAGCTTTTTCAGTAGCTTCTATAATATGACGCTTAATAAAAGGAGCACCTTCTCTTGCTCCTTGCTCTGGGCTTTTTATACAGCATTCCCATTCCATTACAGCCCATACGTCGCAACCATACTCTGTTAATTTTGTAAAAATAGTTTTGAAATCTATTTGACCATCGCCAGGAGAACGATATCTACCAGCACGTTCTCTCCAGTCATTATAACCACCAAAAACACCTTTTTTACCAGTTGGATTAAACTCAGAATCTTTTACATGAAATGCTTTTATAAATTCATGATAATGATCTATATACTTAATATAGTCTAACTGTTGTAATACAAAATGTGATGGATCATATAGAATATTTACACGTTTATGATTTCCAGTAGCTTCTAAAAATTGTTCAAAGGTATCGCCATCATGAATATCTTCTCCAGGGTGTACTTCATAACACACATCAACACCATTTTCATCATACACATCTAGTATTGGCAACCATCTTTTAGCGAGTTCTTCATAACCCATTTCAACTAATCCTGGTGGCCGCTGAGGCCAAGGATGCCAAGTATGCCATAATAGTGAGCCAGAAAATGTTGCATGTATATTAAGCCCTAATCTTTGACTAGCGATAGCAGCTTTTTTTACAGTCTCTATTGCCCATTCTGTTCTCGCTTTTGGATTGTTTTTAACTTCATCTGGAGCAAAATTATCAAACATTAAATCATAAGCTGGATTTACCGCTACCAGCTGTCCTTGTAAATGTGTTGACAATTCTGTTATCTCTAATCCGTAACTATTTATTTTGCCTTTTAATTCATCACAATAGGTTTGGCTTTCCGCAGCTTTATCCAAATCAATAAGAAATTTTTCCCAAGTAGGTATTTGAATACCTTTATATCCTAAATCTGCTGCCCATTTACACATACCATCTAAAGAATTAAATGGTGATTTATTATCTACAAACTGTGCTAAAAACACGGCTGGTCCTTTGATCGTCTTCATTTTAATCTATATTAATCCAAACATTACCATTTTGATGAGACTCTACAACACGTTCTATAAAATTCATTCCTCTTACACCATCTGTAATTGTTGGAAACTCTCCTTGATTATAAGGTTCATTTTTAATAGCCTTGGCTATTCCTTTATAAATGTTCCCCATTGAATCAAAAATGCCTTCCGGATGTCCAGGTGGTAATTTTGTACCATCAAGAGATAATTCACTATTGTAAGAATGTCCAGGTTTTAAAACTTGCAGAGGTTTCCCGTCTTCCAACTTATATAAATAATTAGGATTTTCCTGTTCCCATTTTAAACCAGCTTTTTCACCATAAATTTGAACCGTAAAACTATTCTCTTCGCCAGTTGCAATTTGGCTTGTGCGAATAACTCCTTTTGCATTGTTAGAACACCTTATTAGCACAGTACCATCTACATCCATTTTGTTGTCACTATAAAGATAATTAAGATCTGAAAGTACCGAATTCACCCTTAATTGAGTAACATATTCAATCATATCGAAAGCATGTGTGCCAATGTCTCCAACACAACAACTAATACCTCCTTTTTCAGGATCTAAACGCCAAGTATTTGCACGCTTTTCTTTATCATGGATGATTGGATTTATCCAGCCTTGATAATATTGAACATCTATTTTATGAACTCTTCCTATTTCTCCATTAGCTATCATTTCCCGCATTTGACGTACCATTGGATATCCTGTATAAGTATACGTAACCGCAAATATAGTTCCTGCCTTTTGAAGTGTATTTTCCAATATTTTAGCTTCTTCATAAGTTGTTGTCATTGGTTTCTCGCAAATCACATTGAAGCCATTTTCTATAAGTTTTTTAGCCATTGGAAAATGGAGGAAATTAGGTGTAAGTATAGATACTACTTGCATTCTTTCTGTTTCTGGAAGCTTTAATTCCTCTTCAATAAGGGTATCAAAATCTTTATATACTCTATTAGTTGGCAACCCAATGCTTTCAACAAAACCAATGTTTTCTTCCCAAATGGGATTGAATACGCCACCAACAATTTGAAACTGGTCATACATTGCCGATGCAACTCTATGTAAAACACCAATAAGAGAATCTCCTCCGCCTCCTAAAATTCCTAATCTAATTTTTGAGCTCATTAATCTATTTTACGTGTTCATTAAGCTTTATATTCTATTTTTTCATCTTTAAAGAAAATAGCAAATAATATCATTACTCCAGCGGCAAAAATGGCTGGGAAGATCCATATATCTTGCCAACTATGTATGCCTTCACCTATAAGATATTTATCTGCAATTTGTCCTGCAATCCAGAAACCGACTAACATACCTACACCATAAGTTGCCAAAGTAATAAGTCCTTGAGCTGCACTCTTAATTTTTTCTCCTGCTTTAGAATCGGTGTAAATTTGTCCAGACACAAAAAAGAAATCATAGCAAATTCCATGTAGTGCAATTCCAATTAATAACATGAATGCAAGTTCTCCCGAATTACCATAAGCAAATAATAGATATCTTACTGCCCAAGCTAACATACCAATTAATAATGTTTTTTTGAAACCGAATTTTTTAAAGAATATTGGCAATAATAACATAAATAACACTTCTGAAATTTGACCAATAGTCATTTTTCCTGTAGGATTAACAACACCTATTTCGGTTAAAAATGGATTTGCATTTTGATAATAGAATGCCAATGGAATACAAATTAATATAGATGATATGAAGAAGATTAAGAAGTTTCTATTATAAAGAAGTTTAATGGCTTCTAATCCTAATATATCCGAAATTTTTACTTTTTCATTTTTATTGACTTTTGGAGGCGTTTTTGGAAGTGTAAAACTAAATAATCCTAAAACTCCTGAAGCAATTGCAGTCATT
>QMOV01000125.1 GCA_003650305.1 Bacteroidota bacterium | reverse complement strand
GTTGTAAATGCAGCAAGTCATCATGGTCGTATTTTAGTACTGAATCGTGAAAATGCTAAAGAAAGTACAGGACATGGATCACCATTACCAACTTTAGTTCATGGAGGTCCAGGACGTGCTGGAGGAGGTGAAGAAATGGGAGGAATGCGAGGTGTAAAACATTATTTACAGCGTACAGCTATTCAAGGATCACCAACAACACTTACCGAAATCACAGGGATTTACCAACCAGGAGGTGCATATATAGAGGCAGAACAACATCCTTTTAAATACCATTGGGAAGATATTCAACCAGGAATGTCACTCAAAACACATAAACGAACTATTACGGATAGTGACATAATAAATTTCACTAATCTAACTTGGGATAATTTTTATGCACATACAGATATAACTTCCTTGGACGGTAGTATTTTCGAAAAACGCACAGCTCATGGCTATTTTATTTTGGCAGCAGCAGCAGGTTTGTTTGTATATCCAAACAAAGGACCTGTCTCGGCAAATTATGGATTGGAAGATTGCCGTTTTATTCGTCCAATTTATCACAACGATACCATTTCTGTTCGTCTAACCTGTAAACAAAAGATTGACAGAGATTCTCAAGGACCACAGTTACCTAACGGAATTGTAAAATGGTATGCTGAAGTTTTCGATGCTGAAGATGAAATAGTAGCAATAGCGACTGTTTTAACTATGGTGCAAAAGAAAAACCCATTTGCTGAAATAAACAAAAAAACAATTGAAACCTATTTAAGCAAACTATCAGAAAACACAAAATCGGTTTGGGGAAAAATGTCGCCCCAACATATGGTAGAACATTTAGAATATACGTTTAAAATAGCTTCTGGAGAAATTCAAGGTTTTGAATTTTCAACTCCAGAAAACAAATTAGAAAAAGTTCATGATTCATTATATAACCATATAGCAATGCCAAGAAATTTTGAAGCACCTCAATTTCTTGAAAAGGATATTAAAAAATTGCAGCATGAGAATTTAACTGAAGCAAAGCAAAAGCTATTGGAATCTTATGATGATTTTGAAGCTCATTTTCAAGAAAACTCTGAAACAACTACAAAAAATGTTGTTTTTGGAATGTTAAACAAGTTTGAATGGAATTTATTTCATACGAAGCATATAAATCATCATTTTAAACAATTTGGATTATTATAATATGGATGCATACGTTAAACTAAATATCGAAAACCAAGTAGGATACATAGAGTTTTTTCACCCTGAACACAACTCTTTACCCAGCAATTTGCTAACAAAATTAGTACAAACAATAGCTGATGCAGGAACCAATGATGATATAAAAGTAATCGTTCTAAAAAGCGGAGGAAATAGAACATTTTGTGCTGGAGCAAGCTTTAAAGAACTGGTAAACATAAATGATGAAGAATCTGGTAAAGTTTTCTTTTCTGGATTTGCTAATGTCATTAATGCAATGCGTAAGTGCCCTAAATTTATTATTGGTCGCATTCAAGGAAAAGCCGTTGGAGGAGGAATTGGAATAGCTTCTGCAACCGATTATTGTATGGCAACCAAATATGCTACTATTAAGTTAAGTGAGCTAAATATAGGAATTGGTCCTTTTGTAGTTGGACCAGCCATAGAACGTAAAATAGGGTTAAGTGCTATGTCTCAAATTGCTATTGATGCGAATTCATTTTATCCAGCAGAATGGGCAATTAAAAAAGGATTATATACCAATGTTTATGAAAGTACTGTAGAATTAGATGATGCTGTTAAATCTTTTGCTGAGAGTTTATGTAATTATAATTCAGAAGCCATGAAAGAAATGAAAAGCATGTTTTGGAAAGGCACAGAAGGTTGGGATAATTTATTAATTGAACGTGCTAAAATTAGCGGAAGATTGGTTTTAAGTGAGTTTACAAAAGAAACCTTAAAAAGATATAAATAGAACCGTCATTCTGAGAGAAGCGAAGGAATTTCATAATGTGATTGCCACATTTTTACAAAAAAACTCGCAATGACTAAACTAACAAACATTAGTTAATTAGATGACTAGATACGAATTTAAAATGCCTAAGCTGGGCGAAAGTATTACAGATGCAGCCATAATTACATGGTTTAAAAATATTGGTGATACTATTGAAGAAGACGAAATGTTTCTTGAAGTAGCTACAGATAAAGTAGACTCCGAAGTGCCTTCAACAGTTTCTGGTATTGTTGAAGAGCTGTTATACAAATCTGACGACGTTATAAAAATTGGAGAAACTATTGCTATAATTAAAACTGAAGGAGCAACTTCATCATCAAAAAAGAAAACTAAAAAGAGAGAAGTTAAATCAAATTCAAACCTAAATTTAAAGCAAGACCAATTGAGATTAAAAGATATAAAGAGAAATTCTCTCCCTTTGGGAGAGATGTCCGAAGGACAGAGTGGGCGAATTTTTTCACCATTAATCATTTCAATAGCTAAAGAACAGCATATCAGTTTTGAAGAATTAGCAAGAATTCCTGTAACCAGTAAAAAAAGACGTTTAAAAAAAAGCGATTTGTTTCAATACATCAAAGATGGAAGACCATGCAAATTTGTACAACCAAATGTAGAACAAGATTCAACAGCTTATAGAATTCCACAATTAAAATTCGATTTAGGCAAAGGTAAGATTATAGAAATGGACAGAATGCGGCAAATGATAGCAGACCACATGGTGTATTCAAAACACACTTCGCCTCATGTCACTGCTTATGTAGAGACCGATTTAACAGAAATGGTTAATTGGCGAAGCAAAAATAAAGATGCATTTCAAAAAAAGTATGGTGAGAAACTAACCTTTACACCATTGTTTGTTGAAGCAGTTGCAAAGGCAATAAAAGATTTTCCAATGATTAATGCTTCGGTTGATGGCTCAAATATAATTGTAAAAGAAAATATTAATATTGGTATGGCAACAGCTTTACCAAATGGTAATCTAATAGTTCCAGTAGTAAAAAATGCAGATCAAAAAAGTGTACTTCAATTAGCTACAGAAGTAAACGAACTATCATCAAAAGCAAGAGAAAATAAGCTGTTAGGAGATGATATTAAAGGAGGAACATTCACAATTTCAAATGTAGGAACTTTTGGAAGCCTCATGGGAACACCAATTATCAATCAACCAGAAGTCGCCATTTTAGCAATGGGAATTATAAAAAAACGACCTGAAGTAATATCAACAGGAAAAGGTGATGAAATAGCTATAAGAAGTATGATGTATTTGTCCTTATCCTTCGACCATCGTGCAGTCGATGGTCATTTAGGAGGATCGTTTTTAAGGCGAATAGCAGATTATTTAGAACAATTCGATAGTAACAAAATTATATAAAAACATGTCTCAAAACATTAACATTTCAAAAATTGAAACCTCTAAAGTAGATACTTTAGATTTCAATAACATTCCATTAGGAAAGACCTTTACAGATCACATGTTTATTTGTGATTACGAACATGGACATTGGATTAACCCAAGAATAGAACCATTGAGGTTTATTCCAATACATCCTGCAGCAATGGCATTACATTATGGGCAAGCTATTTTTGAAGGTATGAAAGCAACAATAAATGCAAACGGAATACCAATGCTATTCAGACCAGAAAAAAATGCAGCACGACTTAATTTTAGTGCACACAGAATGGGAATGCCAGATTTCCCTGAAGACCTATTTGTAGAAGGATTAAGACAATTGGTAGCATTAGATAAAAACTGGATTCCACCACAAGAAGGTAGCGCTTTATATTTAAGGCCATTTATGTATGCCGACGAATTTTTTATTGGTATGCGAGCAGCAACTAGTTATAAATTTATAATTATTGCATCTCCTTCTGGACATTATTTTAGTAAACCAATAAAATTGTTTGCCGAAACAAAATATATAAGAGCAGCACAGGGAGGAACTGGAGAAGCAAAAGCAGCAGGAAATTATGCTGCAGCTATAAAACCTTCCGAAATTGCTAAAGCTAAAGGCTACGATCAAGTATTATGGCTTGATGCTCATAATTTCAATTTCATACAAGAAGCTGGAACCATGAATCTTTTCTTTAAGATTAATAGAGAAATTATTACTCCAAGTTTAGATGGTGCAATTTTAAGTGGTATTACACGTATGAGCGTAATAGAATTATTAAAGGACAAATGTTACAAAGTCACAGAACGTCCAATAACTATCGAAGAAATTATTGAAGCTTATAAAGATGGAACTTTAGAAGAAGCTTTTGGTACAGGAACAGCAGTTGGTATTGCCATGATAGAGGAGATTAGGTATAAAGAGACCACAATACATGTATCAGACGAAAATCCAGTTGCTCAAATGGTATTAAATACCTTAAATGGTATTCGTTCAGGCAGTTTGGAGGATAAACATCATTGGATGAATAAAATTGAAATGGATTTGGGCGTTACCCTCTAAAAACTTTGGTGTAAAAGGGTCAGGCTTTCCACTATATCTTTCTCGTGCTTAATTTATTTCAGCACCTCAAAAGGATGTCGCTGCAATCCTTAACGCAAAAAAGACCTCACAGGTTTTCAAAACCTGTGAGGTCTAAAGAAAAATAAATAAAAACGATTAACAATTTCGTGGCAAAAAAAATAAACAAAGGCATACTCAAAAAGGCATTTTCAAAGCTTTGCACAGCAAAGGCAATGACAGAGTTGTATGAGGCTAACTTTAAGTTAACTTCAAAATATGTACATGCTACTTCAAGAGGTCATGAAGCAATACAAATTGCTTTAGGATTACAGCTTTTACCTCAAGATTATGCATTTCCATATTATCGAGATGATGCAATGTTGTTAGCATTTGGGATACAGCCTTACGATTTAATGTTACAACTATTAGCAAAACGTGACGACCCATTTTCTGAAGGTAGAACCTATTATTGTCACCCAAGTTTAAAAGATGATGACAAGCCTAAAATTCCACATCAATCTTCAGCAACAGGAATGCAAGCTATTCCAGCAACTGGAGTAGCAATGGGTATGCAGTACAAAGAAAAGAATTCAGAATTCAGTCCCGATAGCTATCGGGATCAGAATTCAGAATTACCTTTGGTAGTTTGTTCTCTTGGAGACGCTTCAGTAACCGAAGGCGAAATTGCCGAAGCCTTTCAAATGGCAGCTTTAAAGCAAATGCCTATTTTGTATTTGGTACAAGATAATGGTTGGGATATTTCGGCAACAGCCAAAGAAACAAGAGCACAAAATGCTTTTGAATATGCTCAAGGCTTTAAAGGATTAGAAGCCATATCAATTGATGGCGCGAACTTTATTGAGAGTTATAAAGCCTTTGAAAAAGTAATTAAAATTATTCGAGAAGAACGTCGTCCGTTTTTAGTTCATGCTAAAGTGCCTTTATTAAATCATCATACATCTGGTGTACGAATGGAATGGTATCGTGATGATTTAGAAGAATCACATTCACGAGATCCATATCCTGTTTTAAAACAACAATTATTAGATAACGGATTTTTAGAAGAAAAACTTCAGCAAATTGAAACTTCAGCGAAAGCGAAAGTACAATCAGATTTTGAGAAAGCACTACAAGCCGAAGACCCAAAACCAGAAGATCTATTTACTCATGATTTTGAACCAACACCAATTACTGAAGAAGTTGGAGAGCGTTCACCAAAAGGAAACGACAAAGTTGTAATGGTAGATTGTGCTTTACATGCCATTGAAGAACTTATGCGTAAACATAAAGAATGTTTATTGTACGGACAAGATGTTGGAGCACGACTTGGAGGTGTGTTTCGCGAAACAGCAACTTTAGCTCAAAAATTTGGAGACAATCGTGTTTTTAATACACCAATACAAGAAGCTTTTATTGTAGGTTCTACAGTTGGTATGAGTGCAGTTGGCTTAAAACCAATTGTTGAGGTTCAGTTTGCCAATTATATTTGGCCAGCACTCAATCAATTATTTACAGAAGTTAGTCGAAGTTG
>QMOV01000124.1 GCA_003650305.1 Bacteroidota bacterium | reverse complement strand
TTCTACATTTGTTGCTAATAACATTACAAAAGCAAAAGCGATTGTAGTAAGAATTGATGATTTTTTCATAATGATTTTAAGTTTAGTTGTTTTGTTAAAATTATAAATTCAGTTTTTAAAAAGGCGCAAGTATATAAAAAAACTTACTAATAAAATTGAACTATAAAATTTATTTTACAGGAATCCAAATCTGTACTTTTTCCCAAGCAAATTGCACTCCTTTTTTATTGACATGAAAAGCCATTTGTTCAACACTCTTATCACCTTTCTTATGGCTAACCTTTAAACGAATTAAATCATTTTCTTTGCTGTATCCGTTAGATCCCCAAGCATCGTTCTTTTTACTTAATGCAAGAATCCATTGTTCTCCTTTATTTGGAATAAGGAACAATCCATACTTGCCAGCTGGAACTTTTTGATCGCCAACAGTTACATCCTTGTCAAATGAAATTGTTGTGTTTTCATTCGCTCCGGCCCTCCATACTTTTCCGAAAGGCACCAGTTCTCCCCAAATTACTCTATTTCGAACGCTTGGCGCGCCATAATCGACTTCAACAGCTACAGCACCAATATTTCCTGTTGCTTGTTTTCTTGGACTTTGTTGAGCAAATGTAACAGTTGCTACTAATAATAATACGAGTGTAATCTTTAATTTTGTCATGTTAAATTTTTATTGTTTTAGATGTTTAAAATTATTGAATAGAAAATGTAAAACTTGCAAGATTTTGTTAAACTTTACAGATTAAATGTCTATTTCACAAAATTTTAATTTTTAGTTTTAAAAATGTATTAAATTTTCAATTATAGTTATAAATTGTAATTGATATTGTTTTTTATGTTTATAATATTCAATGTTATTGTCATATTTGCATTATAATATTAATAGAAAAAAATTATGTGTGGTATTGTTTGTGCATTCGATTTAAAACAAAAATCGGATAAATTAAGACCTCAAATATTAGAGATGTCAAAAAAAATCAGGCATCGAGGACCAGATTGGAGCGGAATTTATAGCGATGACAAAGCCATTATGGCTCATGAGCGATTAGCTATTGTAGATCCAGCTTCTGGGAAACAACCCTTATTTACAGAAGACAAAAAATTAATATTGGCAGCCAATGGCGAAATATATAATCATAGAGAGTTGCGCAAACAATTTAAAGGCAAATATAATTTTCAAACTGAATCTGATTGTGAAGTTATGCTTGCATTATATCAAGAAAAAGGAGCTGACTTTTTAGATGAAATGAATGGCATTTTTGGCTTTGCAATTTATGATGTTGAAAAGGATGAGTATTTTATAGCAAGAGACCATATTGGGATTATTCCATTATACATTGGTTGGGATCAACATGGTACTTTTTATGTGGCTTCAGAATTAAAAGCTCTTGAAGGAGTTTGCACAAAAATTGAATTATTTCCTCCAGGACATTATATGTCAAGTAAAGATGGACAATTTGTAAAATGGTATCAACGTGAATGGACAGAATATGATGCAGTAAAAGAAAGTGAAACCAGTATTCAAGAGTTAAAAGAGGCATTAGAAGCTGCTGTACACAGGCAGTTAATGAGCGATGTGCCTTATGGTGTGTTATTGTCTGGTGGATTGGATTCTTCAATTACTTCTGCCATTGCAAAAAAATATGCTCAAAAGCGTATAGAGTCTGATGATAAAACAGACGCTTGGTGGCCCCAACTACATTCTTTTTCGGTAGGATTAGAAGGCTCACCAGATTTGGCTGCCGCAAAAATAGTTGCAGACCATATCGGAACCGTTCATCACGAAATAAAGTTTACTATTCAAGAAGGCTTAGATGCAATTCGTGATGTAATTTATAATTTAGAGACTTACGATATAACAACTATCAGAGCTTCAACACCAATGTATTTAATGGCAAGAGTTATTAAATCTATGGGAATAAAAATGGTGCTTTCTGGAGAAGGAGCAGACGAACTTTTTGGAGGATATCTCTATTTTCATAAAGCTCCAAATGCAAAAGAGTTTCATGAGGAAACCGTTCGTAAATTAGATAAGCTTCATATGTACGATTGTTTACGTGCAAACAAAAGTTTAGCGGCTTGGGGAATTGAAGGTCGCGTGCCTTTCTTGGATAAAGAATTTATGGATGTGGCAATGCGCATAAATCCAAAAGATAAGATGATAAATGGAGAACGTATGGAAAAATGGGTAATTCGTAAAGCCTTTGAAGATATGTTGCCAGAAAGTGTGGCATGGCGACAAAAAGAACAATTTAGTGATGGTGTTGGTTACAGTTGGATAGATACCTTAAAAGAAGTAGTAGAAACTGAAATCACTGATGAACAATTAAAAAATGCCAAATATAAATTCCCATTACAAACACCAACAAGTAAAGAAGAGTTTTATTATCGCTCTATTTTTAATGAACATTTCCCAAGTGATGCAGCAGCTTTATGTGTGCCACAAGAAGCGAGTGTAGCCTGTAGCACTCAAATTGCGTTAGAATGGGATGAAGCCTTTAAAAACATGAATGATCCAAGTGGAAGAGCAGTAGCTAAAGTGCATGAGGATGCGTATTTAAAAGCTTAAATATATCCTAAACTATAAAAGAAGCTGTTTATTTACTTTAATAAATAGCTTCTTTTACTCTACTATTGTATAATAATCTTCTTATATAGTATCCCTTTGTCAGTTTGAACTTGTAAGATATACATGCCTTTGGCAAATGATGAAACATCAATTTTATGACTTTTATTTGTGTTTGGATAATTGTTTGAACTAATGAGTTCCCCATTAAGATTATACAATTTAATATTTTCTAATTTAGTTAAGTTAGAGTCAATACTAATATAATCTCTTGCTGGAATAGGATAAATTTTGAAATTTGAAGACTCAAATTCATCAAATCCTAAAGAGCAATCTTCACTAAAAAACATTTGCGGATCAAGAAATGAGGTCCAAGTATTTGTGCTATATGTTGCATTATCAACATTTATACAAGTTAAATTTGGGTTGCCAGCAAAAATAAAATTATTAACGGGAACACTTGAATTCGTTCCATTCCTTAAATCAAGGCTTGTGAGTTGATTACTAGAGCATTTAAAAATAAACAAAGCAGGATTCAGACTTAAATCTAAAGTTGTTATTTGATTATTTGAACAGTCTAAATTCCATAATATTGAATTCGACCCTAAATTCAGACTTATTAAATTGTTAAAAGAACATGTTAAAAGCTGTAATGCAGTATTGTTGCTTAGGTCTAAACTTGTTAAATTATTTCCAACACATGTCAAATCCTGTAATAGTATATTTTGATTAAGATTAAGGCTGTTTAATCCAGTACTTGAACAAGCTAAAGTAAGTAATTCGGTATTCATTGTAACATCTAAACCAGTTAAAGGATTATTGGAACATCCAAGTGAACCCAACAATAAGTTTTGGTTCAGATTTAAACTAGATATTTGATTATTATCACAACTTAATGATAGTAAGTTGGTATTTAGAGTAACATCTAAACTAGACAATGAATTATAACTGCATAGTAATATCTGTAAGGCTGTATTACTGGACACATTTAAAGTAGTTAGAGAGTTATCTGAACAGACTAAATATGTTAACGAAGTAAAAGCCTCAATCCCAGTTAAATCAGTAATTCCAAGACCTTCAACATTCAAAGAAGTAACAGCTTGTGCATCAGTATTTAAAATATCACCTGTCATTCCATTTGTGTCCTTTCCCTGATTAACTAATTCTTGTTCAAAAATTGCATCTGGAATTGCTGTAGTTTGAGATAGGGCTAAATAGCTAATCAATACTAATAATAGGGAAAGTAATTTTGTTTTCATGAGTAATTATTTAATTTATAAATATCTTAAAACACGAGTGAAGTTTAGTATTTGTGATTTATTTGAAGCAAAATAAAGATAAATAGTAAGTGTCTGTTAGACTCCGAAATTTTGTAAATGACAAAATTTCGGAGTCATTTAGTTGTAAGCAGAGGATAAAATTAAAGAAAATGAGTAGTGAGAAGTAGATCTAGAGAATTATGCAATTTTCATTTCTCTTTGATATGCTAAAGGGGTTTTACCGGTTACTTTTTTAAACACATAAAAAAAGGTAGATTTTGAATTGAATCCTGCTTCTAGTCCAATGGCAACAATAGTGTACCTAGAAAACTCCGGATTTTTTAAATAAGCTTTAGCTTCTTCTATTCGATGCCAATTAAGGTAATCAGTAAAGCTAATTTCTAATTCAGTATTAATAATTCGCGATAAATAACTAGAGCTCAATTGTAAATGTTTGGCAACACTTTCTAGAGTAAGACCTGAATCTAAATATAATTTATCATGCAACAGTAAACTTTCAAGAGCAATAATATGCTCATTTTTTAATTGCTTGTTATTGGAGATTTTCTTGTTTTTTAAAATATGACTTCTAATCTTTTTTCGGTCTTCAATAATTCCAAATTTATACACACCAATATGACCTAGTATATAAATCACTAAAGCAATACCAATCCATAATATATAAAATGGTGTATTACTGTCTTGAAGAAAAAGAGACCTAAACATTAAATAACCCCAAAGAAAAGTTAATAATAGGAGTATTGTAAAAATTGTTTTTAGCCAATTTAAATTACTACGTATAATATCTGTTTTAAATTCCTTGTGGTTTTTCTCATAAATAATAATTGTTCGTATTAAGACTAACAGTATAAGAATACTAAAAACCACCCCTAAAATTTCGTGGAAGTTAACAATATAATCAAAAAACACATAAAATGAATCGTTTTTATAGCCTGTAATTATTGCTGTTCTATATATAAGGGTTAATGATAAAAAAACTAAAAAAGGAAGAAATAATAGCTTTTCTTTTGATGTTGTTGTTCTTGTTGGATATAAAAATAGAACGCTATAAAAGTATAGCAAGACAGGATTTAAAGTTGCCCAAGGTAAATATACATATTTATACATTTCAGTGTTTAGCATTAAACCAATACTAGGCAAAAGATACTGTAAGTTACCAAAGGAATATGCCGATATTAGAGCTAATAAAAAAAAGGTGCTTTTATCTTTATATTTTTTGGAGGAAAGAACAACTAATACAAAAATAAATCCTTGTAAAACTCCTGCAAATATCAGGCTGTTAAAAATATTAAAATTCATTAGTATATTTATTCCATTAAATATATGGAGATTTATTTTAATACCTTCCTTAATAAATAGTTCTACATTTTAAAAAAGAATTAAGTTTAAACACATATCATACTCTCTATTTCAGTAAAATCATACCAATTACCATTAAAACATCTGTTTATTACATCAAGGTAGACTGTAACAGCCTAAAACACTGTTATTGTTTCAATTTCAAATGTCAAGTTTAAAGGGGTTATGGCGAAGCAATAGTAAACCCATATTATAATAGTCCAGTAGAGAAATTACAAGCTTCAATTAAAAAAGTAAAATCAATAATTAAAATAATTGATAAATGATGTTTCTGCGTAATGGAGCATCTTTTATCAGTTTATACTGTATCTTTTTAATTCAAAACAAACGTTTTAAGAAATTTTCTAAAATAGCTTCATATTGTATTATAATAAAAACAGCAAAATCTATTTTAAGATACTTTTTAAACGTTTTAAGCCGCTTTTAAGTAATTAACAAATGTTGATAATTATAGGTATTAGTTAGTAAAACCATTAAAAAATGTATGATGATTTCGTATATTTGGTAGTATCAAAAAATGATGCAATTAGCGTCATTTTTTTTTGGCTTATTAATATTAATTACCTCCAATATTCTCTCCCTTTGGGAGAGATGTCCAAAGGACAGAGAGGGCAAAAACAAAAGAAGCAAATTATATGAACGAAGAAACTAAAAATCAATATTCAGCAGATAGTATTCAGGCATTAGAAGGTATGGAGCATGTGCGTAAGCGTCCTTCAATGTATATTGGAGATGTTGGCACAAGAGGATTACATCATTTGGTATATGAAGTTGTAGATAATTCTATAGAT
>QMOV01000123.1 GCA_003650305.1 Bacteroidota bacterium | reverse complement strand
GATATATCAAATAGAAGTTAATTCAGCCAATGAAAGTATAAAACACATTCTCTTATTAACGGATAAACAAAAATTACTAGCAGAATTATTTGACTTTGGGTGACCCAGTGTCGAAAACAGGAAAAAGTTTGCAAATATAATAAATAAGATTAGCCTATTATAATTTGTTGAATAGTATTAAAGGTAAACAGGAATTAAGCTAAATTATTGCCTAATTTCGTTTGTCTTCTCCCCAAAGAAGTTTCTTGCGTAGTGTGTTAATAAAACTCTCTCCTTTTAGTTCTATCATTTTAATTTTAAAATCTGCTTTTTTTATTATTACTGTAGCGTTGTTGTTTAATGTTGCCATTCTAGAATCTAATGATACTAAATAACTATCTTCTCTACCACTTACTTTTAGTTTTATTTCGGTAGAATTTGGAATAACTAAAGGTCTAGCAGAAAGGTTATGAGGAGCGATTGGTGTAAGTGTGAAGCTGTCTGCATTTGGCATAATTATTGGACCACCACAACTCAAGGAATACCCTGTAGAACCTGTAGGAGTAGAAATAATTAAACCATCTGCCCAATACGATGTTAAGTATTCATTATTTAAATAGGTTTCTACTGTAATCATAGACGTTGTGTTTTTCCTGCTTACAGCAATTTCGTTTAAAGCAACATTAAAGTCTAACAAACTTTCGTTTTCTGGCTCTGTTTTTATGCTAAGCAGGCTTCTTTCAGAAATTCGATAATTACCTTTTAGAATATCGTTTATGGCATTTTCAATTTCATTTTTTTGTATAGTTGCTAAAAAACCTAGACGTCCTGTATTTATGCCAACTATTGGAATTGAAAAATCTCTAACATAAGTAATAGCCCTTAACATAGTACCATCACCACCAATACTTATTAATAAATCGTACGAATTATCTAAATGGTTAAAGGTTTTAAAATCTATTGTATTTAAATTGTTATTTTCTTGTGCTTTAATGGTTGTGTAAAATTGCTCGTCAAAATAAACTTCAACAGTCTTATTGCCTAAAATCCTCAATAGTGTTTCTATTGAAGATTCAGAGTTTTTATGATAAAACCTACCAAAGATTGCTATCTTCATAAATTACAGGTTTAAATATTTTTTTAAATAATCCGAACGTTCTTTAAGGTTTTGAATAAAGAGATCTTCTTCATGACCAGAAATTATATTATAGCTGTAACGTCTAAAAGTTTGAATAATGTCATTTAGTCCAAAACTGCCAATTTTTATAGTAACTTGAACTACATCATTTTCAATTTTTGAAATAAAAGCACCTAATAGTTTTGCATTATTAGATTCAACAATCTGACTTATTTCGCTAAAAGAATAATCGTTAAGTCCTTTTTCTACTATTAAAATTCCTCCAGGTTCGGCAAAGAAAGGAGTTTGGTTGAATAAAGAAATGATGTCGTTAAGTTCGTAATATCCCAAATAGATATTTTTTTCGTTTAAAATGGGCATAATATTAGAATTATTTTGAGCAAAGGTTTCTAATACATCTAGCCAAGGTGCATTTGATCTCACATAAAACCCTTCAATTGTAAATAAAAATTCTGAAAGCGACTTATTCGATTCAAAACAATGAGCATCAGTTTCAGAAAGACAACCTATATAAATATCATCTTTTGTTATAGGAATATGTGAGTAAGTAAGCTGATTAAACAATAGTTGTGCCTCTTTAATGTTATCGTTAACATTAAGAGGTTTAATATCATTTATTATGTAATCTCGTAGTGGCATAGTATCGTATAAAGCATGTGCAAATTAATCAAAAATATACAGATTAAGCGTAACTTACTTTGTATTTTTACGTTTTATAAATCCAATAAATGACTAAATTAAGTGTAAATATTAACAAGATTGCAACCTTAAGAAATTCTAGGGGAGAAGACACTCCTAATCTTGTTCAATTTGCAAAAGATATACAGCAGTTTGGTGCTCAAGGTGTCACGATTCATCCTCGTCCAGACGAACGCCATATACGTTATAAAGATGCATACGATTTAAAACCTATTGTTTATACCGAATTTAATATAGAAGGAAATCCGATCCCGAAATTTGTAGATATGGTTTTAAAAATTAAACCCACTCAAGTTACTTTGGTTCCTGATGCTGTTAATGCCATAACATCGAATGCTGGTTGGGATACTTTAAAACACAAGAGTTTTTTAACTGAAGTTATTCAAGAATTTAAACAGAACAATATTAGAACTTCTGTTTTTTTAGATGCCGATTTAAAACAAGTTGAAGGTGTAAGAGCAACAGGAACTGATAGAATTGAATTATATACCGAAGACTTTGCACATCAATACAATATAGGGAATCTCGATGCTATTAAACCTTATGCTGAATGTGCAATTTTGGCTAATTCTATCAGTCTTGGTGTAAATGCAGGACATGACTTATCTCTAGATAATATTAAATTTTTTAAAGACAATATCCCAGAGCTTTTAGAGGTCTCTATTGGTCATGCATTAATTTCTGAAAGCTTGTATTTAGGCATTGAAAATGTTGTTAATATGTATTTGCATAGATTGAAATAAGTCTTTGGCTACAGTTGGTAGTTTTAAAAATCATAAATCAAAAAATTTTAATTCGTAAATGATATTACATTCCAATATTTTAGGACAAGGACAAGCATTTATTATACTTCATGGTTTTCTTGGTATGAGTGATAACTGGAAAACGCTTGGAAAACGTTTTGCACAACAAGGCTATAAAGTGCATTTGATAGATCAACGAAATCATGGGAGAAGTTTTAATAGTGACATTTTTAATTATGAAGTTTTAGTCGAAGACCTAAAGCGTTATTGCGAAGAATACAATTTAAAGAACATTGTTTTACTTGGTCATTCAATGGGAGGAAAAACAGCGATGTTATTTGCGGCAAAATATCCAGAACTGGTTTCAAAATTAGTAGTTGCAGATATTGCTCCACGATATTATCCAAAACATCATGAGTTGGTTTTAGAAGGCTTATCAGCGTTAGATTTTAAGGTTTTAAAAACCAGAAAGAAAGCAGATGATATATTAACTAATTATGTTTCAGAATTTAACCGAAGACAATTTCTTCTAAAGAATTTATACTGGAAAGATAAAGGGCAACTCGATCTTCGTATTAATTTAAAAGTCTTAAAAGAAAACATAGAAGAAATGGGTAAAGCACTACCAAACAATTCAATATTTAAAGGGGAGACATTATTTCTAAAGGGAGATAAATCAAATTATATCACGCTTTATGATGAAACTTTAATTTTAGAACATTTCCCAAAAGCTGAAGTTAAAACCATAACTAATGCTGGACATTGGTTGCATGCAGAAAATTCAAAAGAATTTTATGAAGAAGTAATAAGGTTTATTAAATAACTTATTTTGTACCTTTAGTTTAAATTAGAACCTATGAAGCTTATAATTAAACTTTTACTAAACGCTATTGCAGTAGTAGTACTTTCAAAAATATTAAACGGTGTGTCTGTAGATAGTTATACAACTGCTATTATTGTTGCTGTTGTATTGTCAATATTAAATCTTTTAGTAAAACCAATTTTAATCATTTTTACATTACCAATAACAATAATTACTTTAGGATTGTTTTTGCTGGTTGTTAATGCGTTAATTATTCTTTTAGCAGATAAATTAATTAACGGTTTTTTTGTTAATGGAATTTGGACTGCAATAATATTTAGTATTCTTTTATCTATCCTTCAATCTATATTACATTCACTCCTTAAAGAAGATAAAAAATAGGTTGAATTACAGGGCTTTAAAAACTTTGTTGGGTTGTGGAAAAAGTGTATTTTTGCAACCCAATTTTTATATTAAATTAAATGAATATTACAAGAGAAAATATAGATGAGTTAAATGCTGTGGTAAAAGTAGATATTACTAAAGGCGATTATAGCGATAAAGTAGAAAAAATTTTAGCAGATTATCGAAAAACAGCTAACATTCCAGGATTTAGAAAAGGACATGTGCCAATGGGAATGGTAAAAAAGCAATATGGCAAAGCAGTTTTAATAGACGAAGTAAACAAACTGTTACAAGATGCGCTTAATAAATATTTAACCGAAGAAAAACTGGATGTTTTAGGAAACCCTTTACCAAAATCTCAAGATCATTTAGATTGGAATGCTGAAGAATTTTCTTTTGAATTCGAACTTGGTTTGGCTCCAGAATTTGATGTAAAACTAAAAGGAAGAAAAGCAATAACACATTACAATATTGTTGCCGATGATAAGATGATTAACGATCAAATCACAAATATTCAAAGGCAATATGGTAAACTTGTTTCAAAAAATGTAATGGCTGAAAAAGATGAGGTCACAGGTGTTTTTAAAAATGAAGAAAAAGAAATTGAAAATTCAACCACATTAACAATAGATAAATTTAAAGGAAAAGTCAATGCTAAAAAGTTTATTGGAGCTAAAATAGGTGATGTTATTATCTTAAAAACCAAAGGACTTTTTAATAACGAGCATGATTTAACGAACGCTTTAAAAGTGTCTCAAGATGATACTCATAGTTTAAATGTTGAAGTTACATTCACTATTACCGAAATAAATACAAGAGAACTTGCAGATCTAGATCAAGAATTGTTCGATAAATTATTTGGAAAAGGAATTATTACTTCTGTAACCGAACTTAAAGAGAAAATTAAGGAAGATGCAGAAAAGCAATTCGTTCAGCAATCCGATCAAAAATTATTGAATGATGTTACAGAGTATTTAGTAGAAAGCACAAAATTTAATTTACCATCAGCATTCTTACAAAAATGGATGCAAACTGCTGGCGAAGAAGCAATAGACGAATCTAAGGCTAAAGAAGAATATGAGAAATCAGAAAAAAGTATGCGCTACCAACTTATTGAAGGTAAATTAATGGCAGATCATAATATTCAAGTTAATTTCGAAGACTTAAAAGCACATTCAAAAGAAATGATTAAAGTGCAAATGGCGCAGTTTGGGCAAAACAATCCAACCGACAAAGAGTTAGACGATATTGTAGCACGTGTGCTATCTAATAAAGAAGAAGTTAAACGATTATCTGAACAACTTGTAAGTCAAAAATTATTAGATTTATATAAAGAAAAAGCGAATTTAAAGACTAAAGAACTGTCCTACGATAAATTCGTTAAAGAGGTTTACAGCTCATAATTTAAAAAATCATTATATTTAGGCGTTGAATTCAAAAGAGTTCAGCGCTTTTTATGTTTAATTTATATCATCAAAAAAATCATGGATTACGGAAAAGAATTTGAAAAATTCGCTATAAAAGATCAAGGTATAAGCAGCACTTATTACAATAAAATAATAAGTAGTATGTATCCTGTTGGTCAAACTCCAAATATTATTGAAGAACGACAAATGAATGTAGCTATTTTTGACGTATTCTCAAGGTTAATGATGGATCGTATTATCTTTATGGGAACAGGAATTACCGATTATGTTGCTAATATTATTCAAGCGCAGTTATTATTTTTAGAAAGTACAGAAGCATCAAAAGATATTCAAATCTATATTAACTCTCCTGGTGGAAGCGTTTACGCAGGATTAGGGATTTACGATACTATGCAACTCATTAAACCAGATGTAGCAACAATTTGCACAGGAATGGCTGCATCAATGGGAGCAGTATTATTATGCGCAGGAGAAAAAGGAAAACGCAGTGGTTTAACCCATTCTCGAATTATGATACATCAACCTATGGGTGGAGCACAAGGGCAAGCTAGCGATATAGAAATTACAGCTCGTGAAATAATAACACTTAAAGAAGAGTTATATAAAATAATTAGTAAACATACAGGTCAGGATTACGATAAAGTGTATGGTGATAGTGATCGTGACTATTGGATGAAAGCAGATAAAGCACTAAAATATGGTATGATTGATGAAATACTTGTAAAAAATTAGTCCTAATAACTCCCGATAGTTATCGGGACGGGATTGGAATTTGGAAATTTAAAATAGTATAGGTTTGAGTGAAAACTTTTAACTT
>QMOV01000122.1 GCA_003650305.1 Bacteroidota bacterium | reverse complement strand
TGAGCGTAATCTCCAACAACAACAATACGTTTTATGTTTCCCATACGTTCCAATATAGATGCTACAAGACTATCTAAACCCAGTTGCTTTAAGACTATGCTATGAACAGCAGAAAATAAAGGGTGATTTTTATTGGCTTTGTAATATTTTTTATTGCTTTTACCGTCAATGAGTAATAAATATCCTGCCTTGGTAAGCTTATTAAGCTCTTTGCGAATAGCGTTAGTAGATTCGCCAAATTCTTTAGCCAACCCTCTTAAATATCCACTATTTGAAGCATTGACAAAAAACTTTGTCAAAAGTTTTATTCTGGTTTTAGATGTGATGAGAGTATCCAGCATATATTACTATTGAGTAATAAAAGTACTCGATAAAAATGTATTAAACAACCTAAAGATATCTTTATTAAAGTAATTGAAAGAATATCTATGAAAATATAACGCGATTAGGAGACTAAAATTTGGGAGTGTATTAAACATGATACTTAATCAATATTGTTTATGTGGTTTTTCTTTTTAGACATAATTATAGGAATATTTAAAACAACAACTGAAATAGTAAAAAATAATACAAAACTTAAATTTATATCAAAATCTCTTAATAAAATTGCAGCTGTAGTGATAAGGATCGTATAAACTATTATTAAAATCGTTGCTTGTAGATGCGATAATCCCAAACGATATAAATGATGATGGATATGATTACTATCTGCTGAAAAAGGGCTCGTCTTACGTTTTATCCTTATAATAATAACTCTACCTGAATCTACCAAAGGATACGATAATAAAGCCATAAGAATTAATGGTGAAGAACCATCAAAAACTGTTAGTGTATTATTATAGTTTGCTAACATTAAAATAACTTGAATGCCTACAAAAAAGCCCAATATAAATGAGCCATTATCTCCAAGAAACATTTTATTTTTTGAAAAAACATTACTAACTATAGTTGGAATAAGAGCACCTATAAATAATGAATTTAGAATAATTTGAGTAAAATTATTTTCTAAAATGGCAATTATACCAAAAAAAATAAAGACCATTAGTGCTAAACTCGAACACAACCCATCTATACCATCAATAAAATTAAAAGCATTTATAAAAGTTAAAATAATAAATATTGAAAACGCATAGCCTATTAAAACAGGTAATTCATTTACACCAAAAAGGTTTGAAAAATCAATTTTAAAATGTCCTAATAGTAGTACGGTAATTATGGCTACAAATAGTTGAGCAAAAAGTTTTTTTTGAGGTGTAACTTCTACTATATCGTCTTTTAGACCTATAAAAACTAAAATTGATAAACATAAAATGACTGAGAAAATAAATGAGAAATCAAGTTGTTCTTTAAACAAAACAGAATAAATCGAAATAGATAATAATAAACTTATATAAATGGCAATTCCTCCCAAAAATGGCACCTCTCCATTATGAATTCTTCTCACAGAAGGCGATACAGTAAATCCTCTTTTTTTGGCTACTTTATATACCTCTTTAATAATAATTGTATTAATAAAAGCAGTACTAACAATAACAAAAGCAGTTATTAAAAAAATATTATTTTGAAAAAGCTGAGTAAAGTTCTCCATATATTAATGGTATAATATATCTTAAATAAGATTAAAAATTAATTTTTAACAAAGCTAAATTATAATATCTGTTTTAAAAATCATTGAGGATTTCCGTAATCTTAATGTTAAATCACTATTAAACCGCTTTATATTTTACTAATATAGTATATTCATTCTAAAGAAGGTAAGAAAAATAATACATTTTATAAATTAATTATTCACACTTTTTAACAATAATTTATATAAACATACTTCAGGATATGATTTATAAAATAAAGCATTTTAACATGCTTTTAAAACCATTTAATATAGATTTACTACATTTGTAATTCTAATGAAACATTCATATCAAAGTTTTTGTTATATTGGAACTGTTTATTTGAATGTTCCATCTGACAATTAAAAAGCGATAAGAATTACCAGATGAAAGCATTTATTAAAAATATTGCCTCAGTATTTTTAGCATTTCTTGTGCTATTCTCCACGATGTCATTTACAATTAGTGAGCATTACTGTGGTGATATTATGGTGGATCGTTCGCTTTTCTCTAAAGCAGAATCTTGTGGAATGGATTCCGATAACTATCGGAAGCAAAAAAACACCTCAACTTCAAACTGTTCTATTACTAAAATGAATTGTTGTGAAAATGTTGTGAAACACATTGAAGGTCAAGATGATTTAAAAATATCGTTTAACAAACTCACATTAGATCAACAACTTTTCGTTGCCACATTTGTATATGCTTATATTAATTTATTTGAAGGATTAGATAAAAAAGCTATTCCTTTTAACGATTACTCACCTCCTCTTATAGTCAAGGACATACATATTCTTGATGAAGTATTCTTAATTTGATTTTTAAGTTTTAGAAGAAAGCGTCCAATTAGAATTTCTAATTTGGAGTTAACCTATTGTTTGTAATAGTCAAACAATTCATCTTTTATACCAATTTAATTATAAAATGGTATTAAATACTTAAAATCAAACATTATGCTAAACAAAAGCATCAAATTTTTAATAGAAAACAAATTAGTCTCGGTTTTATTACTCGCTCTATTTATTGGTTGGGGAGTAATGGTAGCACCTTTTGATTGGAATACAGGAAACTTCCCTCGTAATCCTGTAGCTGTAGATGCCATTCCTGATATTGGAGAAAACCAACAAATTGTATTTACGAAATGGGATGGTCGCTCACCTCAAGACATTGAAGACCAAATCACTTATCCTCTTACAACATCGTTGCTTGGAATATCTGGAGTAAAAACAGTGAGAAGCTCCTCAATGTTTGGCTTTTCAAGCATCTATATCATTTTTGAAGAAGATGTTGAATTTTACTGGAGTCGAAGTCGAATTTTAGAAAAATTGAGCTCTCTTCAAAAAGGATTACTTCCAGATGGTGTACAACCAAGTCTTGGTCCAGATGCAACTGGATTAGGACAAATATTTTGGTACACTCTTGAAGGTAGAGACGAAAACGGTAACGTTACTGGTGGCTGGGATTTGCACGAAATTAGAAGTGTTCAAGACTACTACGTAAAATATGCGTTATCATCTGCTTCTGGTGTTGCTGAAGTTGCTTCAATTGGTGGTTTTGTTCAGGAATATCAAATTGATGTGAATCCAGATATTTTAAAAGAATATCATATTTCTTTAGAACAGGTTGTTAATGCTGTTCGGAAAACAAATAAAGATGTTGGTGCCAAAACTATTGAAATAAACAGAGCAGAATATTTGGTTCGAGGGTTAGGTTATGCTAAATCTGTAGAAGATATAGAAAATGCTGTAGTAACATCTGAAAACTTTACGTCAATCTTAATTAAAGATATTGCAAAAGTATCTTTAGGACCTGCCGAGCGAAGAGGAATTTTAGACAAAGAAGGTGCGGAAGTTGTTGGTGGTGTTGTGGTGGCACGATATGGTGCCAATCCAATGGAAGTTATTACTAATGTAAAAGAAAAAATAAATGAAATAAGTGCTGGATTGCCTTCAAAAGTATTAAAAGATGGCAGAACATCGCAACTTACTATTATTCCTTTTTATGATAGAACAGAGCTTATTTACGAAACACTAAACACTTTAAACGAAGCACTCTCATTAGAAATACTAATTACCATTTTAGTTATCATAATGATGGTATTTAATTTGCGTGCTTCTGTATTAATTTCAGGATTATTGCCAGTTGCTGTACTTATGGTTTTTATTGCTATGAAACTCTTTAATGTAGATGCA
Source organism: Bacteroidota bacterium (assembly GCA_003650305.1). Taxonomy (GTDB): domain Bacteria; phylum Bacteroidota; class Bacteroidia; order Flavobacteriales; family Flavobacteriaceae; genus PRS1. The sequence goes on along the minus strand of QMOV01000122.1, from coordinate 2,359 downwards.
AACATCGTCGCGCTTTCTGGTATTGCTATTGCTATTGGTACTATGGTCGATGTTGGTGTAATTCTATCCGAAAATATTATTCGGCATATAGAGGAGAACAAGAAACGCATACCTGTTAATACGGTTGTTTATAACGCAACAGTTGAAGTGTCAGGAGCAATTATTACAGCAGTAATGACTACCATTATTAGTTTTATTCCTGTGTTTACAATGATTGGTGCCGAAGGCAAATTATTTCGTCCTCTTGCATTTACCAAAACCTTTGCATTAACTGCTTCTATTATAGTAGCATTGTTTTTAATTCCGCCTTTTGCAGCTTGGTTATTTAATTGGAAATCTCCAAAGAAAAAATTTGGTTTTCTTCTAAATATAGCTTTAATAATTGTTGGTCTTTTTGCATTGATAAATGGTTACTATTTAGGATTGGTTCTTTTGGGTTATGCGATTACAAGTGTCTTAAAATCAAGAGAGATGCTTTCTGAAACAAAAGCAAATACAATAAATATAAGCATAACAGTTATCAGTATTATTGTTCTATTGAGTGTATATTGGAGACCTTTAGGCGTTGATTATTCAATATTTTCAAGCCTCATTTTTGTGAGTCTGATTTGTTTTGGATTATTAGGTGTTTTTACATTATTCAGAAGGTATTACGTAAGGATTCTTAATTGGGCATTAGCCAATAAAATACTTTTCTTAAGTCTTCCAACAATTATAATTGTTCTTGGGTTATCAATTTGGCGTAATACTGGAAAAGAATTTATGCCTGCATTAAACGAAGGTTCATTTTTATTGATGCCAACATCGTTACCACATTCTGGAGTTCAAGAAAATAAACGAGTATTGCAACAATTAGATATGGCTGTTGCTTCTATTCCTGAAATTAAAACAGTTGTCGGAAAAGCTGGAAGAATAGAAAGTGCTTTAGACCCTGCTCCTCTTTCTATGTACGAAAATGTAATTATTTATTTACCTGAATACAAATTTGATGATAATGGCAAACGTCTAAAATTTAAGGTAAATGATGATGGTTTATTTGAAACTAAATCTGGAGCATTTATTCCTTCAGGAACAAAAACAGAAACCAATCACCTTATTTTAGACAAGGATGGTGAATATTTTCGTAACTGGAGAAAACATATAAAATCTGCCGACGATATTTGGAATGAAATCGTGAAAGCAACCAAATTACCAGGAGTTACTTCGGCACCAAAACTACAACCAATACAGACGCGTTTAATCATGTTGCAAACAGGAATGCGTGCACCAATGGGAATTAAAGTGAAAGGTCAAAATTTAAAGGAAATTGAAGACTTTGGATTAAAACTGGAAAGCATTTTAAAAGAAGTTCGAGGAGTTAAAAAAGAGGCCGTTTTTGCAGATAGAATTGTGGGTAAACCTTATTTAATAATTGATATAGATAGAACAAAGTTGTCAAGATATGGTTTAACTATCGACGATGTGCAAAGCATTCTTGAAGTTGCTATTGGTGGTAAAGTATTAACGCAAACCGTTGAAGGTCGAGAACGTTACGGAATTCGTGTACGCTATCCTAGAGAGCAACGCAATAGTCCAGATGATTTAGAGAATATTTATATTCCAACACCTAATGGCTCTCTAATTCCGTTAAAAGAATTGGTAACTATTACTTATGAGAAAGGTCCTCAAGTAATAAAGAGTGAAGATACTTTTCTTGTAGGTTATGTGTTGTTTGATAAACTAGATGATGAAGCCGAAGTCACTGTTGTAGAACGAGCTCAACAGCATATACTGGATAAAATTGAAAGTGGAGAATTAATTGTTCCTAAAGGTATTAATTATCAATTTACAGGAACTTACGAAAACCAGATAAGAGCCGAAAAGACATTGTCTTTAGTTGTCCCTTTAGCATTAGCAATCATCTTTTTAATATTATATTTTCAATTCCGTTCGGTATCAACATCATTAATGGTATTTACCGGAATTGCAGTAGCCTTTGCAGGAGGGTTTATAATGATCTGGCTCTATGGCGAATCCTGGTTTTTAAATGTAGATATGTTTGGAATTAACCTGCGAGACATATTTCAAATGCATCCTATAAATTTAAGTGTTGCAGTTTGGGTAGGTTTCATTGCATTATTTGGTATTGCCACAGACGATGGTGTTGTTATGGCTACTTATTTAACTCAAACATTCGATAAAAATTTACCACAAACAAAACAAGCAATTAGGCTATCTGTAGTAGAAGCAGGCAAAAAAAGAATTCGTCCTTGTTTAATGACTACTGCAACTACAATTTTAGCATTGTTACCAATACTAACTTCTACTGGAAGAGGAAGCGATATCATGATTCCAATGGCTATTCCAAGTTTTGGAGGTA
>QMOV01000121.1 GCA_003650305.1 Bacteroidota bacterium | reverse complement strand
TTTATCGATTTTAGAGCTTGAAGATAGAAAATATTAAATACAAATTAAGTTAAACTTTATTTAATTTGAATGTATACTATAGGATATTTTGTTAATTTTAATTTCTAATGTAATTAATAAAACTTTTAATATTTTTATTTGTTTGCAATTTTTCATTTTCTCAAATTAAAGAATATGAAAAAGGCAAGATTATAGAATCTATTTTAGTAAAAAAAACTACCAATGAATCTTTTGTGTTGTATTTACCAACGTCTTTTAATAAAGATATAAATTCAGCGATTATATTTGTGTTTGACCCTTCTGGAAATGGAAAAAGGGGTGTTGAAGTTTTTCTGAAATCTGCTGAAAAGTTTAACTACATTATCGTTTGCTCTAACAATTCTAAAAATGGACCATACCAACTCAATTTCGATATTACTAATCGTTTATTCAATCATGTTTTTTCTGAATTCAATATTGATAGCAACCAGATTTATACAGCAGGATTTTCAGGTGGATCTCGATTAGCTTGTACTATTGCTGTATTAACAGGTACTGTTCAAGGCGTTATTGGTTGTGGTGCAGGTTTTGGTATGGATATTGACAAAAAACCTACGTTTGATAGTAAGTTTTCATACGTAGGGTTGGTAGGCGATGAGGACATGAACTATCAAGAAATGTTTTATGCCAGAGAATGGCTAAATAAAGTTTTGGTTGATAATGAGCTGTTTACCTATAAAGATGAGCATAAATGGCCTCCACAAATTCAAATAAATAGAGCACTTATTTGGATTGAATTACAGGCATACAAAAGAAAATTAAGACCAAAAAACAAAGAACTTTTGAAAGCAATGTATCAGCAGAATTACGAGTATGTAAGTTTAATTGAGCGAAATGAATCATTATTAAGTGCAGTAAATGAATATGAGCGATTGTATAGGAATTATAAACCTTATTTTGATATGGATAGCATATTTGCAAAAATATCTAAACTGAAATCAACTAATGATTTTCAAATAGAACTGCAAATAAGAAACCAGATTGAAGCTAAAGAATACCAAATTTCTGAAACTTTTTTAGATCGATTCAGAAATGAATCTGCATTTGGAAGATCTGATGATAATTACGCATGGTGGAAAAATGAATTGAAAGAACTAAATAATGAAATTAAAAAGGATAGTAATTATTTTACTGTTAAAATGGTGAAACGATTACGCTATCGACTATTTGCAGTTGCGATTGAAAGTTCGAATCTTTACAGTGATAATAACGATTTAGAACGCGCATTATATTGCAATAAGTTATTAGTTATTCTTAATAAGAAACAACCTTATTGGTATTTTAGATTAGCTCAAAATCATGCTAAATTAAATGCGTATAGACAGACACTTTTAAATCTTGAAAAAGCGATAAGATTTGGATTTAAAAATAAGGCTGCTATTATAAATGGAAAGGAATTTGAAAAATTTAAGACCAAAAAGAAATTTCACTCCTTTATAGAATCACTCAATAATTAAATGCGAAACATTTAACACATCCCAATCAATAACCAATCCACCAGCTAAAGATTGTGCAATTTCTTTACCGTAAAGATATTCGCATAAGTATAGTGCAGCTTCAAAAGATTTAGCTCCTCCAGCTGATGTGATGTATTTTCCATCGTGGACAAAGAGGACTTCTTTACGTATATCAAGATATGGAAACATGTCTCTCATTTTATCTATATCGCTGGGAAAAGTTGTAGAAACCGAATTATCTAATACACCAGCTTTGGCTAAAACAAAAGCACCATCGCAATGCGAAGTTATAAATTGAGCTTCTTTATCTATACGTTTTACAAAATTAATCATGGCATCATCTTCAAGGTCAGTATCTAAATGATGCTCTGCACTTGGCACAACTATTATATCTATTTTAGGTAATGAATCTGAAACGTAATTGTAATCGGGAAGGATTCGCATGCCTTCAAAAGTTGTAATAGCATCATCTGTATTTGCTACTGTAAACACATTCATTGCTTTTATATTTTCTCTGTATTGCGTATGCTGAAAAATATCGAAAGGTGCAGTTAATTCTGTATTATAAGTACCATTCATAATTAAGAAAGCAACATTATAACGGTTGGGTTCTAACTTTGGAAATGACTTGTCATCCTGAACTTGTTTCAGTATCTCATTTTCACTTTCTGTATTTTGATTTATACTTTTTTCTTCAAAAGAATTACAATTCACGAAAAGAGCGAGTATTATCAGGTAAAAATAGTTTTTCATTTGAGCGGTTTTTAGTCTTTTTTCTTTGTTCTATTATCTTTAATCTTTTTTTATTCGCCATGGTGGATTTTTTCTGTTGGTTCCAGCTTTATATAAAATGATATGATTACCATCTAAATCTTGTAAATGTGCTTCACGCCACAGCCAAGATTTATCTTCTGGTAATTGACTAAAGGTAATTCCTTTTTGTTTAAGGCTTGAAACTAAAACATCCAAATTGTCATCTTCAAAATAAATTGTTATTCCATTTCCTTTTGGTAGCTCATCAACTTTATGAATAGAAAACGTACTGTCTCCATCAGGACATTCAAAACGGGCATAGTTTGGCAATGCATCTACAATAAGGTGTAAACCTAATGTTTTATAAAAAGAAACAGATTTTTCTAAATCTAAAGACGGAATTGTGATTTGGTTTAAATTCATAATTTTTCAGTTTTTAAAGCTAAACGACGTTTTAGATATAAGAGCAATAAAACACATAATATCATTAGAACAATCATAACATTCCATGTAAAATCGAAACCAAATTTATCTATAAGTTGCATCCCAGAATTATGACCAAAAATATGAGAGATTGAAAAAGCAATACTATAAAGTGCCATATATTCGCCATGATTTCCGCGTTTAGCTCGCTGCAAAGCAAAAGCATTTGAAAACGGAAATGCAACCATCTCACCAATAGTCATTAATAGCATTCCTAAAACAACAATACCAACCCAAGAACTTATGTTTAGCACAGCGAAGCTTAATGCAGTAAGAATCCCTCCAAAAAGGATGAGACCAGTTAGCGTATATACAGAGTTTTCTAACCATTTTACTAAAGGCATTTCAAAAACAAAGATTAAAAATCCATTCATTCCTAATAAAAGACCAATTTCAAATTCTGTTAACATGTGAACATCTTTATAATACAATGGAATTGTAGAGAAATACTGTAAAAATACAATTCCGAATAAAACCATACTTATTAAAAATATCCAATACAATTTATCCTTATATGCCGATTTTGGATTTTCTACTTTTACATCATCCAATGTGGTTGTTTTTTTTGGGTTAAGTACTTTTAGTAATAAGATTCCTGCCAATAAACACGTAATCCCATCAATCCAAAACAAACCACCATAACTCATTGTTGTTATAATTAATCCACCAATTGCTGGTCCAGCAGAAAAACCTAAATTAATTGCCAGACGAATTAGAGTAACAGAGCGCGTTTTGTTTTCGGGTTTACTATAAGAACTCATCGCCACAAACATTGCAGGTCTAAAAGTATCTGCAACAAGCATCACTAAAAATATACCCAAACAAAGACTTTCGAATGTTTTTAAATATTGTAAACCAACAAATAAAAATCCTGTGGCTATTAAGCTATAGACCATAACTTTGTAGAATCCAAATGTGTCTGTTAATTTTCCGCCAAGCCACGATCCAGAGGCTGAACCAAGACCAAAGGCAGTCATAATCCAGCCCACATTACTTAAACTAAATTCTAAATCTTTAGTGAGATATAGTGATAGAAACGGAATTATCATGGTTCCAGCTCTATTAATAAGTGTAATTAAAGCCAACCACCAAACTTCTTGCGAGAGTCCTTTAAATGTATTTATATAATTATTAAAAAGTGTTTTCATTTTATTGTATAAATGTAAAAAGTCCAACTGTTAAGTTGGACTTTTACGTATTATAATTTTTTATATTCATATCATCACAATGTATAAGGCGTCCAACTCTTTCTTGCAGAGGTGTATTGCTTTCTATAAATAGTGACGTTATTATTCAAGTTTTATATTTTGAATACCAAAACTAAATAAAATTATTTTAAGTTGTATTTTTGAACTGAAAAAAATTTATGAAATGAAGAAAATTATATTCTTTTTAGTATTAGTATCTATAATGAGTTGTAAACAAGATAAGCAACCGCTTTTAGGTGATACTGAATGGCAAAGAGAGATGAATGCCAATTTTAAGGATGCTACAAAGTCACCTCTAAAAGCTAAAGACAGAAAACATTTTAAAGGATTAGATTTCTTTACATTCGATTCTACGTTTGTGGTAGCTGCAACGTTAACAAGAACTCCAGAAGAAAAACCTTTTAAAATGAAAACCACAACCGATAGGCTTCCTGAATATGTAAAATATGGTGTTGTAGAATTCCAGCTAAAAGGAAAAACCCATCAACTCAATATTTATCAGGATATTGATTTACTTAAAGAAAAAGGACAAGAAGATTATTTGTTTTTACCTTTTTTAGACAACACTAATGGAGATACAAGTTATGGAGGAGGACGTTATGTAGAATGTAGAATTCCTGAAGGCAATACTATTGTAATAGATTTTAATACAGCTTACAATCCATATTGTGTATATAACGAGAAGTATTCTTGTCCGATTGTACCTAGACAAAATTATGTATCTGTTGAAGTTAAAGCTGGAGTAAAGGCTTTTGATAAGAATTAGAACGTACCAAAGCCTTCTACTTAATAGATGAATTTTTATTACCCTTAAATTAATTCAACTTTACCAGTTGATAAATGATAAACACCACCAACAATCTTTATTTCTCCATTGTTTTCCATTTCTTTAAGGACAGGGCTTTTTTCACGAATTCTATCAATAGTAAGCAATACATTATTGGCTACAGTTTTAGCAACCAAATCTTTGTTTGAAGAATTTGTTTCTCCATTTACCTGTCCAGCCGATAATTTTACTGCAGGCATAATTTTGGATAGCATTTCGGTTATATTACCTAATTCTACACCATCACAAGCAGCCTTTACAGCACCACAAGATTCGTGTCCTAAGACTAAAATCAATTTGCTTCCAGCTACTTTACATGAGTATTCCATGCTACCTAAAATATCAATATTCTCGAAATTACCAGCAACTCTAGCAACAAAAATATCGCCTATACTTTGGTCAAAAATTATTTCAACAGGAACTCTAGAATCTATACATGATAAAATAACCGCTTTAGGAAATTGTCCTTCAACAGTTTGTGCTACTTGAGCTAAATAATCTACGGTTTCTTTTTTAGCTTCAGTAAACCGTTTGTTACCTTCTAATAAATCGGTTATAATACTTGTTGGTGTTATTGAATTTTGAATTTCTTTTGTTATTACAGTTGTTCTCATTTTTTTCTTTTTTTATGCTGATTCCGATAGTTATCGAGATATTTCAACATCTGTTATTATACTTATTTATTATTAATTTTCTGAATTCAAACTATCATTTTTCACATTTTCTTTAATCCATACCAAACAATCTTTAAAACTATTAAAGGTTTGATCTTTTGGTATTAAATCTGGAATAATATCAATGCGTTCTAACATATACATAGGTTGTTCTATAATATTTACGAGTAAAACTTTTTTACCTTCTTTAACCAAATCTACTAAAACATCTTCTAGTGCGTATAAGCCAGACTAATCTAAATATGGCATTCTTCCCATTCTTATAATTATCGTAGTTGCAGTACTGGGTATTTGATTAGCTAGCTGCTGAAAATTACTTGTAGAGCCAAAGAACAAAGGTCCTTTTATATGTTTTATAAAAACTTTTTCTTTTAGATCTTCTGGAAAATCTTTTTCATCAGGCCATCCTTTTTCTTTGAGAAGTGATTTTACATCTGAACGTTGGGCAGTTACATCACCTATTTTTTTCATAAACATTAATGATGCAGCACTATTTCCGACTCCTTGTTCAACTAATTCTTTGTTGGGCTTGTGTTTTGTTACGGTCAGTTTTAAAGCTAAAGGTTTTTAATCCTTAATCTTCACTTCTCCATTTTGTCATTTTCAATATTTTTTCAAAAATATCAGTATTTTCATAAATACCAATAAACTCTTCAGATCCAGGTCCATAAGCAAATACAGGAATTAAAGTAGCAGAATGTCCTTTGGTTGAAAATTTCATTGAAATCTCATCATAGTC
>QMOV01000120.1 GCA_003650305.1 Bacteroidota bacterium | reverse complement strand
ATTTAAAATATAAAGAAGATGAAATTTAAATTAAAGAAATTCGCATTAATCGCTGAAATATTTGGAGGTATTGCCATTTTAGTTACCTTAATTTTTGTTGGGTTTCAATTCAGGGAAAATACAAAAGCAACACGATCGGCAACTGCTACTGCAACCATCGATATTATGACAAATTGGTACGTAACTATGGGCGCAAATGCAGAGACTAGCAAATCTTTTTATAGATTTCTTGAAGATCCAGAATCTATGACTAAAGAAGAACGATTACAACACATTTATAATTTTCATGGCCTTTTTCTTGCTTTTCAAAATAGCTATTATCTTTCTTTGGAAGGTACACTTGATGAAAGGATCCCAAAATCTTTAAATCAAGTTGTTTATGGTGTGAAGGATCAACCTGGATTCAAACTCTATTGGAATGCTCGAAAATCTATATTCTTTGATGAATATCGAGATTATGTAGATAAACTTCTTATCTCAACAGATATTGTTTCTGATGGTATTTATGCAAAAGATTCTGATTAATGCCAGATGCTAACGATGTGTATAGTTTCTAATTAGTCACTTGACAAACCGCCAAAACCCAAACAATAATTCTCATCTAACCAATAATAGAACCATAAAACGCTCTAATTGGTCGATGTGTAATGTTTAAAACAGTCAATTATATTCTTTCTATCTTTATAAGCTACTAACTAGCATTCTATGATAAAATTCTTTAGAAAAATACGATACGACTTAATGGAGAAAAACAAAACTGGACAATATTTAAAGTATGCCATAGGAGAAATTGTGCTTGTGGTTATCGGAATTTTAATTGCTCTATCTATCAACAATTGGAGTAAAAGTAATCAATTATCAAATCAAGAATATAAACTAGTATTAGAATTGAAAAATGATTTAACTGAAACTCAAAATGAACTAATAGAAGATATTAATACCTTATCCCAGATTATACAGAAATCGGATTCTATTATTACATATCTAAACAAGATTGAGCCTGAAGAGTTTGATTTAAATTTGTATGGAGCTAATCAATTTACTTGGGCTTCATTTAATGTAAAGCTATATCCTAGAACAATTGCTTACGAAAATTTAAAATCTTTGGAGATACAATTAGTTGCGAATGATTCAATTAGGTTTTATATTACTGATATTTTTGATAGAAAACTACCAAGAATAGTTAATTGGGAAGCTAATGCTATTGATAGCCAAACAAACCTGAATAATGCATTAGAACAAAATTTAACAACAATAAAATCAGATAATTATGAATATTATAGTTTAATTCCATTTACATTTACTAAAGACAGTAAAAAGTTATTTGTAAACAGACTTGCTATTTTACAGAATGACCGAATTTCATTAAACTCTCTATACACAGATCTTTTAGATCAAATTAACGCTCTATTAAAACTATTGGAAAATGAGTATTTTCAGAGTAATTAAATAACGATAGGCTAACAACGGCTATAATATATTGTGGGTAAGTATTTTACCCAAAGTGAGAGATAATAAAAAAAGATGTTACTAGCGGAAAGTTATAGCTAGTTTAACCACAACATATCATAGCCAAAACGTTAGCCTTCATTATAACCAACCAATGATAAAATTCTTTAGAAAAATAAAGCAGATGATAGTAAACCGCTGAAATATTTAAGATATGCTATTGGGAAAATTGTGCTTATGGCATTAATTAACTTGACTGCTCTTTCATTACTTATGTTTATTTTGATACTCAGTTGGAGTCATATGCAATCGTTTTTTAAAGGCGTTATTAAAAGCCGACTTAGAATTGAACCCTACTTCAAAGCAAATTTCTTTGATACTCAATTTAGAATTTGTTAAACGTAAAATTGCTTCTTCTATTCTATAATCATTAACCCAATCATTAAAATTCTTTTTAAATTCAATATTAATAATTTCAGAAATTCTATGATTGCTAATGCCTGTGGCCTTAGAAATTACGTCGCGACTCAAATCAGGGTTTTTGTATTCCTTTTCCTTAAAAACATATGATAAGATTAGATCCAATTCAGCATCAAAGTTTTCTATTTTCTTCCGTTGATAAGGAATTCTAATCTTCATATTTGAAAACGCTTCAGGATTGGTAATAATCTGCCTAATTGAAATGAGTAAAAAAAGAAAACAGAAAAAATTATATCCCGTTGTGTTGATGATTAGTATTCTATGAATTGAGCTAAAATCAATAGTCATCCAAATAGACTCTACTATGAATAGAACAATTAGGCCTCCAAAGCCAATAGCAATGGTTTTCATCCACCCTTTTCCATCTTTAAGAGGAACAGAAAGTCTAATTTTTATAATTGCAATAAAGTAAACTACTAATACAGTTGCGTAATAGATATTATAGAACCACTGAGGCACTTCCAGAACTCCAATGTAGTGCAAATAAATTATAGCCCATAAACTTAATTCAACGATGGCAACATGCCATAAATATCTTTTAGTTCGGAGGCCGTAAAATTTTCGAATGTAATAATAAAAGGCTGGTCCATATAACACAACTATAGATAAAGAAAATATGGCATAAATCCCTAAATCCAGTACATCATTTAACATCAATAGTCCACCAAAAAGATGAACAATTAAGCACACCAACAATACCATAAGGTATAAATTCCTATCGCTTATTCTAGCGGGTAAAACCCTAAGGATAAAAACTAAGATAATGGCTGTAGAAAGGGCAAGAGAATTAATAATACTTGGCCACATAATTGAATTTCAGCTATAACAAAATAATCTATCGAAATATATTAAGTGGTACTGATTCATAAATCAGTACCGTCCTTTTAAAATCAAGTTATTTCTTTACCATGATTTAAAACAAATATAACTTGAATTAAATTCGTAAACATAGAAATTATAAAATAAAACTATAGCTCATGCAATTTTTTGAAATACTCCTTTTAATAATAACTCTTAGCTTACTCGTAATTTTATCCTTTTTTGGTAGGCATAGGACTCTTCAACAACGGCTTTTCTTAATTGGTTTAGCGACTTTAACACTTCATATTCTAATTGAATCAGTCAGATGGCAAATGAGTTTTATATACTTTATACTGCTCATTTCAGGGCTTTTCTATTTAAAAAAATCCATCAGTCATCTACTTCTAAGAAGTTTTGGATTTTTAATGGCCATTATTCTCGTATTCATGTCTGTTTTTTACAGTCTTACTATGCCAATACTGACACTTAATGCACCTTCAGGAGAATATTCCGTAGGTAATACCATAATTAAAATGTTAGATAAGAAACGAGAAGAGTTTCATACCCAAGACCCCAAAGACAAAAGAGAATTACTCGTTGAAATATGGTATCCCGCAAAGCCAAGTCTAACGGTCTTACCCAAATCAATGTGGTCAGGGTTGTATTCAGGAAAGAGTGATATTATCAGCTATTTAACTGGTTATCTGAAAAATGTTAAAACGCATTCATTTCCCAACTTGCAACCGGCGGATGGAACATTTCCATTGATTCTATTTAATCACGGTCTTCAAATGTTCACTTCACAAAACACCTTGCTTATGGAACACCTTGCAAGTCATGGATATATCGTGGCTAGTATAGGGCATCCTTATGAAAGCATAAGGATAGATTTTGGACAAGACCACGTAGTACTGCCAGAATTTGTAACTAGTTTTAAAAAATTTAATGAGGGTATGCAATGGGTTGAAGAAGCTTCTATCCCTATGACAAAAGCAAAAGAGGAAATTAAATTCATTGAAGATCGAGAAAAGCGAAGTAAAATTGTACTAGACGCAATACAAAAAGCAGACGGACTAAATAAAATGGTTACCCTGTGGGCAAGTGACAATGAATTTGTATTAGATAAATTACTTCAAAACAGTAAAAAGAAGTTGGCCTTGATTCCAAATATTGACTCGAAAAAAATTGGAGTCATGGGCATGTCAATTGGAGGTGCTGCTGCAGGGGAGTTTAGCAAAATTGATATTCGAATTAAAGCAGGAATAAATATAGATGGGTTGCAATATGGCACTGCACAAATGGATACTCTCAAGGTGCCTTTTATGATGGTTTATAGTGATGACGGGCAAGGAATGAACGATTTCATGTTTTTAAAAAGTAATCAGAATTATTATGAGTATCATTTGAAAAATACGCGCCACGCAGATCTCACCGATATGGCAATAATTTGGCCAATACTTAAAATTTACGGACAAGCCGGTCCACTTTCTGGTAACCGCGTCACAAAAATTATGAACTCCATAATTTTGAAGTTTTGGGATTCTCATTTAAAGAATATCCCCGAAATTGATCTTTTAAAAACTTCTTTCCCAGAAATAGAAATAAAAAGCAATACTAACTATAAGGGCAATTAGAGTGAAAACGTATAGAGAGCAGCAATTATTTGTTTAATTCAATAATCTGTCAATTACTAGGATCCTGTCAAACTTCTTAGTTTTTCCATTGGCTTTCATTGAAATAAATAAAACCAATGATAAAAATTCTTAAGAAAATTAAACATCAATTACTGACTAAAACTAAAATTGATGGGTAAATTTGAATGAATAACGAAAGGCTAACAGCGTGTATAATTAATTGCGGCGGAATTTTTTTGACGGAAATTCACTCGAATTAATTACTTTAGTGCCACGGCGGAAAATCATAACTGATTTCCCGCAACTAATCATACACAATAACGTTATGCTTTATAAATAAACAGTTATGAAAAGACGAAGTTTCCTTAAGAATACAAGTACCGCAGCTACCGCCCTCACATTATTTCCTGGATTGATAACCAGTTGTGCAAGTAAAAATATTAGCACAATAGGAGTACAGCTATTTTCCTTACCTAAACTTCTGGAAAATGATTTTAGAGGTAGCATTAAGCTGCTTGCCAAAATGGGCTATAGGGAAATTGAGATGTTCGGCCCTTTTCCTTTTAGTGTTGATTCTGTGAAAGAGGGATGGAGGGCATTAGAACCACAACTGGGGTTTAGTGGAAGTGGTTATTTTGGTCACAGCCCCAAAGAAGTAAAGGCCATATTAAATGAGTTTGGCATAAAGGCTACGTCTACCCATACCGACATGGAAACAATGCAAACGCGCATGCCACTGCTTGGCGAGGCAGCGGACCAGTTGGGTTTTGAGTATGTTGGATTACCTGCTATTCCGGAAGAGAAAAGGAAAACGCTAGATGATTATAAAAGAGTAGCTGAAGAGTTTAATAAAATAGGCGAGCAGGCCAAAGAGGTGGGATTAAAGTTCGCTTATCATAATCATGGCTATGGGTTGCAAGAAATGGATGGTCAGATCCCTTTAAATATTCTGCTTGAAGAGATAGATCCTAGTCTTGTGTTTTTTGAAATGGACATTTACTGGACCATAGCTGGCGGTGCTGATCCTGTGCATTATTTTGAATCCTACCCGGGCCGATATCAATTAATGCACATAAAGGACATGAAAGAAAAAGCCAGATTTTCTGGGGATGGAGGTAGCCCAAGCCAATGGGTAGAACTATTTCCATACATGTCTACTGTCGGAACCGGAGTGCTTGATATCCCAGCTATTATTTCAGCTGCTGAAAAATCAGGAGTAAAGCATTTTTATGTTGAGCAAGATTTTGTTCAGAACCCCAAGGTGGCTTTGAAAGAGAGTTTCGATTATTTGAAAGCAATAAAATTATAGCCACCAAAAAAGAAATAACAAGATCCATTGAAAAAAGAAAGCATAACACCGTGTATAATTAATTGCTAATAGTGAATAAAGAGTGTCTCGGAAATTTTACCGAATTTCCTACACGTTTGTCTCTTTTTGCTATCTTTAGTCCTAACACTACGAAACCATACACGAACACGTTAGCCACAAGTGCATAAAAGAGTTCAATTAATATGAAAAAGAACAAAATAAAAAAGGTTTTAATTATAGTATCAATTATTATAACTACAATTTTATGTACAGGATATTTTGGTTTAAAATATTTACAACATCAATTAGAGAAAAGAATTACAGGCTGCGAACTTGAAAGCACAAACTTTCTAACAAGATTACCTTTTGAATACATAAATAATTGGATAGTCATTAAAGTAAAAGTAGCAGGTAGTGAAAAGGAGTTTCCTTTCATCTTTGATACAGGAGCTCAAACAGTACTATTAGATTCATTGTTAAATGAAATAGGTTCTGAAAATTATCAAAGCTTTT
>QMOV01000119.1 GCA_003650305.1 Bacteroidota bacterium | reverse complement strand
GGTGTTGAATGTGTAATTACTGCAGATGATGAGGTTTACGATGTAAATAAAATAAGCTACAAAAGAGATCATCCTATCCTTAAAAAAGGAACGGTAAACTGTAATCGTGATGAAATTGCTGCCGTAGCGGCTAGAACAAAAGAGATTGCAGACAAAGCCATTCAGCTTATTGAAGTTGAATACAAGATAAAAAAAGGTGTATATGACCCATTTGAAGCACTAAAGGAGGAGGCGCCAAGAATCAATGAATTTGGAAAAGGAGAAGAGCAGTTTGGCAATAAAAATATAGCCGAATCTTTCCATTATGAGCATGGTGACTTGGACTCGCAAAAGGCAAAAAGTAAAATCATTGTTAAAAAAACATATGAGTTACCACGAGTAACCCATGCCTGCATGGCTACCAGTAATATTACTGCCGAATTTAATAATCTTGATGGTAGATTAACACTTTGGTCCTCTACACAGGTTCCTTTTCTGTATCAACGAGATATTGCTCATGCTCTAAAAATGGATCCATCAAAAATACGGATTATTCAGCCCATTATTGGCGGAGCCTTTGGAAGTAAATTAGATATGCATCCTTTCGAACCAATCTGTGCTCTTTTGGCTAAGAAAAGTGGGAAACCTGTTCAGATTCTGTATTCACGCGAAGAAGAATTCATTTTATCTCCAACGCGTCAGCCAATGATAATTGACTTGACAACCGGTTGTGATGAAAATGGAAAATTCACTTTTAGAGAAGTTGAAATCATCAAGGATAATGGAGCTTATACTTCTTGGGGAGCAACAACCCCTTTTGTTATGATGCAAACGTTTTCTTCTCTCTATCAGGTTCCCGCTTGTAAATTCGATTCTCATGCAATTTATACCAACAACCCATTTGCAGGTTCTTTTAGGGGATATGGTAATCCGCAAGCAACCTTTTCAGTTGAGATAAATATCGACCTTATGGCTGAAGAATTAGGTATGGATAAGGATGAAATAAGATTGATTAATGCCAATTATGAAGGTGAAATAACAGGACAGGGTATGCATTTTAAAACATGCGGAGCTATTCCAGCTTTAGAAAAGGTGATTTATAAAAGTGGTTTTAATCAAATGAATAATGAATCTAAAAGTGGAAGATATAAGAGAGGTATTGGTTTAGCCTCGATGCTTCATGTAGGTGGTGGAGCAAAAATATATCGGTCAGATGGTTGTGGAACAATTTTAAATTTGGATTATTATGGATATCTAACCATTATTTCCGGCTCTAGTGAAATTGGTCAAGGGTCTGAAACCGTTTTGGCTATGATTGCAACTGAAGAATTAGGAATCCCAGTAGAAAAAATAAAAATTATTAATTCCGACACCAATTTTAAGCCCTGGGATGTTGGCGTTCATGCGTCAAGGACAAGTTTTGTAGCCGGCAACTCATTACTGGGTGCGATTAAACTTTTAAAGGAAAAACTAAATAAAAAAGCTTCAGAATTGCTGAATGTTCTAACCGAAGATTGGGAGTATATAGATGGGAAGATGCGCTTTAATGAACTTGAAATAAAAACAGACAAAGTAGTTCGTGAAATACATTTTAGTCCACCCCATGAATTATGCTCGGTAGTCTATTTTTATGAGCCACCAAGTCAGCTTCAGGATAAAGGTTTTAAAGGAAATGTTTCCGCCAACTATGCATTTGCTTCGCAAGCCATTGAAGTTGAAGTGGATACAATAACAGGAAATGTGAAAGTACTTAACGCTTATGTGTCTCAGGATGTTGGTAGAGTCTTGAACCCACTTGGACTACAAGGTCAGATAGAAGGAGGAATTGCCACAGGAATAGGATATGCACTTACCGAAGAAATGATTTATGAAGAAGGCGTGCTCAAAAATCCCAGTTTCCACGGATATAAGATATTAACAACTACAGATATGCCTTCAGTAAATTTTTATCCCATTGAAACCTTTGATGAGGCAGGTCCTTATGGGGCTAAAGGAGCCAGCGAAGCACCATTGATCCCTACAGCGGCAGCTATAGCTAATGCTGTTTCAAATGCACTGGATATTCGCTTTTATTCACTTCCAATTACTGCCGAAAAAGTTTTGAAAGCACTAAGTGAAAAGAAAAAAGGGGAATTGGTTTCAAATTAAAAAAATATGGATTTCGAAATAATTAACGTAACAACAACAGATGAATTGCTAAAAGCAATCGAGGATAATCAACATAATAACTTTAAGATAGGAGCTGGTTATACCGATTTAATCTTAGAATTAAAACAGCAAGCTGTTGAAGATCTTACAATAATCAATATAGCTCAATTAGACGAATCCTCTTTTAATGCAATTACTGAAGAAGATGATTATATCGTTATAGGTGCTTTGGTTACTGCTTCAGATATTGTAAACAGTAAAATAATCAAAGAACTATATCCTGTGCTTCATGAAGCCACTTTAAGTGTGGCTTCTACACAAATAAGAAATTTAGCTACCATAGGAGGAAATATATGTCACGCTTCACCGTCGGCAGATATGTCTGCTGCTCTGGTAGCACTACAAGCTAAATGCACTATTTTAAATTCAGAAGGTAAGAAAAGAACCGAACCTTTAGTCACATTTATTCAAGATGTTCGAAAAACGTCACTGGCAAAAAATGAAATTCTCAAAAGTATCACCATACAGAAAAATTCCGAAGCAAATATTAAATCGGGATTTGAAAAAGTAGGGACGCGTAATTCAATGGAATGTTCAATTGTTTCGTTGTCCTATCATATTCAATATAAGGATACCGGAGTAATTGAAAAAGCAGGAGTAAGTTGTGGCGCTGTGGCACCAATAATTCCTTATGCCACTTCAGCTTGTGATTTTATTAAAGGAAAAAATATTAAAGAAATATCTGAAACAGATAGAATAGCTTTTGCGAAAAAAGTATTAGCATATGCTTCTCCAATTTCAGACATAAGAGCTTCTGAATGGTACAGGAAAGAAGTACTTTTTAATTTAAGTAAAACCATTTTCGAATGAATATAGATCGAAAAATAGCAGAAAAAATCAAATTATCTCAAAATGAAAACCCACTTGGGCCATCACCAATGGCTTATAAAGCTATATCTGAGCAATGTAATACGATAAATCGTTATCCGGAAGTACATTCGGTTACTTTGAAATCTGAATTAGCAAGCCATCTTGAACTTAGTACTGAAAATATTTTTGTAAGTGCTGGTTTGGTAGAGGCTCTGGATATTATGATTAGAAATTTTATTGTGAAAGGTGAAAATCTAATTATTCCTAAACTTACTTTTGTTGCTTATAGACTGCTCGCAAAGGTGTTTAATGTTGAAACTCGATTTTCCAAAATGAAAGATTATAGAATCGATGTAGATTCTATAATTGAAAATTATAACAATCAAACTAAATTAATCATAATAGCAAACCCCAACAATCCAACCGGAAATATCATTACAGAGAAAGAGCTGATTAAATTAATGGAAAGTGTATCGCAACAGACTTATGTAGCAATCGATGAAGCTTATTGCGAATATGTGTCTGATGAGGATTATCCTAATACATTAAAGTTGCAAAAGGAATATCCTAACCTAATTGTGATGAGAACTTTTTCCAAAATATACGGATTAGCAGGATTGCGTGTAGGTTATGTCATTGCTTCAAAAGAAATTATTAAACAATTTGATTATTATCAACCACCGTTTACAGTTAATAAAATGGCTACGATTGCTGCTTCTGCTGCATTAAAGGATAAACAATTTGTTAAAGATAGTTTTGAAATGAACTTGGCAGGAAGAGCCTTTTTGGAAAAAGAACTTTTAATTTTAGGCTATAATGTTGTTTCGTCCCAGAGTAATTTTATTTTCGTTTTTTTTAATGAGCAAGAAGACCAAGATAAGATTTTCAACAAACTTGCCAGCAATAATGTAATAGCTCGAAAAATGGGTCCTTTTGGTGATTTTAAAGCTTTTAGAATTACAATTTCTAAACTAGAAAATTGTCAAAAAATAATCGATTGTTTAAGGCATTAATTTGCTAAAGTCGTTTTTTAAAAATATGTCAAAAATTGGCATTTTTACGTTTTTAATTTTATAAAATAGAATATACAACAATATGAAAGGTTTTCATGATAAGAATAAAGGAATTGGAATAACTTACGATGATATTTATCTAGTCAATGGAGCAAGAACTCCTTTTGGTAAATTATGTGGAACGTTAGGAAAAATATCACCTACAGATTTAGGAATATATGCCAGTAGAGCAGCCATTGAAAAATCAGGAATTGAAGGAGAAGATATTGATCAGTTGATGTATGCTAACATTGGACAAAGTTCTGCTGATTCCTATTTTTTACCGCGACATATTGGGTTATATTCTAATATTCCAGTTGGCATTCCTGCTGTCATGTTACAACGAATTTGCGGTTCAGGTTTTGAAACGATTATTTCTGGGGCTGAGCAAATTTCAATGGGAAAAGCCAGCACAGCTTTATGTGGAGGAACAGAAAACATGACATTATCTCCAACGGTTAGTTTTGGTAATAGAATGGGTTATCCGCTGGGAAGAATAGATTTTAAAGATATGCTTTGGGAAGCTTTAAATGATACTGCTGCAGTCCCTATGGGTTGTACTGCTGAAAATATAGCTTCCAAGCATAACATTACTAAATCAGAAGCCAATGAGTTTGCAAAACAGTCAATCGATAAATATTTAGCAGCGAAAGAAAGAGGATTTTTTGATGATGAAGTTATTAAAATGAATTCTACTGTGTTTGAAATAGAAGGATTAAATCCCCGAAAAGTAAGATTGCCTAGAGGTGCTGTGGATTTTACTACAGATGAGAACGTACGTCCAGCAAATCTTGAGGCTATGGCAAAATTACCAACTGTATTTGCTAAAGATGGTGTTCAAACTGCTGCAAATTCAAGCGGAATTGTAGATGGGGCTGCTTCTGTCGTTATTGCTAATAGAAAATTTATTGATACCAGAGGATTAAACCCGCTATCAAAAGTAATTGCCTCATCAACAAGTGCCCTAGATCCAAAAGTTATGGGATTAGGTCCTGTTCCTTCAATCAGATTAGTATTAGAAATGGCTGGCTTAACAGTTGATGATATAGGATTATTTGAAATTAATGAAGCATTTGCTGCTCAGTTTATTGGTTGTGAAAAAGAATTAGGATTGGATAGAGAAAAATGCAATGTTAATGGAGGAGCTATTGCTATAGGTCATCCGTTAGCAGCTACGGGAACTCGATTATCATTAACACTATCAAGAGAAATGCAAGCAAAAGGAGTTAAATATGGAATTGCTTCTGCATGTATAGGAGGAGGACAAGGAACAGCTATTTTATTTGAAAATCCTAACTTTTAAATAAAACGAAATGGGAAAAATGAAACAATGGCAGATGACAGCACTAAAGGAAGATTTTTCTTTAGTAGAGTCTGATATACCAACAATAAATAAAGATGAAGCAATTGTAAAGATTGCTGGTTGTGGTGTTTGCCATACCGACTTAAGCTTTTGGAACGATGGTGTTAGAACAAAAAAGGAAATGCCATTAACCTTAGGTCACGAAATTAGTGGAGTTGTTATAGAGGGTCCAGATCATTTAGTTGGGAAAAATGTAATCATTCCTGCTGTTCTTCCTTGTGGAGATGGTGAATTATGCAATAAAGGAAGAAGCAACATGTGTCAGAACCAATTGATGCCTGGAAATGATTTTCACGGTGGATTTGCTACACACATTAAAGTACCTCACCAATATTTATGTGAAGTTCCTGATTCAATATTAGTGAAATATGAGTTAGCTGAGGTTTCAGTTATTGCTGATGCTATTTCTACTCCTTATCAGGTAATGAAAAAATCAGAATTGGAAAAAGGAGATTTAGCAATAGTCATAGGGGTAGGTGGCGTTGGTATTTATGGTGCTTTAATAGCTAAAATATTGGGGGCTAAAGTGCTAGCTATAGATATTAATGATGAAAAACTGGCTCAAGCTAAAACACATGGTGTAGATGCTACTTTAAACTCAAAAGAGTTAACAAATAGAGAAATTAAAGCAAAAGTAAGACAAATAGCCAGCGAATTAGGAGTATCAAAATACGGTTGGAAAATTTTTGAAATTTCCGGTACAGCTATAGGACAAGAATTGGCATTTAGTCTTATAACATTTACTTCAACCTTGAGCATCGTTGGGTTTACTATGAATAAGTTAGAAGTTAGGTTAAGTAACCTTATGGCTTTTGACGCAAAATTAATTGGAACTTGGGGATGTAGGCCAGAGCTATACCCCGAAGTAATAGAATTAATAGCCTCAGGAAAATTAAATATCAAGGATTTTGTACAAACATTCCCT
>QMOV01000118.1 GCA_003650305.1 Bacteroidota bacterium | reverse complement strand
ATGACTCTTCACCTTCATAAGATGGCATATCTATTTTATTGGCATCTCTAGATCTTCCTAATGTAACCGTAGCTAATGCTTGAGTTTCTCCACGAGTAAAAATTGCAGTACCATGTACAGAAGGTAAATAATCTACTTCGCACCATATTGGTCTAATGTCTGTAGTTTTTCGTCCATCTAAACGTAAGCCTTCATTTAAAGTTAAATCTCTAATGGCTTCTTTTTGAGCTTTGCTGTAGTATTTAGAAATTAAATCGGCTAGTTCCTCTTGCTCATCTTCTGTGAATATTGCGTTTACTTCCTCTTTTACTTCACTAAAAGCTAAACTACGCTCTTGCTTAGATAATCCTTGCTTTGCGATTGCATAACATCTGTCGTAAGCAGCTTCGTGAATTTTTTCTGCTAAATCTTCATCTTCTTCAGCAGTATCATATTCTCTAACTTCTTTTTTACCAACGGCTTCTGCCAAACGAACTTGAGCAGCAATTTGTATTTTAATAGCTTCATGTGCAAACTTAATAGCATTTGCCATTTCTTCTTCGCTACACTCATCCATTTCACCTTCAACCATCATTACAGAATCTGCTGAAGCTCCAATCATCATATCCATATCTGCTTCTTCTAATTGAGCTCTACTAGGATTTATAACAAATTCTCCATTTACTCTTGCGACACGTGCTTCGGAAATTGGGCATTCGAAAGGAAAATCACTTAATTGTATTGCTGCAGATGCTGCTAAACCAGCTAAAGCGTCAGGCATTACATCTTCGTCATGAGACATTAACTGTATCATCACTTGAACTTCATAATGATAATCTTTAGGAAATAATGGACGCAAAACACGATCTACTAATCGCATTGTTAACACTTCACCATCACTAGGTCTTGCTTCTCTTTTAAAGAATCCACCGGGATAACGTCCTGCTGCTGCAAATTTTTCTCTGTAATCTACCGTTAGTGGTAAAAAATCGACTGGGCTTGTTTTGTAATTAGATACAACTGTACATAATAACATGGCTTTTCCCATTTGTACTACTACCGAACCATGAGCCTGCTTGGCTAATTTTCCGGTTTCGATGGAAATCTCTCTTCCATCACCAAGGTCAATGACCTCTTTAAAAACTTTTGGAATCATAAATATTTTAATTCTTATTAAACAATGGTCGTTGTGTTGTTGTAGTTGTTGTTGTGTGACATAATATGTCTGACCAATGAAAAACTATTAATTAGCTTCTTCTTTTTAATGTCGGAATAAAACAAAAACCCACACTATAAAAGCGTGGTCTATTTTTATTTTCTTAATCCTAATTCTTTAACTATTGCACGATATCTTAAAATATCTTTCTTTGTTAAATAGTCTAGTAAAGCACGACGCTTACCAACTAATTTTACTAACGAACGCTCTGTATTATAATCTTTACGATTATTCTTTAAATGTTCGGTTAAATGATTAATTCTGTGCGTAAATAATGCAATTTGTCCTTCGGTAGAACCTGTGTTTTTTGCATTTTTACCATGCTTTTTAAAGATTTTCTCTTTATCTTTTATTGTTAAATACATGCTAATATTATTGTAAATGATTTTTATGTACTATGAAAGATATTCTTTCAAGCGGCAAATATAGTAATTTTTAACCATTTACAATATAAACCAAATAGATGTTTAATTTTTTTTAGCATCGTTTTAAACCTTTTTATTTTATGATAGTCTTAACACTATAAAATAACTTAAATCTAATAAATTATGAAAAAAATGAATTTAACTACAAAGATGTTTTTGTCAGTAGCAGTTTTTGCACTTACTTTTTTTAGTTGCAGTAATAATGAAGCTATTGATATTGAAGAACAAGAATTACTAAAAGACTATTCAGAAATAGTATTGTCATCAGAAATTGATGAATCTTCTGAAGCAATAGATGATATTGCATTAGATATTTTCGAAACTCAACAAGAAAGTGAGTTTAGCAGAAACCCTCCAAATTATAATGTGCCAGATTGTGTTACTATAACTGTAGTAATCGAGCAGAATTATAGAGAAATTACTATCGATTTTGGAACGGAAGGTTGTTTAATTCGTGGAAACACACTAAAAGGAAAGATTATTTTATCTTACGAAAGAAATCCTGAAGCTCAGCAAGTTCTTATTACCAATACATTAGAAGATTTTTACTTCAATGACAAAAATATAATTGGAGGTAAAACTATTTTAAAAGAACGTTCTAACGAAAACGGAAACCCTCAATTTACTAAAACTGTAGATATTACTGTAGTGTGGCCTAATGGAGCAGAAGCATCTCGTGTAGGAACCAAAGTTAGAGAATGGATTGAAGGACATGGAAGTGGTGTTTGGAGTGATAATGTATTTGAAATAACAGGGAATTGGACTTCAACATTTAGAAATGGAAATGCACATAATTATGAAGTAATTATTCCATTACGCAGAGAAGTAATTTGCTATTATTTTGTAAGTGGCTCTATAGATATAGAACGCACAAACTTTAGTGGCGTTTTAGATTATGGTGATGGAGACTGCGATAATCAAGCAACGTTTACTAACGATAATGGAAATGTAAGAGATATTATACTTAACTAGACCTATTTTTATTGGTAATTAAAAAGGCGACTTATCTTAAATAAGTCGCCTTTTTTTTATGCTCTTAATGGTTGATTTAAAATTAAATCGAGGTATGCATTTATTTTATTTTTTAAATCATTTCTTTTAGTGATAAAGTCTAAAAAGCCATGTTCTAAAACAAACTCTGCGGTTTGAAACCCTTCAGGCAACTCTTTTCCAGTTGTATCACGAACCACACGTGGTCCAGCAAAACCTATCAACGCTCCAGGTTCGCCTATGTTAATGTCTCCTAACATTGCAAATGATGCTGTGGTGCCTCCAGTTGTAGGATCTGTACAAAGCGATATATAAGGAATTTTTGCTTCGGCTAATTGTGCTAACATTGAAGATGTTTTGGCAAGTTGAAATAAGGATAAAGCTGCTTCCATCATACGAGCACCACCAGATTTTGAAATTATAATAAAAGGCAATTTGTTTTTTAAAGCATATTTTGCTGCACGTGCAATTTTTTCGCCTACCACGCTTCCCATAGAACCTCCTATAAAACTAAAATCCATACAGGCAATAACGATATCTTTTCCTTTAGATTTTCCAACTGCTGTGCGTATGGCATCTTTTAGATTGGTTTTTTCTTGAGCTGCTTTTAAACGATCTTTATACTTTTTGCTATCCTCAAATTTTAATGGATCTTTTGAAGTTAGGTTAGCATCAAGTTCTTTAAATTTATTATCATCAAAAAGAATTTTAAAATATTCGTTACTGCCAATTCTTACATGATAACCATCCTCTGGACTTACATAAAAATTGTTTTCTAATTCGTCAGTATCTATTATTTTTCCTGTGGGAGATTTATACCACAATCCTTTGGGAGTATCTTTTTTAGATTCAGTAGGTGTTTGTATTCCTTTATCAGTTCTTTTAAACCAAGCCATAAGCTAATTTAGTTTTAGTTAGTTTAGTTAGAATGCAAAACTACATAAATTTATAATGTATTTACATTATTAAGGTCGTGAAAGGCTATCTTTAATCGTTCTACAAAAGTGTTTTCACCTTCACGAAGCCATTTTCTAGGATCATAATATTTTTTATTAGGAACGTCATCTCCTTCAGGATTTCCTATTTGCGATTGTAAATACGCTTCTTTAGTTTTCATGTAATCACGAATGCCACACATGAATGCATATTGCATGTCTGTATCAATATTCATTTTAATTACACCATAACCTATTGCTTCTCTAATTTCTTCAACTGTTGAACCAGAACCACCATGAAATACAAAATCTATATGGTTGTGCTTTACATTATATTTTTTAGAGATATATTCTTGAGAGTTTTTAAGAATTTTTGGTGTTAGCTTTACATTTCCTGGTTTGTAAACGCCATGAACATTACCAAATGCTGCAGCTATTGTAAATTGGTCACTTACTTTACTTAATTCTTCGTAAGCATAAGCTACTTCTTCAGGTTGCGTATA
Source organism: Bacteroidota bacterium (assembly GCA_003650305.1). Classification (GTDB taxonomy): domain Bacteria; phylum Bacteroidota; class Bacteroidia; order Flavobacteriales; family Flavobacteriaceae; genus PRS1. Next base: position 2,437 of record QMOV01000118.1, on the reverse strand, counting down.
TAATTTAGAATCGTCAACATCTGTATTATCCACACCATCTTCTTCTCCGCCAGTAATACCAAGTTCAATCTCTAAAGTCATTCCCATTTTAGCCATACGCTCAAGATAGCTTTTGCATATTTCTATATTTTCTTCAATAGGTTCTTCAGATAAATCTATCATGTGCGAGCTGTAAAGTGGTTTGCCAGTTTCTGCAAAATATTGCTCGCTTGCATCTAATAATCCATCTATCCAAGGCAACAATTTTTTTGCACAATGATCGGTATGTAAAATTACTGGAACACCATATGCTTCAGCCAATAAATGAATGTGTTTTGCACCTGCCACAGCACCAACAATTGCTGCTTTTTGGTTCTCATTGCTTAGTCCTTTTCCAGCATTATAAACAGCTCCACCATTAGAAAATTGTATAATTACAGGAGCATTTAAATCTCTTGCAGTTTCCAATACACCATTAATAGAATTAGATCCAATTACATTTACTGCTGGTAATGCAAAACCTTTATCTTTTGCGAGTTTAAAAATGTCTTGAACTTCTTTTCCTGTAGCTACTCCAGCTTTAATATTGTGATTCATTTTTCTGATTTTTAGTTTTGAAATTGAGACTTCAAAAGTAATCAATTTTTAATAATTTAGTTGTCATTTTTGTAGTTAGTTGTTCTTAATGAACCACGAAATCGTTATAGTTTAGTAGTAAAAAGTAAAAAGTTAGAAAGGATAATTTATTCCAATATTATAAACAGCATGACCAAAATTAAACTCGTTAAACCAACGGTTTTGGTTTTTAAAAGAAGGATCGTAAGCTTTAAACCCAATATCACCACGAAGTACGAAGAAACCAAAATCGTAACGCAATCCAAAACCAGCACCAATGGCGATGTCTTTTATAGAACTGAAATCGTTAAAAGTTGCATTATCGTCTTCTACATCATCGAGTACATTCCAAATATTACCTGCATCTACAAAAAAGGCTCCTTTAACATTTCCAAATAAATTATATCTGTACTCAAGACTAAAAGCTAATTTCATATTGGCTTCATTAAATTCGTTATTACTGTCGGAGCTTCCGGGACCTAAATTATAAGCTGTCCATGCTCGATTATCGTTTGCTCCGCCAGCAAAAAAACTTTTAGAAAATGGAATATTATTAGAATTACCATAAGGAATTGCAATGCCAAAATAACTTCGCATGGCAAGGACATTGTTTCTTCCTAAACGCCAGTGTTTTATATAATCAAATTCAGTTTTAGCATATTGAGAATAAGCTACACCAAATAATTCGAAACGATTATCGCTATTTTTTTTAAGGCCTAAAATTTTAGAAGTAGTTGCAAGGACATTTCCTGCAATCTCCAGTTTTACTTTAAAAATGGAGAAGTTTTCGTCAAACAAATTTTCGCGTTTGTCTTTTACGTAACTAAAATTTGAGGCAAAAATAAGGTTGTTTTCAGTTAATCTATTTTTTCTTTCCCTTATATTATTTACAGTTTGAAATTCGTCAGGATTGGTGGTTTCAAAACCTGTATCTTGACGAACCAAATCTATAAAATCATCTGCTCTGGCTTTAATTAAGTTTTCATTACCATTACCATCTATAAAAATAAAATCGGAAGGTGTATTATAAACATTTAAAGCTATGGATTCAAGACTTTCAAAAGAATTTTGATAGACATTAAAATAGTTTCCTGGATTTAGATTTTTTACATATTGTGTATTGAAAAGATCAAAACTATTTGTAACAGTTTGTGAAGGATTCCAGCGATAATTAAAAATGCCATTAACTGTTTGTTTGTCTAAACCAATATTTGTTTGACTAGTAAATCCTATACTAATTCTAGTGCTAGGAGACATGTATTTCGGGATAATTTTTTCAGTTTTAAAAGGGAAAAAGAATCCTGGAATTGTTAATTTTAAATCTGCTCCAATTTCATTAATATCAAAAAACTGATCGTTATCAGCCGATCCATCTTTTGATGCACCAATCGCTCCAATAGCTGATGCTTCTAGAGTTTCGGCTCCTCTAAATATATTTCGTATTAATAGTGATGTGCTAAAAGAAAAACCAACAGATTGTATATTGCTTTGCGAAACATTGACATCAAAACCCAAGCCATATTTTTTTCTAGGTGTTAAATAAATGTTAGCGGTTAAAGTGGTATCTTTTTCATTTTCTAAATATTCAATATTTGGATATTTAAAGGTTTTTAACTCATTTAAATGTCGATATGTTCTTGTTCGATCTAGATCTCTAAAAATATTCCCTTTAGAAATAAATACAGCATCTGTTAATGCTTTTGGGCGATAACGCATTTTACCATAACTGTATAAGTTATAGTCATTGTAAGAAATAGAGTCTTGTAAGGGTTTATTTCTACTTTCAAACGCATCATCAGTATAAATATTTACCTCTTTAATTTTATATATTTTGAAAGGAACT
>QMOV01000117.1 GCA_003650305.1 Bacteroidota bacterium | reverse complement strand
TATCTCCTTCGGTTATTTCATCTACTAAACCGCTCTTATGCACAAATACATCTTTTCCATCATCGTCTGGAGCGATGAAACCATACCCTCTTGCATTGTTGAAAAATTTTACTGTTCCATTAGTCATTGTTATAAATTAAAAGGTTATTATTAATCTCAAAGTTAAATTATTATCTAATAACTTATCTACTTTAATTAATTAATCTTTTTTAATTTAGTTAAACGGAATATCTTATACAGAACTGTAAAACGCTCTAATTGGTCGATGTGTAAGGCTTAAAACAAGACCCCATACCCCAAGAAAAAGACAATGGAGGGTTATAAGTGTACACACTAATTTTTTGGAAAACCTCAATAAATATGGTCATTTGGAGAGGTTAAACACTCCTCAACCCTTAACAAGAGTTGTTTTCTATGCTTTTAATACTATTTCAAGAAAGCATATTTTATAACGTCTTAAATATCAGTTAATTAAAAAAAATGAAATGAAAATTATGCCCTAATAAACCTATGCCTTTAAAAGGTTGATTAACAGTATAGTGTGAAATTTATTTGTGAGATTATACCCAAATACACGCACATTTATTTGATTTATTTATTCTACTTCTAGTAATTAAAAACAGACTATTTAATTTATTCATAGTTAATTAATTTAGATTTTATGATTTATTTAAATTTGTGGTAATAGGGCGTGTAGCATTGTTTCTATAATTATCGAAATAGTTAAATTAAAAACATTAACAACATGAGTGACTTAGAAAAAGATTTTATAATTGAATTAAATGGGTTAGAAATTAAGGAGTTAATTAATTTGTTAGAAGATAGCGTTAATAGAATCTGGGCTCTCCTTCCATTTAAAGAAATAGAATTGAAAAAACATGAGCAAAAGATGGCTGTTAATGCTGAAAAAATTAAAAGTGGTAAGCGTAATTTCTTCTCAAATTTTGAAGAGTCTTTTTTTAATTCAAAAAGGGAATACAATAAAATTCAGAGTGAAATTTACAGTGATAATCAGAAAAAAAAGTCATTAAATGATTTGTATTTAAAGTTAAACCAATTGTTTTATTCTGATTCTGGTTTTTGGATGGAGACAGCTAAAGAAAATTATGACAGGTGGAATACCAAAGCCAAAATAAGTTAATTATATGCACACCTAATATTAAAAGATGCACACCTAATTGTATGTCTTTTTTTAGGTAAAAAGTTGGCAACTTGCTAGTCTAATTAAAAAAGTGTTTTATGGGCTGAAAGTCACTGTTCACGAAGGTTTACTAGATAAAAATGCCAGTTACTTTTTAGTAACTGGCTCTTAATCTGGTGGTCCCACATGTACCCATATATAGTATAGTAATGTGGAGTGTTATGGAGTAATACGGAGTTTTCTAGCAATTATTTATCCCCGAAAACAGTAATATGGAGCAGTATAGATGTATAAAGGTTTGAGCATCATATAGAATTAGCGAATTTTAGCCAAATTGAACAAAATACTCCTGAAAATCATGTTACAACCAGGAGGTCAGTTAAGTGATTGGCGTATTTAATTTTATAATTGTAAAATTAATTAAAGAGTGTCATCATATTTAGGTTTAAATTATGTCCTCAAGTTCTGTTATTTTTCTGTTTAAAGGATCTGTAATTGTCTTAATATCTTCTTGTGTAAATCGTTGTTGAATATGTTGTCTGCAATTTACATCCCAAGCTTCAACCGTAAAAACAATTGCTCTTTCTAGTCTTGCTTTATAGGATGGGTCAGACAATGATTCTAATAATTCTTTATCATCTTCTACTACTTTTGCTGTACCCCAAATCTTAATTCTTGTTTTATTGGGATAGTCCATTAAAAAAATAAAAGCCTTTTCATTTACACTCAAATTTCCAGCAGTAATATATTGCCTGTTTCCGGAGAAATCTGCAAAGGCCAACGTCTTATTATCAATTGTTTTTAAGAACCCTTTTGGACCGCCACGATGTTGTGTATAAGGTTGACCGAGTGCATTTGAAGTACTTAAATAAAAGGAATCCATATTATTTAAGAATTGTGTAAGCTCTTCTGCAACTTCAGACTGCCATCCACCAAACTGTTCCATACGAGCGTAACTACTACGTGAGTGGAATTTTTCTTGAATTGCCTTAACCGATGGTGTAAATGCAATATCACTGGTGTATTTTAGTTCATCATTTTTCATAAGGCTATAAATTGATTATTGTGTTAATGATTTTATATTTTTTAATTAATTATTTTAGTTTTTTGTTAAAAATGTGTAAAGTCTTCTAAAGTTCCCGCGAACTCTTTTACAGCGTTAGCGATCTCAATTTTTTTATAAGAAAATGAGTTTTTGTAAAATGTTATTGTTGGAGTCATAATAAAAGTTATAAATTTCAGGTTATTTATAGCTAGGCAATTAAAATATATCAATCAATTAAAAACATTCTATTCTTTGCCTAGCTATAACCAGCTATTAATTATTTAATCTTATTATTATTTAAGAATTTTAAAATATAGTTTGCTATTTCATCTCCCTTTTCTTCCAAAGCAAAATGTCCAGTGTCCAATAAATGAAATTCCAAATTTTTCAAATCTTTCTTGTAAGGATATGCACCATCAGCCGGAAATATATAATCGTTCTTTCCCCAAACAATTAGAGTAGGTGGTTGATTGTCTCTAAAATACTGTTGCCATTCCGGATATAAAGGTACATTGGTTCTATAGTCATAAAACATAGCTAATTGAATCTCATTATTCTCTTCTCTTGTTAAATGTTGTAAGTCTATATTCCAATTGTCTGGACTTATTTTTGCTACATCTTGTACCCCATGAGTATATTGCCATTTTAACCCGTCAGGAGAGTGAAATCCTTCTAGCGGTTTACCGTTTTCAATGGTATAATCATTCCAATATTTTTTAATAGGAATCCAGAAGTCTTTTAAGCCTTTGTCATATGCGTTACCGTTTTGAATAATCAACGCTTCAACTTTTTCAGGGTATTTAGCTGCTATTCTAAATCCGATTGGTGCACCATAATCCATTAAGTAGATACTATATCTTTCAACTTTTAATTCTTTTAAAAAGCCTTCAACAATTACTGCCATGTTATCGAATGTATATTCAAAATCGGCCATTGCTGGTTGATCGCTTCTTCCAAACCCAGGATAATCTGGTGCTAACACATGATATTGTACAGACAAGTCTGTTATGAGATTGCGAAACATATGTGATGATGTTGGATAACCATGTAATAATAGAATGGTTGGTTTACTTACATCTCCTGCTTCACGATAAAAAATGTTAACGCCATTTACTGTTACATTTTTATAAAATGTTGTTTGAGTTGTAATCTCTTTACTGTCACTTACCTTTTTGGTTGGTGTGTTAAAGGCAAATGCGCCTAAAGATAATATCGCTAAAAATGCGATTCTAAATACTGATACTTTTGTTTGCGTTTTCATTGTTTTGTTTATTTTAAAAGTTAATTGATCAGTTTTTAAATTCATTTTTTAATTCTTCTGTTGTATATACATGACTTGCTATAAACCTGAAGTTTGTTTGTGCAGCTTGATTTCCATCATATCCTGGAACTATCGCTGATGCAGTTGCATCTCCTACTACAGATACCTCAAAGCCGTCTTCTAACAATTCTCTCATGTGTGATTCCACACATAAATTACCTGACATACCAGCAAGGATTATTTTATCAATTTTTTGCTTTCTTAATTGCAAGCTTAAATCGTTTTGTTCTGGGCCATATACTTTATGAGGTCCCACAACCGTTACAAAGTCTTTCTCAATATATTTTTTATAGCGTTCTAAAAAATCTGCTCCAGATCCTTCAAACCCTTCCTTATTTAGTTGATCACCACGATCAAACATATTTATTTTATGCATCAATGTTTCTAATGCTCCTTCAAACTTCCATGAATGGTCATGTTTGTAATAGTAGTGAGGAGAAATGAATACTTTAATGCCGTTAGCTTCTGCTAATTGAAATAATGTTTCTAAATTTTCTACTGTGTTATTTGCTGTTACACTTTCACCTACAACACCCCAAGTCACTCCATTAGGACTTAAAAAATCGTTTTGAGGATCGGTTATTACAATGGCTGTTGTTCCGTCAATTTCGAATCCTGGATCTGGCAACTGTGCAGACACGCTTGAATTCCATCCTATTACAACTAATAGGGTCAATGCTAATTTTAAAATTTGTGTTTTCATGATATTTAAATTTATTGGTTAATAATTATACTAATTCTAGTTGTTCAATGTTTTGAGCTCTTGGAAAGTCAATTTCAAATCCTCCATTATGGAATATATAATTGGTTATAGTTGTAAGAGATACTGCACCAATTAATTCTGCAAATGCAGCTTTACTATATCCAGCATCTAAAAAGTTTTGAATTGAGTTTTCAGTTGCGTGTCCATCCCTTGTAACAATTTGATTTACCAAGGTTACTAAAGCATTCAATTTTGAATCTGCTATAGTATTGTTTCTTAATTCAATTGTTTCTTTTTCTGTAAATCCATTCATTTTACCAATTGCTGTATGTGCAGATAAACAGTAAGCACAGCCATTAGCTTGTGATGTTGCCAAGGCTATTGCTTCATATTCCTTTGCGGAAAATTCTCCACTTTTAATTGTTTCAGAAAAGGTTAAAAATCCTCCTAATAATTTGTCAGATACACCCATTGTGGCATATAAATTAGGAAGCATTCCTATTTTGCTATTAATGTTGTTAAAAATTTCTTGTGAATTTGTGTTTGCTTCTTCTATTTGAAGCGGTTTTAAAGTTTTCATAATGCGTATTTTGATAATTTAATTTTGACGAAATAAGATTTTCTTATTAATGACGTCTTTTGCTATTCCAAGTATAACTTAATGTGTTTTTAAAGTATTTAACTTGATTGTTACTTAATGTTCTCATAATATCTGTGTTTTAATGGTTAATAATTTGTTTATAGCTTTCGTTCTGATTTATTTATTTTAATATCATTAGCACTCATATCTCTTATTTGCATTTTACCTTCTTTATCGAATTCCCAATGTTCGTTTCCATGAGTTCTATACCATTGTCCGGTTCCTCCATCTTGCCATTCATATTCAAAGCGAACAGAAATTCTATTATTTGTAAATGACCACAAATGTTTTTTTAGTTTATAGTATTGTTCATCTTTCCATTTGTTAGTTAAAAACTCGACAATAGCTTTTCTACCAGTAAAAAATTGATCTCTATTTCTCCATTTAGAATCTATTGTGTAAGCCATAGAAACCTTTTCTGGGTTTTTACTGTTCCAAGCATCTTCTGCTGCTTGTACTTTTAATTTTGCAATTTCCTTTGTAAAAGGAGGAATTAATTTATTCATTTTTATTATTTATATACAGACAAGTCTGTCTTTGTTGTTTATAAAATTAATTGTCGCTGTTAAGTTAATAACCTTACACACGCTCTTTTTGCTGTTTGAATTGGCCAATCATTTTTTTGTATTTGTGATAGTATGATAGCTCCTTCAATTAAGATTAAAATCTCGTCACCTAATTCTACTGCTTGTTTAACATTATATTTTTCTTCTTTCATTAATTGGTGTATCCAATCTCTAAACTCATTTTTATGTAAGACAGCTTGATCCTTGATTTTTGTATGGTCTTCAGGTAAATCGGCAATTATATTTTGCCATCCACATCCTCTAAAATTAACTTCTGTTAACCATTCTGTTAAGTAATCAAAACAACCAATAATTTTTCCTTTTTTTTGATTTTTTCTTTCAACGCACTCGTTTAACTTTCCCATCCACATAATATGCCTGCCTATTAAATAGGCCACAGCTATATCTTCTTTAGATCTAAAATGTTGATACATACTTGCTTTCGCAACTCCAGCTTCTGCTATTATTTGGTTAATTCCAGTTTGGTTATATCCTTGAAAATAAAACAAATTTGAAGCTGATTCTATAATTCTTTCTTTTACACCTAATTTTTTCATAGGACAAACATAAATCAAATTTTATCATAAACAGACAGGTCTGTATGTATTTAACATAGATTTAACATTTATGTGTGGATTAATTATACAATAACAAATAATGACGATAAGTTTGAGCATATATTTGAGCTGTCAAAATTTGGCTTTCTCCAATCCCTTTATTTAAAAGGGTTTCAACGAATTTAAGGTGGTCCATCACAGCCTTAAACTTGATAAAATACGCCATAGTTATATTGAAAATAATGAGGTCGATAAATTATAAGGATTTTAATATTCTATGAATTTCAACCATAGCAAAAGTGTCTAATTTGCAATACTCTAATAAATCATGCCTTGATTTTTCAAGATCCCCCTCAAATTCACCTGTCACCATTTGTGTAAAAATAGTACTAGCTGTGCCGCCTTCTTTTATTTCCAACTCTTGATACGACAGCTCTGGAACTAATGCTGGCAATACAGCTTTTATAGAGTAACTTCCTTTCATTTCAGGAGTATAATACCATTTTTTTTGAAAAGGAATCATTAAGTCTTTTAATCTATTAATAATATTGTTTATTTCGCTTGTGAAATGAGGATACAGTTCCATTAAATCAATTAATTTCCCTCGTTCAAATCCAATATTGTAAAC
>QMOV01000116.1 GCA_003650305.1 Bacteroidota bacterium | reverse complement strand
TATGCCATAGTTGGTGTTCTTTCTATTATAGTAATTTATGCTTTCTATTCTGTAAAAAAATATTTCGGATTTAAAAGAGCTGCAGGATTAGATCATTTCGATTCAAGTAGTGCTAAATTACCTTTCGTAAAAAAGGGAATATTTAAATACACAAATAACGGAATGTATATGTATGCATTCTTGATTATATATTTACCAGCTATTTTAAATCAATCAAAAGCAGCATTACTTGTTGCAGTTTTTAGTCATATTTACATTTGGGTACATTATTATTTTACTGAACTTCCAGATATTAAAAGGATATATAAAAAGACTGATGCTTCTAAAAAAACTCACGATACTGCATCACTCTAAAATCGAAGGTTGAAAACTTTGAGTTTTTGGATTTAAGTTGCTTATACAACGACATACTCCCAATAGCTCTATTTGCTGAACCAGATGCTGATGTTAGAGATATTGTTTTGATTGTTCGTTTAGACTTAACAGATTCCTTCGCTTCACTCGGAATGACGAATTGATGAATTCTTGGGATTTCATTTGAAACCAATTCCAACTTTAAATTATAATCTTTTAAATGTTTTCTGAAGAAATATTCTGGTCCGTTTTTACTGTTTCCTCCTGTAAATAATAAGGTGTCAATTTTTGGAAACTGTTTTAGATAATTAATTACATCACGAAGGTTTATATTTTTCATTCCTAAATCGGAAGCGTCAATTTTTTCGCGTTCAGCACTTTCAACTATATCGCAAATACCTATTTTATGCTTTATAAGAAATTGTTTTCTTTCATCTATAGCTTCTTTTGAATTATCATAACGCAAACCAAGATTATGAATTTTATCAATATACAACCACAACGAATTATAATAACTTCCGTAACAAAAATTTACATCCTTTTCTAATAGATTCCCTGTTGAAAATCGTGGTGGTGGCAAGGTGCCAACAATAAGTTTTGTAGTATGTTTTGGTATAAACGGTTTGTAAGGATGTTGATGTAAGAACATAAAACTTGTCTATGAAATAAAAATCATTAATTTTAAACCATCTAAACATACAACTATTATGGGAAAAGGTGATAAAAAAACAAAACGAGGCAAAATTACTATAGGAACTTTTGGTGTAAGACGACCACGTAAAAAAAGGAAACCTATTGTGGTTGTAAAGAAAAAAACAAAAGCTAAAGTTACGGCAGATAAACCAAAAACAGCACCTAAAGCTAAACCAAAAGCAGCAGCAAAACCTAAAGCCACGACAAAAGCTAAAACCACAACAAAAGCAAAGCCAAAAGCAGCAGCAAAGCCAAAGGCTACTACTAAAGCTAAACCAAAAACAGCAACCAAGACTAAAACTGAAAAAAAATAACTGTTTATCTTATAAAAGTTAATTCAGTTTCGGTGGACATAGATTCACTGAACGCATACCCTTCGTAGTTAAAGCCTTTTACGTCATCTATAGTTTGGGCTTTGGTATCTATTATATAACGCGTCATATAACCTCTTGCAAGTTTGGCAAAGGTCATAATCGTTTTATATTCTCCGTTTTTAAAGTCTTTAAAAATTGGCGTGACTACTGGAACTTTTAATGCTTTTGTATCGATAGCTTTAAAATATTCGTTACTGGCAAGATTTAAAAATAACTCGCTGTCTTTTAATTCATCATTCAATGATTGAGTAATTTTTTTTCTCCAAAATTCATAAAGATTTTTGTTTTTACCAACAGGAAATTTTGTTCCCATTTCTAAACGGTAAGGCTGCATTAAATCCATAGGTTTTAATAAACCATACAAACCAGAAATGATACGAACTGTATCTTGAAGCTTTTCTAATTTATCAGTTGGAACTGTATAAGCATCCAAACCTCTATACACATCACCACTAAACGCATAAATGGCTTGTCTTGCATTTTCTTTTGTAAAAGGTAATTGCCAGTCTTGATTACGCTCGTAGTTGAGCTGTCCTAAATTATTAGAAATGTTCATGAGTTTAGATAAACTCCTTGCCGATTTCTTTTTAAGTAATTTATTTAATCGCTCGGCTTCATTTAAAAAATAAGCTTCAGTTGTTATTGTAGTTGGTAGTTCACTCTCAAGATTGAGTGATTTTGCTGGAGATAGAACAAGTTTCATGTTTCGAATTATTTATATTTCAAATTTACAAACTAAACCCAATTATTTGCAAATTGGTTTACATAATCTCTATAACTCAATAGATTGTTCGATAATTACTAAATCTGATGTTTAGTATATCCTCGCCATTTCTCAATACATTGTTGCATATCGTCTGGCGTTTCGGAAGTAAAAGACATCCATTTTCCAGTTTTAGGATGCTCAAATCCCAATGTTTTGGCATGTAAGGCTTGTCGTGGTAAGATTTTAAAACAATTATCCACAAACTGTTTGTATTTGGTAAAAATTGTGCCTTTTAAAATACGTTCGCCACCATAACGTTCATCATTAAACAAAGTATGGCCAATATGCTTCATATGTACACGAATTTGGTGTGTACGACCAGTTTCTAGTTTGCAAGACACCAAAGTAACGTAGCCTAAACGTTCTAAAGCTTTATAATGTGTCACTGCTGGTTTACCTTTTTCTTCATCATCCCCTTCAAAAACAGTGTTTTGCAAACGGTTTTTTGGATGTCTGCCTATATTGCCTTCAATAGTTCCTTCATCGCCTTCCATATTTCCCCAAACCAAAGCAATATATTCGCGTTCGCTAGTTTTTTTGGCAAACTGATTAGACAAATGTGTCATTGCATTTTCGGTTTTTGCAACTACCAAAAGTCCGCTTGTATCTTTATCTATACGATGTACCAAGCCTGGTCTATCACTTGAATTTTTTGGTAGATTATCGAAATGAAAAATCAGTGCATTTATTAGAGTACCTGAATAATTACCATGACCTGGATGTACAACCATTCCTGCTGGCTTATCTACAACCAAAAGATTATCATCTTCATAAACAACATGGATTGGAATATCTTCTCCAACTAATAAATGCTCGTGTGGAGGATGGGATAATAAGACTTTAATCTCATCAAACGGTTTTACTTTATAATTGGATTTCACTGGAGTTCCGTTTACAAAAATACTACCTTCTTTCGCTGCTGACTGAATTTTATTACGTGTCGCATTTTCAATAAAGTTCATCAAGTACTTATCGATACGTAATGGATGCTGCCCTTTTTCTACTGTAAACGAATGATGTTCGTATAAATCGTTATCCTGTTCTGGAAAATGGTTTAGCTCATCCATTTAATTAGAAGACCGTTTACCATTACCAAGCACCAAATCTATTTTTGTAGTTTTTTGTAACAATGAACCTGGTTTAATTGTTTGCCCTTTATGTTTTATGGCAATAATTTCATTCTCACCAATATCATTAACAAAAGTTATATTACCAACAACAAAACCTAAAGCTTCTAAAGTTGGTTTTGCTTGACGTATTGTTCGTCTAATTATGTTAGGTATCTCAACTTTTCTATAACCAGAAGGATTTATAGTCAAATATATTTTTCTATTTTCTTTAACTAAAGATCCAGCTTCTGGTTGCTGTTCTATTATAGAATACTTTGGATAGTTAGGATTGTAATTGGCAGAGTCTTGTACCATCATTTGCAAATCCCTATCGCCTAATTCTATTTGTACAACATCTAAAGTTTTTCCTTTTAACGTAGGTACTTCAACAAAATCTCCATGATTTGTAGAATATTTTAACCACTTTAACACAACAAAACTCAAAACAATAATAGCAACAATTGCCAATGCTATTTGCCTTAAAAATACTTTACTGGTAAGAAACTTAATGATGCTCATTGATTACTTTTATAAAAAACAAATATATAAAAACAGAACCGTTTTTACTTTTGATAAATTAGTGATATTTTTGATTAACTATTAATAAATACGTTTTATTGTTGGTTTTAGATTTATAAAGCATATTATTCAATTAAAAGATTCCTTCCCAATAGTTATCGGGATTGGCAGGAAATAAATATGAAAAAAAATATTGCCATAATAATGGGAGGATATTCTAACGAATATGAAATCTCTTTAAAAAGCGGAACTGTTGTTTATCAATCGCTTGATAAAGAAATTTACAATGCTTTTAAAGTTCATATTCTTAACGACAAATGGGTTTATGTTGATGATAATGAGAACGAATTTCTAATAAATAAAAATGATTTTTCGATTTCAGTAAATAACAATAAAATCACTTTCGATTGCGTGTTTAATGCCATTCATGGTACACCTGGAGAAGATGGTTATATGCAAGCTTATTTTGAGTTACTAAATATAGCACACACAAGTTGTGGTATGTATCAAGCCGCTTTAACTTTTAATAAGCGTGATTGTTTAAGTGTTTTAAATCCTTACGGAATTAAAACTGCTGAATCTTACTACTTAAATTTTGGCGATATAATTAATGAAAAAGACATTATAAACAAAGTTGGTTTACCTTGTTTTGTAAAAGCAAACAAAGCCGGAAGTAGTTTTGGCATTACCAAAGTGTATAAAAAAGAGCAGCTTAAAGATGCAATTAATTTTGCCTTTAAAGAAGATAACGAGATTATTATTGAAGAATTTTTGGATGGCACAGAAGTTTCTGTTGGAGTGATTACTTACAAAGGAAAAACCAAAGTATTACCAATTACCGAAATTGTGAGCGACAACGATTTTTTTGATTATAAAGCTAAATATATAGGAGAATCTCAAGAAATTACTCCTGCTCGTATTAGTAAAGAAATGACAAAAAAGGTGAATATTATAGCTAAGCAAGTCTATGAAATTTTAAAAATGAAAGGTTTTACACGAAGTGAATTTATTTTTAAAAATGATGAACCTCATTTGTTAGAAGTTAATACAGTTCCAGGATTAACCAAAGAAAGCATTTTGCCACAACAAGCTGCAGCTGCAGGAATTAGTTTAACAGAATTGTTTGGTAATGCTATTGAAGAAGCTTTGAAATAAAAAGCGTAATTTTAAATTATGAAACGAGCATTATTTCCAGGATCATTCGATCCTTTAACTTTAGGACATTATGACATTATTAGGCGTGGCGTGACTCTATTTGATGAAGTTATTGTGGCCATTGGCGTAAATGCTGATAAAAAATATATGTTTACCCTTGAAGAACGTAAACGATTTATTGAAGATGCTTTTGCAGACGAACCCAGAATTAAAGTAGTGACCTACAAAGGGCTTACTGTAGAATTTTGTAAAAAAATTGGTGTTGGTTTTATTTTACGCGGACTCCGTAATCCAGCCGATTTTGAATTTGAAAAAGCCATTGCGCATACCAATCGTAAACTTACAGAAATAGAAACCGTATTTTTGTTAACTGCAGCTAAAACGTCTTTTATTTCGTCTTCTATTGTACGTGATGTAATTAGAAATAATGGTGACTATACCAAGTTTGTACCAGAAACTGTAAGAGTGAAGTAATGAAACCCTTCAAAATTAACTTTCTAGACCATGTAGCAATTCGTGTTAAAGACATGGATATTTCAATTGAATGGTACACAAGAGTTATGGGCTTAAAGAAATACCAATTAGAAAAATGGGGAGTCTTCCCAATATTTATGCTTTCAGGTAAAACTGGAATTGCCATTTTCCCTTCAAATCTTGATGATGAAAAATGCAGTCAAGAATCTCGAAATGTAAAAATTGACCATTTTGCTTTTAATGTGTCAAACGAAGATTTTAAAAATGCACAAGACTATTTCAATGAGATAAATGAACCTTTCGAGTTTCAAGATCACCATTATTTACATTCTATCTACCTTAAAGATCCAGACCAACATACTGTAGAATTAACTACATTACTAGTTGATGAAGATGAATTCTTCAAGTAAATTATTTTTGTCATTCCGCACTTGATGCGGAATCCATTAAAAATTGAACTAAAATTTAAAAGATTCCTGCCTTCGCAGGAATGACAACAATTTTACAAATTATATTCCGATAATCCTTTTGTAAATGCTTCAGGGTTTTCGGCTAAATGATAACGTGGATCATCGATAGCTTCAACAATTACATCTCGAAATTTAGGATTCGATTTATATAATAGTATTTTACAATCTTCGCTTAAATGTTTCAGTTTTACTGCCTTTCCTTCAGCTTCATATTTATTGACCAAATTAAAAATGGCTTCTATTGCTGAATGATCACTCACACGAGATTCAACAAAATCTATCTCTACATTTTGAGGGTCGTTTTTTACATCAAATTTTTCATTAAAAGCAATAATACTTCCGAAGAATAATGGTCCCCAAATTTCATACACTTTGGTACCATCTTCTTTCATACGTTTACGTGCTCTAATACGCTTCGCATTTTCCCAAGAAAATACCAACGCACTCATTATAACTCCAGCAATTACTGCAATAGCCAAATCGAAAATAACTGTAAGAGCAGACACAGCAACCAATATAATAACATCGCTAAACGGAATTTTATTTAATATCCTAAAACTACTCCAGGCAAAAGTGCCAAATACTACCATAAACATTACACCAACCAAAGCAGCAATAGGAACTTGCTCAATTAATCCTGATGCAAATAAAATAAATACAAGTAGTGTTAAAGCTGCTACAATTCCTGACAAACGCCCACGTCCACCACCTTTAATATTAATAAGCGATTGTCCAATCATTGCACATCCTCCCATTCCTCCAAAGAATCCAGTCACAATATTTGCACCTCCTTGTGCTAAACATTCTCTATTTGAGTCTCCTCTAGTTTCGGTTAATT
>QMOV01000115.1 GCA_003650305.1 Bacteroidota bacterium | reverse complement strand
TATTTCCCTGACTGTTATTGTATCTCCTAAGGCTTTATCGGGATCTGATACTTCAAAAAGATCAATCATAAAATCGGAAACTTGCTCTGCCGTTTTAGCTTCTGTTTTTGCATTATCACGCTGCTGTTGTGCCAGATAGGCTGTGCTAATGGCAACTATCGTTAATACAACCAATACAGATGCTATTGCTCTTTTTACCCACCAAATCCTTTTTCTTTTTGCTATGGAGGCTTTAATAAATGCCTTTTCTATGTTGGTTAGTTCAATACTTTTATTTTTTACTAGTTCTTCTGCCTCACTAATTTGTTTGCCAGCAGAGAGTAGATACTCTCTCGATCTCTTTTCATCTTCCCAGCGAGTGGATGCAATTTGTACCCTGGCATGGATCCTTAGGTCTTCCCTGTTCTTTTCAATCCAATCCTGCAAACGGGGCCAATGATGCAATAAAGCTTCATGTGCAATGTTGACCGTTGCACTACCATCTTCTGCCAGATCTGTTGTAAAAAGTCGTGCCTGTACAAAGGCTTCTACAAATGCTTTAGTCTCTGGAGTTGCTGTTACTAATTCAAGAGGTGCATATTTTCGAGATAACCGTTCTCCATCATCTACTCCAATACTTATTAGGGAGTGCAGTTCAATATCCATGGACTGCTGAACTTTTGGTTTGAGTTTGGAAAACACCTCTTCTGCACGTTGTGCAAGAGCTCCTTCTACACCACCCAAATTTTTATATGCTTTATAAGTAAGCATCCCTGTTTCGGTTCGCTGCTTGTATAATTCTTCGAGTGTAAATTCCAATAAAGGAAGTGCATTTGGATTTTTAGCCGCTGCATCTCTTAGTACATCATCCAACCGTTCGTTTGTGGAAGGATCTTCCTCAAAATACAGCCCTGCTGCCTGGGCAGGTTGGCGGATCATCTGCCCGATCTCTGCAGTTGATGGACTAAGCAGATCATATTGACCAGCTCCTTCTTTTAGCGTTACAAGTACTTCCAGTTCTGAAGTCCTTGGATAGAAATCACTACGCAAGGTGGCAATCACCCAAACACGTCCACAACGGGAAAGGGCGTCAAGTGCCTCAATAAAATTTGCTCGATCATTTTGTGTGATGCTTTCAAGACTGAACATTTCTTCCATCTGATCAACCACCAACACCAATCTAGCTTCTGGTTGCTTAGTTAATTGTTCCTGCTTTGTCAACTCTGCTGCTGCCTGTGATAGACCTCCTTTAATTAAAGGAACTGCAGCTTTTGGTGTTTCTCTTAATATCGTTGCCAGCTCCTTATAGCTTGTCCCATCTGAACTTAACTCAGGTAAGGCTGTTTTGTCAAGAAAACTAGCAGCCAGATTATCAAAAAGATCACCTGAAGAATCTCCTGGTTTCATGATCGCTCGACGCCATAGGCCCACGCCTTCAATAACACCGGGTTGGGTTATCATTGGCAGTACACCTGCTCGAACCAAAGATGATTTCCCGCCTCCACTTCTGCCCAATACCATCAAAAAAGATTTTTCTAATGCCGATTGAACCCGCAAGGAATCTATGATCTCAGAAATCGCTTTTGTTCTTCCGAAGAAAACAGGAGCATGCTTAAAATTAAAAACATCCAAACCCCTAAATGGAGATTCTTCTTTCCATATGGGTTTAATAGAAGGTATTTTATCAATGTCTTTTAACTCGGGTAATTTATTTTTGATCAGTTTGCTTAAATGAGCTTCAAATATTTCTTCAAAATTAGCAGAATTGGCAAAGGGATGAAAGGCGGCGATTAAAGTGCCTTCTGTCTTATCGTGGAACCAACGATCGAAAAAATTATCTAGCGCCTCTTTCTGTTTTATCTTATCAAGCAACACTTTTTTATCCTTTAAGCTAACCTTTGGATCGGCGGTCTTTCTGTAAATAAGTAGATCGGGCGTCCCATGATTCTTGAAAGATTCAATGGCGTCTTCAAATTCAAACTCAGTTCCAGACTCATAACGTGATCCATCTTCTTTAGTAAACTGGGCAGGTAATCGAGTACCCAATCTGGACCACAGAATAGTTATAACAATATCGGTCTCTGAGGGTCGTGTAATCTGTTCCTGAAAAGTTTGAGTGGCCAGTAATGGCTCATGCTCCCAATAGATGGGTATAAGTTCTATCCAGCCTGAATATGCTCCCTGTAATCGCTCGATTACCTTTTTGGTCAATTCCCGCTCCTCTGATACATCTCCAGGGGAGGAAATGAATATCTGTAAAGAGGGTATTGATTTTGACATATTTAAAAATTATATGGCAAAGTGGGACAGTAATATTTAATCAATGTTTAACCCCCGTAATTTAAATAATTTATAAGCAGTTTCCTATGATAAATATCAGTTTTAAAAACATGTGTTCAATAATTCATTGAAATTACTAAAACCCATTCGGAAATGGATTTATATTATTAACAGATCCTAAGGCAATCAAATATAAGCCCCTCCTATTATTATTAAGGGGATGAATATGCTCATAACAGTTGACAATTCCTTATTTTGGAGATGATATTCTTTGACGGTTTCTTCAGTTAGTAAAATTTTAAAATATTACTCCTTCAATTCCATTATCAGATTCTGATAAATTCGGACTAATTTATATGTCATAATGGTATTAGACTCGCCAAAGGCAATTCAGCCTTCAGTACTGTAAAAAACCTCAACATCTTAAATATTAGATAGTTGAGGTTTTCTTTTTACATATTTCCTAATATATTCCCAACAAAATAAGAATTAAGAGATAATAAAATTTAAATATAGTATTTTTTATATATTTCTTGTCTTGTAGGACACTGACAAATTACTGAAGTACCGATACTTGAAAAATATGGACATGATGTATCGTTACAATCTACAATAGGGTAATTAAAAAGAATACTTCTTAAATTATTTATACAATTATCTTTTTCTAAATAATTAGATTCTTCTAAACAGATAAAATTCTTTTTACAGAGAGTTGTTTTTTTTAATATTTCTTCATCAATAAGCATAAATATGAAATAAAATTCATTTCTAACGCTAAATAATAATATATTAATTATTAATAAACGAAAATTATATGTTAAAATAGTTGATTTGCATTGTAGTAATTGTGGTTTCTCTTAATAATATTCCTATTAAAATAATAAAATTGTGTTCAAATAGAACCTAGCTATTAGAAAAATCAACACAAAACAGCTATTGAATAAAAAAGTTGATTAATCAATACGAAATCAATTGTGCTTATATCTTTTCAGTATATTTTTCAAGACCTTGACCGCATTAAGAACTCCTGACTCCAGTAATAACATTTTAACTACAAATGTTAAATTTTGTTAAAACTTTATTATGTTATGCATAGTACTGTAACAAAATTATATTTACGTCGTCTATTAGGTATAAAACAACTTTAAAAGAAATTATTAACCATTAAAATATAAAAATTATGACAACTTTAAAAAACAATCATTTCCCACGAACCTTTCATAAAACAAAAAGTTACGCTTGGAATAACGTAAGACGATATAAATAATAATATTTATAGAATACAATTCATCAATCATAATAAATCAAAAAATAAGGATGCTGTTAATTCACATCCTTTTTTTTATTGAAATTTCCCGGATTACTTGTCAAGACTTTTACCTTATTTAAAATTCCTAACCTCCATGACGGTAGAGTGTTCAGCATCATAATCTAACATAACTTGTTTGCATAAGTTTAGTTAGTGTTTTATTATTCGTTTAGTTGTTGTGCCTTTACCGATATTAATTTTGAAAAAGCCAACACATTTTGTCTAAATTGATAATTATAACTCATTTAATTATTAAATCTGTAAAAATAACTATTGCGTAATTGCTTTAAAGATAGCTTTAGTATTTTTACAAATCATTTGCTAGAAATTAAATTATGTTTGTGCAACCTAAATTAGTGCGGTTTAAAAAAAACGTGTTATCAAAATACCAAATTTACAATAGTATTTTTATGACATTACCTTTTGATACGATTACTAAAACAGGTGTGCTATTGCCTTTATTTCATGAAACTTGTAAGAAAGGTTTTGAAAAAGGCGATAATCCTACTGTAATTGTTGAAACTTTTTTTAAGAAATATCAAGCAAGACGAACAACAAAAAGTCAAATAAATTTATTATTCAGATTCATTCAGTACATCGAAAGACAAGTTGTATTGTTTGATGCTATTGAAGACGCTGCGTTTTCAATAGTTAACAACATGGATGGTATTGGAACTTTACGAAGCCTTAAAGAATCAGCTTCTTCCGAAAATAAATTAGAAGAATTACAGCATTATTTAGAAGAGTTTAAAGTAAGAATTGTGCTAACAGCTCATCCAACTCAATTTTATCCTGGAACTGTTTTAGGGATTATTACAGACTTAACAGAAGCCATTAAGCAAAACGATTTAGATACCATTAGTGTTTTATTTGCACAACTCGGAAAAACCCCCTTTTTTAAGCATAAAAAGCCTACTCCATATGATGAAGCAGTAAGTTTAATTTGGTATTTAGAGAACGTTTTTTATGACTCTTTTGGTAAAATATATGATTATATACAGCAAAATATTTTTGACAACAAAAACATTCCCAACGAAATAATAAATATTGGATTTTGGCCTGGAGGAGATAGAGATGGAAACCCTTATGTTAAACCAGATACTACTTTAAAAGTTGCACAACGTTTAAAACAAACCATCCTTAAAAATTATCATAAGGATTTAAGAAACCTTAAACGCAAACTCACTTTTGAAGGCGTAGAAGAACGCATTGGTAATTTAGAATTAAAACTCTACAAAAGCAGTATTAATTTGCGCTCTAAAGATGCGATTGAGCTCGAAGATTTTATAGCCGAATTAAATGCAATTAAAACAATTATTATTAAAGAACACCAGTCTTTATACCTCACAGAGTTAAATAGTTTACTAAACAAAGTGCATCTTTTTGGTTTTCATTGTGCAACTTTAGATATAAGGCAAGACAGCAGGATTCATCATACGGTTTTTTCAACTATGGTGGATGTTTTAATAAAATCAGGAAGCAATTTGTTTCCAAAAAATTATAATGCTCTATCTCAAAAAGAACAGATAAAAATCTTATCATCTTTAAAAGGAGAGATTGATATTAGTTTATTTAAAGACGATTTGGTGGTAAATACGCTTAATACTATTAATGTTGTTAAGACCATTCAAGATACTAATGGAGAAAGAGGTGCAAATCGATACATTATAAGTAACAACCAAACGGCTTTAAATGTAATGCAGTTGTTTGCTATGCTTAAGCTGGTTGCTTTTAAAGATAGCTTAACTGTAGATATTGTACCATTATTTGAAACGATTTCCGATTTAGAAAATGCACATTTGGTAATGGAAGAATTGTATTCCAATACAGTTTATAAAGCACATTTAAAGCAAAGAGGGAATAAACAAACAATCATGTTGGGCTTTAGTGATGGCACAAAAGATGGTGGTTACCTAATGGCAAATTGGGCAATTTTTAAAGCTAAAGAAGAATTAACTAAAGTGTCGAGAAAATATAATATTGGAGCTGTATTTTTTGATGGTCGAGGTGGTCCACCTGCAAGAGGTGGAGGAAAAACGCATCAGTTTTATGCGTCATTGGGACCAACTATTGAAGATAAAGAAGTGCAACTCACTATACAAGGACAAACCATAAGTTCTAATTTTGGAACTTTGGAGTCTTCACAATATAATTTAGAGCAATTAATTAGTTCAGGAATTTTTAATCGAATTGGAGATGCTAAATTTGCCATGTCTCAAAATGATATAGATGTTATGGATAGTTTGGCTAATACAAGTTACAACGCTTATAAAAATTTTAAAAGCCATCCTATGTTTATTCCATATTTAGAACGAATGAGCACTTTAAAATACTATGCAAAAACAAATATTGGCAGCAGACCGTCTAAACGTGGCAAATCGGATGATTTAGTGTTTTCTGATTTAAGAGCAATACCATTTGTAGGTTCTTGGAGTATGTTAAAACAAAACGTACCTGGATTTTTTGGTGTAGGCACTGCATTAAAAGGGTATGAAGATAAAGGCGAATTTAAAAAGGTTGAACAGTTATATCATAACTCAATCTTTTTTAAAACTTTATTAGAAAACAGCATGATGTCCTTAACAAAATCGTTTTTTGATTTAACTCAATATATGTCGGAAGATGAAGAATTTGGTGATTTTTGGAACATCATTTATGATGAATATTTATTAACAAAAAGATTGTTTTTAAAGGTAACTGGTTATAAAGAATTAATGGAAAACGAGCCTTCAGGAAAAGCATCCATTGAAGTTAGAGAATCTATAGTTCTTCCGTTATTAACGATACAACAATACGCACTTAAAAGGATCCAGGAACTGGAAAAGGCTGATGTAAAAGATGAAGAGCAAATTAAGATCTTCGAAAAGATAGTAACACGATCATTATTTGGTAACATTAATGCCAGTAGAAATTCAGCATAATTTTTTTTGACTAACTCAAACTCTATATAGGTTAATTCTCAACTAACCTAATACTATCATAGAACTGTAATAAGCTCTAATTGGTTAATGAGTAAGGCTTAAAATAGATAATTGGTAAGCCAAATGATAAATTAATAGTATAAAACCTTTAATATTATTAATACAAAATAATGGGTTTAAATTACTTTGACATTTATAGCGTTCAATCCCTTTTCACTTTCTTCCACATCATAGCTTACTTTATCTCCTTCGGTTATTTTGTCTACTAAACCGCTCTTAT
>QMOV01000114.1 GCA_003650305.1 Bacteroidota bacterium | reverse complement strand
GATAATACTCCAAAAAACGAAAACCCAATAAATAGAGGCAATACAGAATTGGTAACAAAACTGCCAATATAGTTTGCTATTGGTACTGCCATTACAGTAGAAACAAATCCATTTATGGCAGCTCCAATTCCTGCAATATGTCCTAATGGTTGCATGGCTAAAGCTCTTAAATTCCCGAATAGAAAACCTATTGCAAAAAATTGTAAAGCAAAAAAACTAATTAATATTCCAATACTCGGATTTGCACCAGACCAAAATAATACGACATACAAAACAGAGATAATCACATATGCAATAGTGCCAATATATGCGATGCGCAACATGCCATATTTAATAACTAATATGCTGTTTAAATAAGTAGCCAATCCAACAGAAATAGCCAAACTTGCAAAGATGTAAGGGAATAAGTCTGCCATATTATATTGCTTCTCGAATATTTGTTGAGAGGTACTTAAATACACCATAAAAGAACCAGTTATAAACCCAGAAACTAATGTAAAAGCAACAGCATCTTTATACTTTATAAATTCTTTAGTGCCATCTATAAATAAGCTTGGAGTTAACCTAATTCGTTTTTCTTTAGGTAGCGTTTCTGGTTGACGTTTCCAAAACCAAAGCATGACCAAAATTCCATAGATAAGATTAACATAAAAGATTGATTCCCAATTATAATAATTGAGTAAAAATTGTCCTAAAGCTGGAGCGATAACTGGGACTAAAATAAAAACCATTACAACGATAGATAAAATTTTAGCCATATAATTCCCACTATAAGAATCTCTTACAATAGCAATACTTAAAGTTCTGGGAGATGACAAACCAACACCTTGAAGAATCCTGCCAATAATCATCATTTCGAAGTTATTAGTGCTTACACATATTAATGTCGCAATTATAAATACGAAGAATCCAAAATAAACAATTGGCTTTCTTCCAAAGCTATCAGATAAAGGACCAAAAATAAGCTGACCAAAACCCAGTCCCAAGAAGATCATGGTAATTAATAATTGGTTGTCGTTGGTATCTGTTACACCTAATGAAGCTCCAATTTCTGGTAGAGCAGGTAATAATGCATCAATAGATAATGCTACTATAGACATTAAAGATGCCATTAATGCTACAAATTCAAATTCGAAGGTTTGCTTATTTTGCATTGCGCAAAAGTAAAGTAAATAATTATTGAAACCCCTCTTTTATGCTATCCTTTCTAAATGACAATAAGTCATTTTTCATTGAATAAATATTGGTCTTTTTATTTTAGAAATGAGAAATGGATAATATGTCATATTATTGTTTTATGGCACATTGATTGACAATTCTTTAAAAGTCAATCTATTGGCAATGTTACATTTCAATTTAAAAAGAAATATAATTATGGAAAAACTTAAAAACATTAAAACAAATAAGTCAAAAAAAAAGAAACCTAAAGTAACCATGCTTCAGGCATTTAAAACCATTATTTGGCCAAGACGTAAATTGGTGTTTATTGGCTTAATTTTAATTGTGTTAAGTAGATTATCCAGTTTGGTATTACCTTGGAAAATGAAAGAGCTTATTGATGATGTGATTCCTAACTCAAATTACGAGCAACTTTATAAGTTATTATTTATAGTAGGTATTGCTATAACAATTCAGTCTATAACATCTTTTTTGTTAACACGTATTTTAAGTGTCGAAGCACAGTTTTTAATTTCAGAATTAAGAGCTCAAGTTCAGAAAAAAGTCTTGTCCTTGCCAATCAGTTTTTTCGATAACACAAAATCAGGTGCTTTAGTATCCAGAATCATGAGCGATGTAGAAGGTGTACGAAATCTAATTGGCACAGGATTAGTGCAAATGGTTGGAGGAATATTAACAGCAATCTTATCATTAATAATGCTAATTAGTATAAGTCCATCGATGACTTTGTTTGTATTAGTACCAGTAGCAATTTTTGGTTTTATTGCATTAAAAGCATTTGGATATATACGACCAATATTTAGAAAACGTGGTGTAATTAATGCTGAGGTTACAGGTCGCCTAACCGAAACTCTCGCAGGTGTTCGCGTTATAAAAGCATTTAATGCCGAAACACAAGAAAATAGGGTATTTGAAAAGGGTGTAGAACGGTTATTTCAAAATGTAAAAAAGAGTTTAACAGCAACAGCCTTAATGACGAGTTCTTCAGGGTTTCTTTTAGGCATGGCTACTGTAGGTATTATGGGTATTGGTGGGTATCAAATTATGGGTAATGAGCTTTCAATGGGTGATTTTATTTCGTTTACATTATTTCTTGGCTTTATGGTAGCTCCAATTGTGCAAATGGGTAATATTGGCAGCCAACTTACTGAAGCTTTAGCAGGTTTAGATAGAACGGAAGAATTAATGAATATGACTGCAGAAGAAGAAAATGAAGATAGAATCATTCAACTAGATACCTTAAAAGGAAACCTTGTTTTCGAAGACGTTTCGTTTTCTTATGATGAAGGTAAAGAAGTGCTTCATAATATAAATTTTGAAGCACCATCTGGTTCTGTTATAGCGTTGGTAGGAAGTTCGGGTTCTGGTAAATCTACCATTGCAGGTTTATCGGCAACGTTCCTTAATCCAAAATCTGGAAAAATAACCATCGATAATCAAGATTTATCTAAAGTAAATTTAAGTAGTTACAGACAGCATTTAGGTGTAGTATTGCAAGATGAGTTTTTGTTTGAAGGTACAATCAAAGAAAATATTATGTTTCCAAGACCAAATGCAACAGAAGCACAATTACTAAATGCAGTTGATGCAGCTTATGTAAATGAATTTACAGATCGTTTTGAAGACGGATTAGACACCTTAATTGGTGAAAGAGGAGTAAAGCTTTCTGGAGGTCAACGACAACGAATCGCCATAGCAAGAGCTATTTTAGCAGATCCTAAAATTATTATCTTAGACGAGGCTACTTCAAATCTTGATACCGAAAGCGAAGGCTTAATACAAAAGAGTCTAGCCGAATTGGTTAGAGATAGAACAACTATCGTAATCGCGCACAGATTAAGTACTATAAAAAAAGCAGACCAGATTTTAGTAATTGAAGATGGACGAATTGCAGAGCAAGGTAATCACGATGAGCTTATTGAAGCTCAAGGTAGATATTATGATTTATATACGTATCAAGCGAAGATTTAGTATTATTATTAAAAGTAGAATAGATAGTAAGTTAATTATTAGTTAATAATGAAATAATTATTTCTTATGTTTGCAAAATTGAAAATTAATAGCTATTATAGAGCCTTAAAACTCTATTGATAGAATGCAGAAGCAATTGTAATATGGGAAGACCAGCAACAAAACCAAAAGAATTAAGAGACGGATTTTATATCGAAATCCGAAATAAAGGTGCCAGAACCGGAATAAAAATTCGAAGAGACAATAAACAACAAATGTTGTTTGCCATTAAAGAATACGAAAAAAACAAAGAAGTAATTGTTTTAGGCGAATTCAAAAATGGAAAAAGTATAGAAAAAAAGAAGTAAATTGGACTAAAATAGTACTCTTGTAGAGTCCAAAAATCCTCGTAAATAAACCTAATACTTGTATTCTAAATTATTTTAGAATCAAATTTGTATTGGTTAATGTCAATGGCTTTATATATAAATCTTTTAAGAATTATTGCATACATTTATAGTATAAGAAAATGTTATGGTTGAATTAATATTAAAAAAGAGAAACGGATTAGAATTAAGTAAAGACGAGCTTACATCAATTATCGATGGATTTGTTTCAGGTGAAATTCCAGATTATCAAATTTCAGCTTTTTTAATGGCTGTGTTTTTTGAAGGTATGAATAGCACAGAAACGGCAATTCTTACCGATATTATGATGCGTTCGGGAGAGCTCATAGATCTTTCAGAAATAAAAGGCGTTAAAGTAGATAAGCATAGTACAGGAGGAGTTGGAGATAAAACTACTTTAGTATTAGCGCCTTTAGTTGCTGCTGCAGGAGTTCCAGTAGCAAAAATGTCTGGACGTGGTCTTGGACATACTGGAGGAACTTTAGATAAAATGGAATCTATAAAAGGCTTGTCTGTAGATATGACAAGGGAAGAATTTATTGATAATATAAAAGAGCACAATATTGCAGTTTGTGGGCAGAATGCTGATTTAGTTCCAGCCGATAAAAAACTATATGCACTTAGAGATGTGACAGGAACAGTTGATAATATATCTTTAATTGCATCAAGTATAATGAGTAAAAAATTGGCTTGTGGTGCAGATGCAATTGTTATCGATTTAAAAGTTGGTCATGGTGCTTTTATGAAAACAGTTAAAGATGCAGAGCAGTTAGCTAAAATGATGATTGGCATAGGTTCAAAAATGAACCGAAAAGTTGTTGCTGTTATTACTTCTATGAGTGAGCCACTTGGATGTGCCATTGGGAATGCATTAGAAGTAAAAGAAGCAATAGAAACACTAAAAGGAAATGGTCCAGAAGATTTAACAGCACTATGTTTAGAATTGGGAAGCCATATGTTAGTACTTGGTGAAGTTGCAAAAACTCAAAGTGAAGCGGTTGAAATATTAAAAAAACTTATCGCTTCAGGCGCAGCATTCAATAAATTTAAAGAACTTGTAAAAGCACAAGGAGGAGACATAAATGTTATCGATAAAACCGACTTATTTCCAAATACTAAATACTCTGAAGCTTATAAAAGTAAAAGTGATGGTTATGTAAGCGATTTAAATGCCTTAGATATTGGTTTGGCATCTGTGAAATTAGGAGCTGGAAGAGAAACTAAAACAAGCGAGATTGATTATGGTGCAGGAATTGTTCTAAAGAAAAAGATTGGTGATTATGTTAATAAAAATGAAACTTTAGCCATACTTCATTCTAACGACCAACTTAACTTTGCAAAAGCCAATAAGTTTATGGATTTGGCATATAAAATTAGTAAGGAGAAGCCTTTGCAAAAGCCATTAATTCTTAAGACTATATCGTAATACATTTAAGAATTCATTATTTTAGCATAGAGAAAAATTAATATAAATAGTTGTATGACGAGTACAAATAAAAAAACAAAGAGTTTTATTTCTAAAGACCACTCAATAATTCTTCATCA
Source organism: Bacteroidota bacterium (assembly GCA_003650305.1). Classification (GTDB taxonomy): domain Bacteria; phylum Bacteroidota; class Bacteroidia; order Flavobacteriales; family Flavobacteriaceae; genus PRS1. Next base: position 1,908 of record QMOV01000114.1, on the reverse strand, counting down.
GAGGAATGAAGGAATACCATTTGACGCCAAACTTTTTAAAGATATAAGTATTAACAGAAGTGCAGTAGAAAGAAGAGCAGCTACCTTAAGTGGTCGCAGATCTGTGAAAAAAGAATGGCAAGCTGCTTGGTTGTTAAAAGCTTTAAGTTGTATAGATTTAACAACACTTGCAGGAGATGATACTGAAAGTAATGTTTTAAGGCTTTGTGCCAAAGCAAAATCTCCAGTAAGATTAGACATATTAAATGCTTTGGAAATGAAGGATGAGAATATACAAGTCGCTGCAGTTTGTGTATATCATAATCTTATTAGAGATGCTGTAAAAGGTTTAAAAGGAAGTTCTATACCAATTGCTGCAGTCTCTACAGGATTTCCAGCAGGAAATATTCCGTTAAAAGAAAAAATCAAACAAATTGAAATATCTGTTAAGGCTGGAGCTAAAGAAATTGATATTGTTGTGAGTCGAAATTTAGTATTAAATTCCGATTGGAAAGGACTTTACGATGAAGTTGCTGCATGTAGAAACGCATGTGGAGAAGTGCATATGAAAACTATTTTGGCAACAGGAGAAATCCCAACCTTAACTAAAGTTGCTAAAGCAAGTTGGGTAAGTATGATAGCTGGATCAGATTTTATTAAAACAAGCACAGGAAAAGAACCTGTTAATGCTACAATTCCTGTAAGCCTTGTTATGATTAGAGCTATTAGAGAATATCACGAATTAACAGGTTTTAAAGTTGGTTTTAAACCAGCTGGCGGAATTAGTAAAGCAAAACAAGCTGTAAACTGGTTAGTATTAATAAAAGAAGAACTTGGCAACGAATGGCTTACTCCAGATTTATTTCGATTTGGAGCAAGTAGTTTATTAGGCGATATAGAACGGCAACTGGAACATTTTGTTACAGGACGATATTCAGCAGCATTTAGACATCCAATGGCTTAAAATGTAAATATGCTATGAGTTATTGAGTTAATAATTCTCTCAAGGTTTTTTAAAGCCTTATATTAAAATAAATATTTTTAAAGCCTTGTATTAAATAATAATAATAAATATTGATTACTGAACAATATAAGATATGCAAACAAATATAAAAAAAATATACGAATCAATGGCTTATGGTCCAGCTCCCGAAAATGCTGATGAAGCCATACAATTTCTAAAAAAGCATAATAATAAGTTCAAATTATTTATTAACGGAAAATGGGATACACCTTCTTCAAAAAAGTATTTTGATAGTATCAATCCTTCGACAAAAGAACAATTAGCAAAAATTTCTGAAGCCAATGAAACTGATGTAAATAAAGCTGTTGCAGCAGCAAGGAAAGCTTTACCTGAATGGATTAAAATTGGAGCACACCAAAGAGCTAGATATTTATATGCTTTAGCGAGACAAATTCAGAAACATTCGCGTTTGTTTGCTGTTTTAGAATCATTAGATAATGGAAAGTCAATACGTGAAACTAGAGATATTGATATTCCAATAGTTATAAGACATTTTTATCATCATGCAGGTTGGGCACAATTAAGAGATACAGATTTAAAAGACTACAAAGAACTTGGAGTTATTGGTCAAATTATTCCTTGGAATTTCCCTTTAATGATGCTGTCTTGGAAAATTGCTCCAGCAATAGCTATGGGAAATACAGTTGTTCTAAAACCAGCCGAAGCTACATCCTTAACAGCGTTACTTTTTGCTGAAATTTGCGAACAAATAGGATTACCTAATGGTGTTGTAAATATTATTACTGGTCACGGAAAAACTGGTGCAGCGATTGTAGAACATGACGATGTAAATAAAATTGCGTTTACTGGCTCTACCGAAGTTGGTAAAATTATAAGGAGAGCAACTGCAGGAACAGGAAAAAAACTCTCTTTGGAACTTGGCGGGAAATCACCTTTTATTGTTT
>QMOV01000113.1 GCA_003650305.1 Bacteroidota bacterium | reverse complement strand
GTAAATAGTTGCAAGTTTTCTACAATCTTAATCGCTTCAGCATAATTATTACCTTTAGTAGTAAAGGAAAGCATACCTCCAAAATCCTTCATTTGTTCTTTTGCAATGTTGTGATTTTGATGGGTTTCAAATCCTGGCCAATATACTTTTTCAATTTTAGGATGAAATGCCAAAAACTCTGCAACAGCTTTTCCGTTTTCACAATGTCTTTGCATTCTAATATGAAGTGTTTTAATTCCTCTTAAAACCAAAAAGCTGTCTTGAGGACCACAAACTGCTCCACTAGCATTTTGAATAAAATATAATTTTTCTGCTAGTTCTTTATTTTTCACAATTAGTGCTCCCAAAACTACATCGCTGTGTCCTCCAATATATTTTGTAGCAGAATGCATTACAATATCAGCACCTAAATCGAGAGGTAATTGCAAATAAGGAGTCGCAAAAGTGTTATCTACGGCAAGTAAGATATTGTGCTTTTTTGATATTGCCGCCACAGCTTTAATATCAATAATACTCAACATTGGATTTGTTGGTGTTTCAACCCAAATAAGTTTTGTATTATTGTTAACCATTGCTTCAATATTGCTAATGCTTTCCATACCAACAAAATAAAATTTTATTCCAAAGCCTTCAAAAATATTAGTAAATAAGCGATATGATCCTCCATACAAATCGTTAGTAGAAATAACCTCGTCACCAGGTTTCAATAATTTAATTACTGCATCAATTGCAGCTAAACCAGACCCAAATGCCAAGCCATAATTTCCATTTTCTATACTTGCAAAAGATTTTTCTAAAGCGTTTCGAGTTGGGTTATGTGTACGAGAATATTCATAGCCTTTATGACCTCCAGGTGTAGTTTGTGCGTATGTAGAAGTTTGATATATTGGAGGCATTACGGAGCCGTAGGCAGGATCGTGTTCTTGCCCTCCATGTATTGTTTTAGTATTAAATTTCATCAGTTAAATTATTTGCAACAAATTTAGTTTTTAATTCGTTGTATTCAAAAGTATGCTATATCTTTAATTAATGTTTAACAAAAAACTGAATTTGAAGAAAATTGTACTATTAATAATCATTTCATTAACAATTTTTTCTTGTGATCAAGAGATTGATTTAACGTTTTCTGAAATTAATTTTGAGAAAATTCAAAATGCTATTATAGATATTAATGTCCCAAATGCTGAAGGAGATATTGACGTTTCGGAATCTATTAATTCTACTATTGCAAATTTTATTGTTAATACTATTAGTTTTAGCGAAGATTCTCTTATAAATATTTCTTTAAATGAAGCTGTGATAAAGTTTGATTCAATTTATATAGCTTTTAAAGAAGATTTTGAAGAAAATTCGTTGGTCTGGGAAGCACTTATTGATGGTGAAGTAATTTATCAATCCCCAGCAATAACCTGTATTGCTATAAATAGTTATTTAAATACTGGAGGTGCTCATGGTAATATGACAATTTCGTTTTTAAATTTCAATTCACAAACAGGACAGCTATTGCTCATTGATGATTATATTAAAAATCGTCCAGATTTTATTAAACTAGCAGAAGAGTATTTCAATATTGAATTACAAGAATCATCTGACGAAACTAATTTTGATGATTACTTTTTTGGAGAAGATTTTCATCTTCCAGAAAATATTGGGTTTAGTGACGATGGTGTAATTTTGCTTTATAATGTTTATGAAATTGCACCATATTCTGAAGGGATTACAGAATTTACTATTCCGTTTGAAGAAGTACTTCAATATTTACGCCTAAACTAATCCGCTTTTTTTGCCAATCGTTTTATTAATGGTCCAACTGTTAACCCTTGACCTATTATGGAAAATACAACAATTATATAAGTAATTACCAGAAATAATTCTCTGTGCATTTCTTGTGTTAAACTCAATGCTAAAGCAATTGAAATTCCGCCTCGTAATCCTCCCCAAGTCATAATTAAATTTGTATTAGGAACAAATTCTAATTTTTTTGCAAAAAATTTAATAGGAAGCCATAATGAAGCATATCTACATAATAATACTATTGGCACAGCTAACAATCCAGATAAAATGTAATCTCCTTCAAAAGTTAATATGAGCATTTCCATTCCTATCAACACAAAAAGGATAGTGTTTAATAATACATCTACGAGTTCCCAAAATTTATCTACATAAGTTTCGGTTACTTCAGACATTACTGCATTTCTAACAGTATCGTTGCCAACCATTAAACCACAAGCTACCATTGCCAATGGTGCAGATAAATGAAACTTTTGTGCTAATAATGTTCCTCCCATTACTACAGCAATTGTTATTATAACTTCAACATCATAATCATCAATCGATTTCATCATTCTATACGTTATCCAGCCTAATAAAAGGCCAAGCGCAATACCACCAAGCACTTCGACAACAAACATTTCTGCAACATGCACAAAAGTAACTCCACTGCCGCCTTCTGCAATTTTTAAAATTGTTAAAAATATAACTACGCCAACGCCATCGTTAAACAAAGATTCTCCAACAATTTTGGTTTCTAATTTTTTTGGAGCATTTGCTTGTTTTAAAATCCCTAAAACAGCAATTGGATCGGTTGGTGATATTAAAGCTCCAAAAAGCAAACAATAAATAAAAGCTACCTGTAAGCCTATGAGCTGAAGCACATAAAACATAATTACAGCAACCAGAATTGTGGATACTAAAACACCCAAAGTTGCAAAAACTAAAACTGGCCAACGTTGTATTTTTAATTGTTCGAAATTTGTGTGTAACGCTCCAGCAAATAATAAAAATGAAAGCATTATATCAAACAAGACTGTTTTAAAATCTATATTTTCTATAAACGCTTTTTCTCGTAAAAGTAAAGTATCATCAAACTGACCAATAGCTATTATTATTAAGGTAAAAATAATGGTAATTGCCATTAAACCTATGGTTATTGGTAGCTTTAAAAAACGCGCATTTATATAGCCGAAAAGCGCTGAAAGTACAATTAAAACAGTAACAATTGCATAATAGTCCATAAACCTAGAGTGATTTTTTTAATGCTAAAATATAGCCCAAATGAACACCTTCATGAAAGTTGTTAAATGCAATAGCTTCTTCAACATTTGTTAGTTTGTTTTTAGTTGTAACTGTATATTCATTGTAATTTCTGAAAATGTCATTATTATAATCTTCCTTTGTTTTTTCAATTGTTGAAAATAATAATCCCTTAATCTCATCAACTTCAGTTTGAGTTAAATCACGTTCAGGCTTTGTTCCTTTTCTATAAGATTCTATCATTTTTTCAGAAATAATTGGAGGTAATCCCGAAAGTTTATAAACCAAAAATTGTTGGGTTGCTATTGTGTGAGCAATATTCCAAATAATATTATTACTAAATCCTTTAGGTATTTTATTGAGTTGGTGTAGTGTAAAGTTTTCTAAAAAAGATTTCAGAATTATTCTGTTTTTTAGTGTAATATCAAATGCCCAAGTCATACCTTATTTTTTTGATAAATGTAATTATTTTCTGTTTAATTGGTTTTCTTTGCAAAGTAAATCTTTAGCTATAGTGAAAATAATATACTATCTAAAAACATGTAATACGTGTATGCGGATTTTAAAAGAACTTAATCTTCCATCTCATTTTATTTTTCAAGACATAAAAGAGAAGGAAATTACTGTTAAGCAAATTGAAGAAATGTATAAATTATCTGGTAGTTACGAGTCTCTTTTTAGTAAAAGAGCAAAGCTTTACAAAGAAATGGATTTAAAAAACCAATCTCTTAACGAAAAAGATTTTAAGTATTATATTTTATATCATTATACATTTTTAAAACGCCCTGTAATAATAGTTGAAAATCAAATATTTATCGGAAACAGTAAAAATGTCGTTAACGAAGCAAGACAATTTTTAAATGAACAATAGAACACTTGCGCTTTTAGCGGCTTTAATAGCAACATCTATATATGGCTTAAATCACACAATTGCCAAAGGATTAATGCCAACTTACATCAAGCCTTTTGGATTTATTTTTTTGAGAGTTTTAGGAGCTGCAATTTTATTCTGGGTAATAGGTATTTGGGGGCCAAAAGAGCGTATAGATAATAAAGACTGGAAACGCATTTTTTTATGTGCCCTTTTTGGAATGGTAATTAATATGCTTGTGTTTTTTAAAGGTTTAAGTCTTTCTACACCAATAAATGGATCGATAATAATTACCATTTCTCCAATATTTATATTCTTAATTTCTGCTTTTTTTATTAAAGAAAAAATTACTCTAATTAAATACTTTGGAATTGGTTTAGGTTTTTCTGGCGCATTAGCTCTTATACTCTTTAGTAATGAAATACGACATGATGCTCCAAATATTACTTTAGGAAATATACTATTTGTAGTGAATTCTATTTCGTATGGCATTTACCTCATTATAGTAAAACCATTAACTTTAAAATACCATCCTTATACTTTGATGAAATGGATATTTTTAGTAGCTGTTATTATTAATCTCCCTATTACAATTACAGAGTTTGTTGAGGTGGAATGGACTTCACTTCCTTTTGAAGCTATCTGGAAACTTATTTTTGTAGTTGTTGGTACAACGTTTTTAACTTATTTATTAAACGTTTTTGCTTTAAAAGAGTTAAAAGCCTCTACAGTTGGCATATTTATGTATTTACAGCCACCAATTGCAATTGTTTTTGCAATTATAACTGGAAGCGATTCTTTAACTTTTATTAAAGTTATAGCAATAATACTAATTTTTTCTGGAGTTTATTTAGTTTCCAAAAAGCCAAAACTACAAGTTTAAGTTTACAATGTTTATGTTATGTTTTGTGTTTTATTATATTTGTTCATCTTTAAATTTCGAGAATGATACAATCAATGACGGGTTACGGAAAATCTGTGTTACAGCTTCCTAACAAAAAAATTTCTATTGAAATAAAGTCGCTTAACAGCAAAAACCTTGATTCATACGTTCGTACGCCTTCCCTTTATAGATCAAAAGAATTAGACATTCGCAAACTCATTGCTTCTAAATTAGAGCGTGGGAAAATAGATTTTTCATTGTTTTTAGAAATTACAGGAGAGGAAACTTCTACGCAATTAAATAAACCTGTTGTAAAAAAGTATATGAAACAACTGCATGAAATTGTGGGTGGAAATGAAATCGAGCTTTTAAAAATGGCTATAAAAATGCCTGACGCTTTAACTACTGAACGCGATGAGATAGATGAAGAAGAATGGAAAACTATTGAAGATGAAATCGTAGTGACCTTAAATAAAATACAAGATTATAGAGCTGATGAAGGTCTAGCTTTAGAAAAGGATTTTAGAGATAGAATTCAAAATATAGATGCCTTATTAAACCAAGTTATGGCAATTGATTCAGAGCGAATTAATGCTGTTAGAGAACGCTTGCTTAAAGGTGTATCTGATTTAAAAGAAAAGGTTGACGAAAATCGTTTTGAACAAGAACTCATATATTATATTGAAAAACTTGATATTACTGAAGAAAAGGTCAGGCTGCAAAATCATTTAGAATATTTTACTAAATCTCTAGACTCTCAAGATTCAAATGGTAAAAAATTAGGCTTTATTGGCCAGGAAATTGGTAGAGAAGTTAATACTATAGGTTCTAAAGCTAATTATGCACCAATGCAAAAATTGGTGGTGCAAATGAAAGATGAGCTTGAAAAAGTTAAAGAACAATTATTAAATGTGCTTTAATTATGAATAAAGGTAAACTTATCGTTTTTTCTGCACCTTCCGGATCTGGTAAAACCACCATTGTAAGATACTTATTGAAGCAACAGGAATTAAATTTAGAATTCTCCATTTCGGCAACATCTCGAGAAAAAAGAGGTAACGAAATTGATGGAAAAGATTACTATTACCTTTCTCTCAAAGAATTTAAAAACAACATTAAAAATGACGCTTTTTTAGAATGGGAAGAAGTATATCGAGATAATTTTTATGGTACATTAAACTCCGAAGTTGAACGCATTTGGGCAATGGGGAAACATGTAATTTTCGATATTGATGTTTCTGGAGGATTACGAATTAAACGAAAATTTCCAGAGCAAACTTTGGCAATCTTTGTGAAACCACCAAGTATAGACGAACTTAAAATAAGACTTAAGAAACGAAAAACTGAAAATACCGATAAGATTAATATGCGAGTTGCAAAAGCTTCTGCCGAATTAGCAACAGCTCCTCTTTTTGATTGTGTTATTGTTAATAGCGATTTAGAAGATGCGTTAAAAAAAGCATACAATAAAGTTGATTCTTTTTTAAACCAACACAAATGAAAGTCGGACTTTACTTTGGTACTTTTAATCCAATTCATGTTGGGCATTTAACTATAGCAAACCATTTGGCTGAACATAGCGATTTAAATCAAGTTTGGTTTGTGGTTACACCTCATAGTCCTTTTAAAAAGAAAAGCACTTTGTTAGAAGACAACCATCGTTATCAAATGGTAGATAGAGCTACCGAAAATTATCCAAAACTACGTGCAAGTGATATTGAGTTTAAATTACCTCAACCTAATTACACTATAAACACATTAACCTATCTCGAAGAAAAATATCCAGATTATGAGTTTTGTTTAATTATGGGAAAAGACAATTTAAACAGTTTTCATAAATGGAAAAACTACGAGCGTATATTAGAGCGTTATGAGATTTATGTGTATCCTAGAATTTCAAAAAAAGCTATAGTTACTAAATTTGAAGACCATAAAAAAGTACATTTTATTAATGCTCCAATTATGGAATTGTCTTCAACATTTATTCGTAAAGCTATTAAAGAAGGTAAAGATGTACGACCAATGTTATCCGAAAATGTATGGCAATACTTGGATGAAATGAATTTTTATAAATAAAAAAACCAGTTCTTATCGAACTGGTTTTTTTATTTATTTATCTTTCAGGTGGGTTTCCATCACCAGTACAGTCTGATAAATTACCCTCAACATACATTGCCCAGCTTTTTCCATCAAATTCTATACCTTCTGCCCAAGCAGTTTCTCCTCCAGTTGGTCCCGTTACTTCTGCATGTGCTGCAAAACAATAATGATTTCCATC
>QMOV01000112.1 GCA_003650305.1 Bacteroidota bacterium | reverse complement strand
TTAAAAAATTAGGATTTTGTATTAACACAGTACATAAATACAAACGTTTGAGTTCTCCACCACTTAATTTTTCAACAAAATCGTATTGCTTTTTCCTATCGAATAAAAAACGTTCTAATAATTGTTGTGCACTAATTTGCCGTCCTTTTTTAAGCGGAATATAATCGCCAAATTCTCTTATAACTTCAATGACTTTTTGTTCAGGTTTTATAGAGATTCCATCTTGTGTATAATACCCAAATTTTACTGTGTCTCCTTTGATTATTTTTCCTGAATCTGGAATCACGCTTCCAGTAAGCAAGTTTAACAAGGTCGTTTTTCCAGAACCATTTTTCCCAATCACGCCAATACGATCTCCTTTTTGAAACACATAATCGAATTTGTTTAGAATGATAGAGTCTCCAAATGATTTTGAAACATGATGAAGCTCAATAATTTTACTACCCAAACGTTCCATATTTATTTCTAATTGAACCTCATGGTCGTTACGACGTTGGTTTGCACGTGCTTTAATTTCGAAAAAATCATCAATTCTAGATTTGGATTTTGAAGTACGAGCTTTAGGTTGGCGACGCATCCAGTTGAGTTCTTTTTTAAAAAGCTGTTTGGCTTTATTAGTTTCGATAGATTCACGTACTATTCGAGCTTCTTTTTTATCCAGATAATAAGAATAATTGCCTTTGTAAGTGTAAAGTTTCCGTTCGTCTAATTCTACAATTTCATCACAAACGCGTTCTAAAAAATAGCGATCGTGTGTCACCATAAATAAGGTCATTTTTTCTTTTGCAAAATAGGATTCTAACCATTCGATCATTTCTAAATCGAGATGATTTGTAGGTTCATCGAGTATTAATACATCAGGTTTATGGATTAATACATTAGCTAGATTTAATCTTTTTTTCTGACCACCAGAAAGCGCACTTACTTTTTTATTTAGGTCGTTTAGTTTTAGTTTGAATAGAATTTGTTTGTACTGTGTTTCAAAGTCCCAAGCATTATGGTGTTCCATTTCTTCATAGGCTTTTTGGTAGGCTTCAGTATCTTCAGGTTCAGAAAGTGCTTCGTGATAATTATTAATAATCTTAAGTACAAAACTATCGGAAGCAAAAATGGTTTCTTCAATAGTTAAACTTTCGTCTAATTCGGATTCTTGAGTTAAGAATGCTGTTTTAATTCCCTTTCTGTAAACAACTTGACCAGAATCTGGAGTATCAATTTTAGCCAGTATGTTTAGGATAGAGGTTTTTCCAGTTCCATTTTTTGCAACAAAGGCTATTTTTTGGTTTTTGTGTAAGCTGAAAGATATATTTTGGAAGAGGTTTAATTCTCCATAAGATTTCGATATGTTCTCAACGGTTATGTAATTCAACTTTTTTATGCAAATTAAAGTAATAATAACCAAAAAAACCGTTTGCTGTTTTGATTTAGCTTATGAAAAGTTATATTTGTGTTAAATCAATTCGCCTCAATATGAAGAAATATATTCTAGTTATTGGTTTAATTATAAGTGTTTTAGCATCATCTTGTATTCCTTACAAGGATACATTGTATATGCAAAATAAAAATACAGCTTTAGACAGTACACATATACTCGTTGAAAAGCAAAAACCATATCGTATTCAGATTAATGACATCTTAAGTGTTCGAGTTAAATCTCTTGATCAGGAAAATGTGCAAATTATTAACCCTATAGGCGACGAAAATTTAAATGCAAGTAGTGCAGAGCGTGCATATTTTGATGGGTTTACAGTAGATTTGCATGGTGATATTAGAATCCCAACTCTTGGTAAAATAAATGTTTTGGGTTATACTACTGAAGAGATTGAGCAAATGATTGAAAAAAAGCTTCTCGATGAACAATTTAAGGAAACTGCTAATATATTTGTTACTGTTAAATTAACAGGTTTACGCTATACAGCTAGTGGCGAAATTGGAAGCCCAGGATCCAATACTTTATTTCAAGAGCGTGTAAATATTTTTGAAGCCATTGCTAATTCAGGTGAAATACCAGATACTGGAGATAAAAAAGATGTTCTAGTTATAAGACAGTATCCACAAGGTCAAAAAATTCATCATTTAGACCTAACAGATATTAATGTAATGCAGTCTCCATATTATTATATTCAGCCAAACGATATGATTTATGTTAAACCATTACGACAAAAATCTTGGGGAACTGGTACAAATGCACTACAAAACATAACAGCTCTTGTAACAGTACTCTCTTTGATAACAACCTCCATTTTATTATTTAAAAGATAAGATATGGCTTATAATGATATGAATGATTTTGAAAGTGTTGAATCTGGAACTATAACTTTTGATTTTAAAGGGTTTTTATTTAAAGTCTTAAGTTTTTGGAAGTTTGTACTATTATGTTTAGCTGTAGCATTTACGATAGCCTATTTTAATAATGTTCGTAAGCAAAACATATACAGATTAGATTCCTTAATCTCTATTGAAAACGATCAAAATCCCTTTTTTACAGCAAACACTAGTATATCCTTTAATTGGGGAGGCGTTTCTGGTAAAGTAGGTAAAATGATTACTGCTATAAAAACTAGAACACATAATGAAAAAGTTGTTGATTCTTTACAATTTTACATGCAATATATGATAGAAGGAAAGTATCGTAAAACTGATATTTATAAAAATGCACCATTTTATTTAGAACTTGATAAGTCTAATGGGCAAATATTGAATAAGCCAATTGGTATTCGATTAATTAACGATACTTCATTTGAGATTTTTTTAGAGTTTGTGAGTGATAAAGTTTCTGTGCAACATTATGATACTAAGACTAAGCAACATGCGAACGTACCACAAGGACCGTTTTTACAATCTTATGCTTTTGGAGAATCTATACAACTTCCATTTTTAAATGCTACTTTTCACTTAAAACCAACGACTAAAGTTTCAGCAGGTAGTGAGTTTTTTGTTAACTTTTTAAGTTTTGATAATGTTGTAAATTCGTATAGATCATCTATGAAAATTGAACCTTTTTCTAAAACATCTTCTTCTGTTTTACGATTATCTCTAATTGGAAATAACAAATCTAAAATCGCTGATTACTTAAATGCTACTACGGCTATTTTAAGTAAATCGGAATTAGAACGTAAAAATTTGTATGCTACCAATACTATTAAGTTTATAGATAGTAGTCTTGCAACAGTAAGCACTAATTTAAAGGATGTTACAGATGAAATGAATGAATTTAGACGTCAAAATAAGGTGTTTGATGTTGATGATGAGATTTCTCAAATCTCTAATCAACTCAAGATTTATGATAATGATAAGCAAGTAGAACAATCTAAACTCAATTATTTAATCCGCCTCGAGAATTACTTAAGCACTAAAACAGATTATACTAAAATTGCTGCACCAACTTCGGTTGGTATTGAAGAAATCAATATATTAAACAGTGTTAGTAAAATTACTTCGTTGGCTATCGAGCGTCAAAATTTAGAATATACTGCCAAAGAAGGCAATGTGTTATTTAATGATTTAGATCGACAAATTGATGCCGAAAAAAATGTTTTACTTGAAACTCTCAAGTCAACCAAAAACACATTAGGAATTCAATTAAATACTATAAGTAACAATATTGCAAAATTAGAAGCTGAGTTAAGTGGCTTACCTGAAGACCAGCAAGAATATTTAAAAATTCAGCGTAAATTAGATATTAGTCTAGAATCGTACAATGTGTATCAGGCTAAACGTAGTGAAGCAGCCATTGTAAAAGCAGCAAATGTTTCAGATATTAATGTTATTGACGAAGCCAAAGATATTGGTGGCGGATTAATAGGTCCTAATAAATCATTAAATTATATGATGGCTTTAATGCTTGGCAGTTTTACTCCATTGCTGATTATTCTTGTCATTTTTTTATTTGATAATAATATACATGGCTCAGAAGATGTGGTACAACTGTCTAGAATTCCAATTATTGGGTTAATAGGGAAGTACAAACATGATAATAATTTGGTGGTTTATGATAAACCTAAATCTGCTGTAGCTGAATCTTTTAGAGCGATTAGATCGAGTTTGCAATTTATTTATAAAAGGCAAGATGTTGAAGGTGGAAGAACATTAATGGTTACCTCTTCGGTTAGTGGTGAGGGAAAGACCTATTGTTCTATTAATATTGCTACAGTACACGCTTTATCTGGTAAGAAGACTATTTTGTTAGGATTAGATTTACGTAAACCTAAAATTTTTGGAGACTTTAATATTGCTAACGATATAGGAGTTGTTAATTATCTTATTAGTGAAAAAACAATTGAGGACATAACGTTTAAAACACATATAGAGAATTTAAGTATTGTCCCTTCAGGACCAGTACCACCCAATCCATCAGAGTTACTTATGAGTGATAGAATGCGAACACTTATAGAGCAACTTAAGAAAGATTACGACATGATAATAATAGATACACCACCTTTAGGATTAGTTGCAGACTCTATTGAATTAACACAATATGCTGATGCTACTGTTTTTGTAATACGTTTAAATTATACCAAAAAAGGAATGTTGAAATATATAAATGCTAAATATAAAGCAGGAGAAGTAAAGAACATCAGTTTTATTTTGAATTTTTATAAGCATAAAGCCAGTTATAATTACGATTATGGCTATGGTTATGGTTATGGCTATGGTTATGGTGTGTATGGCAATGCGTATCATGATGGTCAGAAAAAAACCATTCTTAACCAGATTAAAAAAATATTTAAGATTAACACTTAAAAAACAGTTGTAATTGATAACATCATCAAGCTTGGTAATAAAACGCATATTTGATTTTATTTTTTGTATAGTATTAATGCCAATTTTATTTATTCCATTACTATTATTAATAATTATAGCCACCATAGACACAAGAGCATCTGGTATATTTAAACAAGAAAGAGTTGGTCAGCATGGAAAGATATTTGATATATACAAAATAAGAACATTAAAGAAAGAACAACATAAATTGGGAAGTTTAGATAAAAGTGCTACAAAGTTTGGGAGGTTTTTAAGAGCATCTAAATTAGATGAATTACCACAATTATTTAATGTGTTATTTGGAGATATGAGTTTTGTTGGTCCAAGACCTGACATTAAGGGTTTTGCCAATAAATTAGAAGGAGAAGATAGAATTGTATTAGACATAAAACCTGGAGTAACAGGTCCAGCAACTATAAAGTATAGAAATGAAGAAACTATATTAGCATTGCAAGATGACCCAGAAAAATACAATAGAACGATTATTTGGAAAGATAAGGTCGAAATTAATAAAATGTATATAAAAAATTGGAGTTTTTATTTAGATTTGAAATATATAATTAAATCAGTAATTAATAAATAATGAAAAAAAAGGGCACCATTGCAATTATAGGTTTAGGTTATGTTGGGCTTCCATTAGCTGTAGAATTTTCAAAAAAGTACCATGTTGTTGGATTTGATATAAATGAGAATAGAATTAAAGAGTTAAGGCAAGGAATTGATAAAACCTTAGAGGTAGAAGGTGATAATTTAAAACAAGTTTTAATACATGATTTTGATAGTGAACAAGGACTTTATATAACTTCAAATCCTGAAGATCTCGCAAAATCCAATATTTATATAGTTACAGTACCAACTCCAACAGATGAATTAAACAAACCTGTTTTTACACCACTAATTAAGGCAAGCGAAACGGTTGGTAAAGTATTATCAAAAGGAGATATTGTTATATACGAATCTACTGTTTATCCTGGTGCTACCGAAGATGTTTGCGTACCAATAGTAGAAAAACAATCTGGATTAAAATATAACGAAGATTTTTTTGTTGGTTATTCTCCAGAGCGGATTAATCCTGGAGATAAAAAACACACAGTTACAAAAATTTTAAAAGTTACTTCTGGTTCCACACCAGAAATAGCCGAACAGGTAGATCAATTATATAAATCTATTATCACAGCAGGAACACATTTAGCACCTTCAATAAAAGTAGCTGAAGCTGCTAAAGTTATTGAAAACTCACAAAGAGACATTAATATTGCTTTTGTAAATGAATTGTCAAAAATATTTAGATTATTAGATATTGATACCAAAGCGGTTTTAGAAGCTGCTGGTACAAAATGGAATTTCATCAATTTTACGCCAGGTTTAGTTGGCGGACATTGTATAGGTGTAGATCCTTACTATTTGGCTCAAAAGGCCATTGAATCAGGTTATAACCCGGAAATTATTTTGGCTGGACGAAAAATGAATGACAGCATGGGAAGCTATGTCGCTCAAGAAACCGTTAAGATGATGATAAAAAAAGGGGCTACCATTAAAGGGTCTAATGTTTTGGTTCTGGGTATTACGTTTAAAGAAAACTGTCCAGATATTCGAAATTCAAGAGTTATCGATATTATTCGCGAGTTCGAAACTTATGATGTTAATGTTGATGTGTACGATCCTTGGGCATCTAAAGACGAGGTTGAACATGAATATAATTTAGAGTTGCTAACAGCTACATCAAGTTTAAAAACTAACTATGATGCTATTATTTTAGCAGTATCTCACAATCAATTTTTAGAATTAGATTTAACAGGCTTTAAGTCTGATATAGGAGTTATTTTTGATGTAAAATCATTATTACCAAAACAAATTGTAGACGCCAGATTATAATGTACGATAAAAAATACCATAATCAAGACCTTTCATCTTATTCATTTCTTATTACAGGAGGAGCAGGTTTTATAGGTTCTAACCTTGTAGAATATTTATTAAAATTTGGAGCGAAAAAAGTACGAGTACTTGATGATTTTTCAAATGGGCATCGCAAGAATTTAATTCAATTTAAAGATAATTCATCATTCGAATTAATAGAAGGAGATATTCGTGATTTGCAAACTTGTATTGATGCTATGAAAGATATTGATTATGTATCTCATCAAGCAGCTTTGGGTTCTGTTCCAAGATCAATAAATGATCCTGTTACAACCAATGAAGTTAATAATTCTGGCTTTTTAAACATGATGGTTGCGCTTAAAGAAAGTAATACTGTTAAGCGTATGGTTTATGCAGCTTCAAGTTCAACATATGGAGATAGTAAAGAATTGCCTAAAGTTGAAGAGAATATAGGTAAACCATTGTCGCCCTATGCAGTAACAAAATATGTAAATGAGCTTTATGCAGATGTTTTTGCGAAAACATATAATACAGATGTTATAGGACTACGTTACTTTAATATATTTGGTCCTAAACAGAGTCCAGATGGA
>QMOV01000111.1 GCA_003650305.1 Bacteroidota bacterium | reverse complement strand
AGGAATTTAAAGCTTAAATAATGCGACATTTTATGTCGTATTATTGCGACGCAAAATGTCGCATTTAATGAATTTTATTTCTTTCCGTTTCACCTTGCAAGAAGTTTAACCTTTCATTTACAGTTTGTTATAAGTGATTAGTGTAGCAATTTTATTGTGGCATACTTATTGAACTTCGCATAAAAAACAAATAAAGATGAAAACAAATAAAAAAACTTTAGTATTTTAGAACAAAATTACGCTCAATATTATGAAAATAAGATTGTTATTAACCTTGAGCTTATTATTACTTCCTTTTCTTATTTATTCACAAAAAGATATTTTTGATGTGTGCAGAAAAGGCACTGTTAAGGATATTTCGGTTATATATAATGAAAACCCAAATAGTATTAACATAAGAAGTGAACAAGACTACCTACCTTTAACTTTAGCGTGTTATCATGGTAATGAGGAAGTTGTAATGTTTTTAGTTAATAAGGTAGATGATATAAACGGTTCTAGCAGTTATGGAACTCCATTAATGGCAGCAGTTGTAAAAGAGAATTTGAATATTGTAAAAATGCTATTGAGCAAAGAAGCAGATACAAATATAGCAGATGTTAATGGAACTACAGCATTGCATTATGCAACTATATTTAATCAAGTAGAAACTGTTAAACTTTTACTTGAAGCTGGAGCTAGAGTTGACCTAAAGGATAATAGAGGACAAACAGCTAAAGATTACGCAGCACTTAAAAATAATGAACAAATAATAACACTATTAAATAATAATTAACTATGAAAAAAATTACATTTACAATGTTATGTATGTTTGCAATAGTTTTTGCAACATATTCGCAAACATTTACTACTGGGACAATTATTTTATCAAATACATCAGGATTAGAATATTCTGCAAAAATCGATATTACTGCTACCGAGGTAACCTTGACATTAATTGGTCCAGATGATAGATACTTAGGGCTTGGATTAGGTGTGCTATCAATGACGGAATTTCGTGACGTTGTTATGTATCTAAACGGCACTTCTTTAAGTGATATGACATTTGATGGAGTAGGTAAAGATCCATTAGTAGATTCGAACCAAGATTGGTCAACAGTATCAAATACTACTTTATTAGGAGTTAGAACTTTGATTTCTACAAGAGCTTTAAATACTGGAGAACCAAATGATTATGTTTTTAGTACTTCAGACACATCAATAAATTTGGTTTGGGCTAGAGGAAACACAGCTTCTTTTGCATTGAATTATCATGGAGGTGGAAACAGAGGAATTACTTCTTCAGGGATTACTTTAGGCAATGAAAGTTTTGAGCTAGCCACTAATTTTAAAATTTACCCAAATCCAGGATTAACAACTTTTACAATCGAATTATTAAATAATTTAACAGGTGTAAATTTAGAAGTTTATGATATTTTAGGTAAGCGTATTCACTTTCAAAACTTGAATAAATTAATTTCATCTATAGATGTATCACAATGGAATAGTGGTGTATATTTAGTTAGAGTTTCTACAGAGGAGAATGCAACCCTAACAAAACGTTTTATAAAGCAATAGCTATTTTTTAAAATGAATATAAAAAAAGCCGTCTGTTTAGCGATAGATGGTTTTTCACTTTTTTTGAAGCTTAAATTCGAAAGATACTTTTATATCTTCTACTATTTTATTTCTTACAATTTTTGGAAATTTAATATCAAATTCTAAGGCATTGGCTTAAGATGTTGAAGTAATAATAATTACTTATTGCTTTAGAAAATTTAATTATTCAAAGCACCAAGATCAATCCAAGATTCAATTTTTTCTATGTCAAAATTTGATAAATGCTCACCTGGGGGCATTATACCTCCAAATACATCATCACCAATAATTTTGTGCCAAAGAACAGAGTTTTCCAAACTTAAAGGTTCTACCCTTAAATTAGGAGCATAAAATGCTGAAGTTACATTCACTAATAAATTGTAACTGCTACCTTCTTGTAAATCAAGACCTGTGAAATGATTTTGGTCATGGCATACGATACAATTATTGTTGAAAATGGGTTGAATATCTGTAGCGAAACTTACATCAATGATTTCTATTTCTGTAACAAAAGGACCTTCTTCTGCTATACATGCGGTTAAAATAAAAAATAAACCAACAATAATTTTTTGCAATATTTTTTTACTTGTTTCCATTCCAAAAGGTTCTTTTTATATTAAATCCTATTAAAAGTTTTCCATCGGTATAATCTAATGGTAGAGCGGAATAAACGTTCTGCTCAATAATCTGATTAGTGCTCGAGATAATTATTTGGAAGGCATGCCCGGCTGTTCCAATTTCATAACCTAAAGAAATTGGATTCTTATAATTATCATTTCTATTATTGAATTTTGCCGCATATTCAAAAATTATTGAAGATGTGATTCCCGTTTTAAATTTACCTCCAAAACTTGTTGCAATGGTTAAATTTTTATGACCTGGAGGCACTAAATTTTTATAAATAAAAGTTGGGTTTAGTTCAAGAGATAAATTTTCTCCTATTTTTTTTGACAACAACAATTGGGTATTGTATGAAACCCTATGAGCAAATTTATGCTCGAAAGGGGTTTCAAAATCCGCAAAAAATTCATTTGGTCCAACTTCAGGAAAATCTATCGTTGAGAATGCCGTATTAAAGTATAAAGTACCCGAAATTGGTGTCCCAGTTTCTTTTTGTCTAAATAGTCTGTATTTTCCTTCGACATCAATAGTTTTATCTATTTTAGTTCTGCCAATGCCTAGTTGGAATCTGTCAGATACCGCAAAGGTAAAACCGAACCTAATATTCGCAGAACCGTCAAATCCCAAAAATTCTTGAACTACAGTATTTCCAAAATCCTTAAGGTCTAACTCTCCAAAACGATGCTGAATTCGAAGTTCAAAAGATCCTTTTGAAGTAGTTTCGGTCGTTTGACTATTAATCAATATACCATAGTTAAAAATATTTGTAATCAATTCATCTTGAGTGTCTAAAGTTGCCTGACCGTGTAGGATACCCAAAGGAAATATAACAGAAAACACTAAAAGCAAGTACTTTCTAAAACTATTATATTTAATTTTCATAATCTTGAATTAATTTTTTTTCAACAATCGGATGTATTCAATAACTTGCCACCTTTGCTTTTTGGAAAGCAGTTGACCATAACTTGGCATGTCACCTCGTCCATTAGTTATTTTCCAAAAAAGCTCACTGTCACTTTGTTTCTGTACTTTGTCACTCGTGTGGTCTACCGGTTTCGGATTAAAATTTTTGCTACTGGGTCCATCTCCTATACCAGTCCTACCATGACAAATTGCGCAAATCTGGTAATATATCTTTTTCCCTTTTACCAGTGCTTTTGTATCTCCTTTTAAGGGATTTATTAAGTTGGTGCTTTCGAGTTGAGCAATCCAATCACTGGTCTGACTAGAGGCTGAATAAGAAAGTAATATAATGATAAATAATGTACTTACTTTAATTACCATGTTTCTTTTTGTTTTCATTTTTTTTGATTAAATATTTTGTTTATGATAAATTAATTTGGTTCTGTCGCATCTGTCAAAATTTACAATAAATTGGTCATGAAATGAAAAATATTTAGATTGATATTCAGACGCTTACATTTTTTAAGTTTCTTTTTATAGTAAAGAAAAAAATTGCAGATATACAAAAGCTATTTAGATTTATTTTCATTTTATAATTTTACTTTTAATTCAAAATTTATTTGAATAGTCCCTAATTCAGGGACAGTGATTTGTTTTTCTTGTGCTTTTAGCTTTTCGTTCCAAACCTTCAGGGTATAATTACCCGGAGGTATATTTTCGATATTGAAGTTTCCTTCTTTATCAGTTATTGTAAAATATGGATTCTGTAACACGAGTACATAAGATTGCATTTCAGGATGAACGTTACAGAGTAATACTGATTCGCACCCTAATATTTCATATTTGTGTGTTTTTGATTCATTTTTTGGCCATGTACCAAGATTAAACTTTTCTGAACAATAATCCGGGGAAAACACATTGTGTAAAACATCATCGCTGTTAAGAAAATCAACAGTTGTTCCAACAATAATGGGAAGAACATGTGGCACAAATTTTAAACCTATTTGATTCACCACCGGATTATCATCTGGTGGAGAAAAAATTCCTTCAATATGTTCAATGTAAACAACAGTATTAGATTTATACTTTACCAAATCCACATCGGTTTCAATTTTACCATTGATTTGTGAAATCCCTGGTGAAATAAAAACAAAAAGAACAAACAATAATGTTAAAAAATAATTGATATTTTTCATAAATTATGTATTTAAATATTAATTAGTGTCTTTAAGAAAACATCTCAGGTTGTTGGAAATCCTGCTTTTAAGAGTTTTTTTGTATGACCATAATGTAAAAAACAAAGATTAGTAAAACGAAATACTCAAATAATAATTTGCTTGAATCTTTGCAAATTCCAATTTCTTTTTTGTTAAATATATTATCATTCCAATACTATACGTTATAAAAAATAATACGAATTACATTCCAATAATACAAGTTACCACAATACCTACTACGACAAATAATATTATACTTTAAATTGTCAATGGCTAATTTTCATACTAGATTTTTTAAATTAATAAATATTATTACAATTAAAATGCGTAATCAATCCCAACTAAAATGTTTGCTTCATAGTCAATATCATTAATCATCTTAGTTTCAACGAAAAATTTTAAATTAGCTGTATAAAGAGCAGTAACATTGAGGATATACCTGGAACCCGAATTAAAAAATTCATAATCGTTGAGTCCATTATGAATATCCTGTGGTTTCACCCATTCGTAACGTAATGTACCAGCTAGCCAGGGATACATCATATAATTTGCTTCACTAAAGAAGAGATTATATTTCCTGTTAAATTTAACATTTCCCGCCCTTCCTGTTGGAACGTAAAAATCTTCATCGACTCCAAAAAGATAACCGCCAATAACATTCAAATCACGATAATTAACATTAATATCGCCTCCGAACCTATAGAGGGAAACCTCTTTTTCAGCGGCATTAAATCTCGAAGCAGAATAAGCGAAACCTGAAACAAGAATCGACTTCTCAGTCCAATTATTACCTGAAGGTCCGAATATATTCCCGGTATAGGAGCCATCAAATGCCATTCCTCCAAACTTATAGGCTATTTTACCATAAAAGTCTTTGGCTTTATTATCTTCTCCGAATACAGCGTTCCCATTCGATAAACCAAGGGCATAACGCATTCGTTTGGTTATCAGTCCATTTGCTTCTACTCCAATAACTTGACCCATTATGCCAAAATTCCTATGACTAAGTGCCAAAGAACTCCCTTTAGAGGGCACATAGGTATTTATGGCATATAGTGCATCGGTAAGGCTGTTGTGTTGGTTTTTATAATTTGTTATATCAGGAATAAATTGACCTATGCGTAAATTTAATGCATTCTCCGAAAGAGCAGAACTGAAAAGATCGTTTAATCTTATGTATGCCATTTGGAGTGCGTTAGTGTTGTGACCTTTGGCAAGCAATAAACTCACAAAAAAAGAAATTCTCTCATTGAAAGTTCCTCCCATAAACATCTGAGCTGAAGGGACAGTAAACTTTGTTGGCGTTGCCGAATTTGCAGCATCGTAGGAAAAAGCTTGATTAAGCCTAAAAGCGATAGGTGTTGTTCCTGGAATACTCCCTGGCCATATCGATTTTGGCCAAACACTTTTGTAAGTTTCAGCTACTAATATTACAGGGTCTTCTTTAACTTGTTCTGCATCACCTTCCGGAAATAGATAACCATTTAACTTAAAGGCGACTCCAAATGAATTTAATTTAGGATAAACTGTATGACAAGTTACACAGCTTGTTTTATATTTTCTCGCAAATGCCGGTATTGCTAATACTTTTGACAAAGGTGCAAATAAGATCAATCCGGTTAATAAAGTTAAAACATATTTTTTCATATATAGATTAGTTTAATTTTTAAAAAAATTATTAGGATTTTAAATATTGTCCCATTCCATATTTTATCTGATTATAGAGATATAATTTATCTGACTATAGAGATATAAAAATATAACAACAAATGATCGGTTTTCTGATTATTCCACAACAATGGTTCCAAACATTCCAGCATCTACGTGTCCCGAAACTGTACAAACTACATTGTATGTACCTGCTTCAGTTGGTACAACAAACAATTCAGTATAACCTCCTATAAGTATCTCAACAGCATTGAAATAAGGAACCTTTATTTCTGCCCTTGAGTCCTCTGCTTTACGGGTAACTAAAGTCTGGAAGAATTCAACTGCTGTATAATAATGTTTTGACGAATTGGATGATGGGTTTATGAGCTTTAGTACATATCCCTGATCGACCGTTAGATTTACAGTTGCTGGTTCGAAAACAAAATGGTGATCGTCGATCTCTACCATACTAATTTCCACAGTAATCTTTGAATCCCAAACCGGGTTGCTACCAGATCGGCGCGGATCGGATCCCAAAACTGTGCTGAAATTTGGATCGACTTCCAAATCCAATGATAGTCCATCCCCACATAATATCTCGATTGTCATTTCCATTCCACCATCCTCATGACCTGGAATTGTACAAATAAGATCGTAGGTGCCTGCAAGGACCGGAACAAAAAACAGTTCCGCTTCACCATTGATTACCAGCTCAATATCATCAAAATATGGAGCTTTGTATTCAGCATTAGTTGTTTGCACTTTCCGTGTTGCAATTGCTTTAAAAAATTCAGGCGCATGGAAATAATGCTTTTCCTGATTGCCTGGCTCCATTTTTAGTTTCAGGATATAAGGTTGCCCAGCTATAAACTCAATATTTTCATGTGTATAGTCGTAAAGACCACCACCGTGTTCTTCAGCAGTAATTTCAACTATGATGGCATTGTCCCAATTAACAAAAGACACCCAGTCTGAGCTTGTGGTAGGAGCTCCTATAAGTTCGACGCATTGATCTATAAGAATTTGAGCTTCTTCTTCATCCGTGAAACAACTCATAATTGTAACAAAAGTTGTTAATAGGAAAATGTTCAATAATACGATTAAAGTTTTTTTATTTGTTTTCATCTTTATTTGTTTTTTATTATTTGTTTTTT
Source organism: Bacteroidota bacterium (assembly GCA_003650305.1). Classification (GTDB taxonomy): domain Bacteria; phylum Bacteroidota; class Bacteroidia; order Flavobacteriales; family Flavobacteriaceae; genus PRS1. The sequence continues at coordinate 181 of QMOV01000111.1, read as the reverse complement.
ATGCGAAGTTCAATAAGTATGCCACAATAAAATTGCTACACTAATCACTTATAACAAGCTGTAAATGAAAGGTTAAACTTCTTGCAAGGTGAAACGGAAAGAAATAAAATTCATTAAATGCGACATTTTGCGTCGCAATAATACGACATAAAATGTCGCATTATTTAAGCTTTAAATTCCT
>QMOV01000110.1 GCA_003650305.1 Bacteroidota bacterium | reverse complement strand
GAAACAGAAAAAACTATAGATTCTGTGTTGAATCCTAACGATAAATCTTCAAAAAAAGATACTCAAAAAAACACTTCAAAAAATCCAGATGTTAGTAGTCCTAAAGAAAATGCACCTTCTAAAGAAACTCTAAAAATATATAGTAAGTTTGATTATGTGCCTGGAGATAAACTCATGTTTTTTGATGATTTCTCGAAAGATTTTATTGGTGATTTTCCATCAAAATGGAACACTAATGGTTCTGGCGAAATTGTACGATTAAATACTACCGATGGCAATTGGTTTGAGTTTAAACCTGGTTATAAAATCTTATATATTCCTTTAGTCTCTCAAAATTTACCAGAAGAATACACTATAGAATTTGATTTATTAACAAATGGTTTAGACAACCAAACATCATCAACAGCAAAACTGACTGTTTTGATAGATGATAATGATACATTTAATTATGGGAAAAATTATGTTTATGCAGAAATCCCTTTAGGGCAATATGGTGCTTTTGGTATTAGAATCAAAAACCTTATTAATAGTAAAGTAATTATAAATAATGTTGTAACAGCTGATGTTAGAGATGAAGTAAAAAATATGCCACATATTTCTATTGCTGTAAATAAAAACAGATTCAGACTTTGGATTAATGAAAAAAAATATGTTGATGTACCAAAAATGATTGCTGATGGTCAAGTGCTAACTAATTTAAAGTTTAATTTAAGTTCTAGTGTTAAAGATGGAAAAGAGCGATTATTTATTAAAAACTTAAAGATTGCTGAAGGTGGTGTTGATTTAAGAAGAACCCTAATGACCGAAGGAAAAGTATCAACCAATGGCATTTTATTTGATTCTGGATCTGCAAATATACAGCCACAATCCTATGGTATTATTAGGCAAATATCACAAGTTTTACTTCAGGATGAAAGTATGAAATTAAACATCGTTGGTCATACTGATGCAGATGGTAGCGAAGAAACAAACCTAACATTATCTAAACAACGTGCTGATGCAGTAAAAAATGCGCTGATAACTATTTATAATATTTCGGCAGATAGATTGCAAACCGATGGAAAAGGAGAAAGCGAAGCTGTTGGAGATAATTCTACAACCAATGGAAAAGCACAAAACCGACGTGTAGAATTTATAAAAATATAACGGCAACCAAATCGAAAAGTCCCTTTATCTAGAAACGCCAAAGCTTAGCTTTGGCGTTTCGCTTATTTACTTTTTGTCTTTTTTATTAGCTAATTTATTACCAAAATATAAGGCAATAAAAACTGCTACAGCTATGGCAATCCACATTCCTGCATTCATAATATATATGTTTTAGTTAATAATTCTGCTTCAAATAAATTTTCAAAATGTTTGAGTAGTTTTTCTTTCACTTCAGCTCCATCAACCACTTTCTTACCAAGTTCTACATTTAAAGAGGTTACTGCTTTACCACGAATGCCACAAGGCACAATATTATCGAAATATCCCAAATTTGCATTTACATTCAATGCAAAACCATGCATAGTTACCCAACGGCTCGATCGCACTCCCAAAGCACAAATTTTTCGTGCAAAAGGCGTTCCTACATCTAACCAAACTCCTGTTTCTCCTTTGCTTCGTGCAGCTTTTAAACTATATTCCGCTAGAGTTAAAATAATAATCTCCTCCAGTAAACGAAGGTATTTATGTATATCTGTAAAAAAATTATCGAGGTCTAAAATTGGATAACCTACAATTTGTCCAGGACCATGGTAAGTAATATCACCTCCTCTGTTTATTTTATAAAACGTTGCACCTTTTTCGGTAAGCTGTTTTTCGCTTAAAAGCAAATTGGACATATCTCCACTTTTACCCAAAGTATATACATGAGGATGCTCTACAAACAAAAAATAATTAGGTGTAATTAAGTTGGTTTCTTCTCTTCTGTTTTTAATCTTAATATCGAGAATACCTTTAAAAAGCTGCTCTTGGTAATCCCAAGTTTGTTTATAATCTTTATAACCTAAGTCTTGTATTTCGACACTTTTGTTCATAGTGTGCAAACCTACAAATTTTTTACATTTTAATAGCAACGATAAAATCAATAGGTTCTCTCTGACCTATTTATAAAATAGATTTCTTCAGAGAAAAGTTACACCTTTATCGATTAGGATTATTTAAAATAACTAGTGCAGCAATAACTCCAGGAACCCATCCGCAAAACCATAATAAAAAGACGATAGCAATAGAGCCACATCCTTTATCTAATACTGATAAAGGCGGAAAAAAGATAGCAAGTAAAACTCTCCAAATACTCATTTAATTTTGTTTTAATTGATGACGTATTTATTTGACGTATTAACATTTCATTTGTTACAAGTAGGTTTAATTTACTATTTATTTCCATTGTAATAAATAGTAATTATCTTTGAACGATTATAATTCATAATAGACAACTTATACTATGTCGCAATTATCAGAGCAAGAACAAGTACGAAGAGAAAAACTAACCAAATTACGTGAGTTAGGCATTAATCCTTATCCAGCAAATCTTTATCCTGTAAACCAGTTATCGAAACAAATAAAAGATAATTTTACTGAAGGAAAGCAAGTAGTTATTGCAGGTCGTTTGATGTCGCGTCGTATTCAAGGGAAAGCGTCATTTGCCGAATTACAAGATAGTGAAGGTCGCATACAAGTGTATTTTAATCGTGATGAAATTTGCCAAACTGAAGACAAAACCCTTTACAACGATGTTTATAAAAAACTATTAGACATTGGTGATTTTATTGGGATTGAAGGCGAATTATTTACCACGAAAGTTGGTGAACAAAGTGTAAGAGTAAACACCTTTACAGTCTTAAGCAAATCTTTAAAACCTTTACCATTACCTAAAACAGACGCCGAAGGCAATACGTTTGATGAATTTAACGATCCAGAAATGCGTTACAGACAACGTTATGCCGATTTAGTAGTAAACCCAAAAGTAAAAGACACGTTTATTAAGCGTACTCAAATTGTAAATACCATACGTGAGTTTTATAACGATATGGATTTCCTGGAAGTAGAAACACCCATTTTACAACCTATTCCTGGAGGTGCAGCAGCACGACCTTTTATAACACATCATAATACTTTAAACATGCCCTTGTATTTACGTATTGCAAACGAATTGTATTTAAAACGATTAATTGTTGGCGGATTTGATGGTGTGTATGAATTTTCTAAAGATTTTAGAAATGAGGGAATGGATAGAACTCATAATCCTGAATTTACGGTTATGGAAATGTATGCAGCTTACAAAGATTACAACTGGATGATGGACACCACAGAACAACTGTTGGAAAAAATTGCTTTAAAACTTCATAACACTACTGAAGTTGAATATGATGGAAACACTATTAGCTATAAAGCACCATATAAACGTATTGGAATTTTAGATGCCATAAAAGAACATACAGGTTTAGATCTGTATAAAAAGTCAGAAAATGAAATACGTGCAGCTTGTAAATCGCTTCATATTGAAGCTGATGAAACCATGGGAATTGGTAAAATGATTGATGAGATTTTTGGTGGAACATGCGAATCGCATTATATACAACCCACTTTTATTATTGATTATCCAACCGAAATGAGTCCGCTTACAAAGGCTCATCGTTCTAAAGAAGGATTAACCGAACGTTTTGAACTCTTGGTAAATGGTAAAGAACTAGCAAATGCCTATTCCGAACTTAACGATCCAATAGAGCAGCGCGAACGTTTTGAAGATCAATTAAAACTATCGGAAAAAGGAGATGACGAAGCCATGTTTATAGACCACGATTTTTTACGTGCTTTAGAATATGGTATGCCTCCAACATCTGGAATTGGTATTGGTATAGACAGGCTCACTATGTTTATGACCAACAATCCATCAATACAAGAAGTGTTGTTCTTTCCTCAAATGAAACCAGAGAAAAAATCAGTAGCCATGAGTGATGAAGAAAAAGCAGTATTTGCTATTTTAAAATCTAATTCTCCAATCGATTTAAATACTCTAAAAACACAATCTTGTTTAAGTAACAAAAAATGGGATAAGACCATTAAAGGCCTCACAAAATTGGGATTAGCAAAGGTTACAAAAACCGATGATACTTTAATTGTAGAGGTTGTAGAATAAAAATCTTCATGCTGATCTTGTTTCAGCAACATTTATATTTTGCCGATTAAGGAACTTCAATATATTATAAAAACAAAAAACCAGTAATTACTTAATTACTGGTTTAAAAATTTATTTTAAATCTTTGCTTATTGGTTAACAACAACTTCAACAGCATTTTTTATCATGCCTTTATATGGATCAAAACCGTTAGGTAAATATTTTGAAGTATCAAAACCTAGTTCCACTTCTTCTTCTATTTCTATTAATTCGATTGTATTCCAATCTAAATCGTGCTTTCCTTTTAAGGCATTAAAGTTTTCTGGTAGATGCTTTGTTGTATCAAATCCTAATTCTACTTCCTCTTCTAATTCAATAACTTCAATGTCATTAATATCTAAAATTTCATTGCTTGAATCTTCTACTTTGGCAAAAATTAATTTTTCCAATATGTATTGTTCTTCACTCATACTATTATTTAATGAGTCACAGTCTTTGTCAATTTTAGCAGCTATATTTATTGTAAATAATGCACTAAGTAAAAAAGTTAATAGGTATTTACTATTATTTTTTATGCGGTTTGTTTTTGGTTCAGTTGTTTTCATTATTTCTGTATTTAAAACTTGATTGATACTTAATAGACGACTCTAAATTGCATTTGTTACAGTACTATGCTTTACATAATAGTAATTTAACAAACTTTAACATTTAACTCACGTATATTGTGAGGATTATAGACAGATATAATTCACAAAAAATTAAGGATATGGGATAATATGGGTTAAAATATTCAGTTATAGAATTATGAAAAATCTAGAATTTCAATATTTTTATAGTAATAAAAAGTATGATCCTCAACAATCTTAAAACACAATCTGGTTTAAGCAACAAGAAATGGGATAAGACCATTAAAGGCCTCACAAAACTAGGGATTGCGAAGGTTACAAAAACCGATGATGCTTTAGTTGTAGAACTACAAGAATAACAAAAATGTCACCCTGAACGCAGTCGAAGGGTCTCTAATAATATAAAGGATTTACATAACTGTAAATCCTTTTTTTATCCCAAACGCCCGCTGGCTCATTCACTAAAATTGTCCACTGGACAATTTCTTAACGCTCTGCTCTGTAGCAGATGCTAGCACAAAAGCTGTCATGGATTTGTCACTTGATGATAATTCATTAAATTCGTTTTCTAATATAACCAGATATCTAATGCATATTATTGATCAGCTAAACGAATTATGAATAGACTACTTCTAATTCTCTTTTTTTTAGTAACTCCTATTTCTTTATTGTTCAGCCAATCTACAGAGAGGCCTTCCTTTGAAGCTGGTAAATTAAAAGGTGACATAAAAATTGATGGTATTTTAGATGAAACCGATTGGAAAAATGCACCGGTTCTAGTTCAATTCTTAACAACAGAACCAACCGAAAAAGGAACTCCTTCATATCCCACTTTTGTTCGTGTTATTGCTAATGAAAAATTTGTAGTTTTTGGCATAGAATGTAAAGATTCCAGTCCGAATGAGATTGTTAAGTTTTCCAAAATAAGAGATGCCGATTTAGATGACGAAGACCATATAAAAATTGTATTAGATCCCTTTTTGGATGGGCAATCCGGGTACATTTTCGCAGTAAATGCCTATGGAGCTCGCTATGATGCCCTGGTTTCCAATCGCGGTGAATCAGAAAACAAAGATTGGGATGCCATATGGGAAGCTAAGGTAACTATTAGCGATGACGGATGGACCGCAGAGATACAATTGCCCATTCAAAGCATTAACTTTAAAAAAGGACAAACAACCTGGGGCTTTAATATAGAAAGAAGAATTCAAAGAAATCAGGAAACCATACGTTGGGCTAATGTGCAACGTGATCAGTGGTTTATTCAAACAAGTAGATCGGGCCTACTCACAAATCTTCCTGAATTTAATTATGGTTTAGGGCTAAATATAAGACCATCATTAGTTAGTAAATTAACAAAAAATGGTGCAGGAGAGCCATCTAAGTTCGATATGGAACCGAGCCTGGATGTCAGCCAAAGGTTAAGCCCAAATGTTTTAGCAACCATTACCCTAAATACAGATTTTGCTGAAACTGAAGTAGATACAAGACAAACAAATCTAACACGGTTTCCGCTTTTTTTTCCAGAAAAAAGAACCTTCTTTCTTGAAGGATCGGATGTTTTTGAATTTGGATTTGGAACTGGAAGAAGTACAGTACTTCCCTTTTTTAGTAGAAGAATTGGACTTTTTGGCAGCAACGAAATACCCATTCTCGCCGGAGCTAAAATAAATGGACGCACAGGTAAGACCGCTTTTGCCGGATTAGGTGTACGTACCAAATCATTTGAATCTGATGGGCAACCTTACGACGCAACCAACATGGGTGTTGTACGAGTTAGACAAAATGTATTTAAAGAAAGTTCAATAGGAGTGATTGCTTCATTTGGTGATCCATTAAGTCGCGATGGAAGTTATATGTCAGGAGTTGATTTTACTTATCAGACCACAAGATTTAATGGCGATAAGAATTTCATTGCTGGAGCCTGGGCATTATATACAGATCGAGAAGATTTATTAGACGACAAATCTGCTTTTGGTTTTAAAATTGATTACCCAAATGACTTATGGGATGTTGCACTCGTATACTCAAGAATTGGTGAGCAGTTTGATCCTTCTTTCGGATTTGTACCACGTAAAGGGATTCACTATATGAGATTGGGAGCTACTTATGCTCCTAGACCTAAATGGTCCTGGGTAAGACAAATGCGTCATCAAATTTTTGGAACCTATATTCGAGGTCTTGATGGTGATTGGCAATCGTATAGTGTATTTACTGCACCAATAAACTGGCGATTAGAGAGTGGCGATCGCATAGAAATGAATGTAAGACCCGTGGGTGAAAATATTCTCGAACCCTTTGAGATTGCCGAAAATGTAACTATCCCGGAAGGAGAATACCATTTTATGCGCTACCGTTTAGAAGCAGAATTTGCAGCAAAGCGAAAACTAAGTGGGCAGGCTTCCTGGTGGTTTGGCACTTTTTATGATGGCCATTTAAATCAATTAGAATTACAACTTAATTGGAATCCTACCGCTCTAATAGGTATTGAATTCAATGGTGAAAGAAACATTGGTCGTTTACCTTGGGGAGATTTTGACCAAACGCTGGTTGGTTCACGTGTGCGGTTTAATGTAAATTCAGATTTTCAATTAAATAGCTATT
>QMOV01000109.1 GCA_003650305.1 Bacteroidota bacterium | reverse complement strand
CACAGTAACAATACATTTCCAAATTGGTTTTTAGAATTATTAGGAACTTATACTAGTTATCTAAATAAATGTGATTACTGCTATAAGCATCATTTTACAGGAATGAAGCGGTTTTTAAATGATGATGAAAAAGCAAATAAAATAAAATTAAATATTGAAAATAACACATTATTTAAAATACTAAATAGCAAAGAATTAGCTTTAATTAATTATACTAAAAATTTAACTTTAAAAGCTAGTGATATTACCGAAAAGGACATCATAAATTTAAGAAACTTAGGTATAACTGATGGAGAAATACTAGAAGTAAATCAAGTCGTTGCTTATTTTAATTATGCCAACAGAACTGTTTTAGGACTTGGCGTAAATACTGACGACGAAATTTTAGGATTATCTCCGAAAAATAAAGATGATAAATCTGCATGGAATCATGAATAAACTTAGTTAAGTGTACTCAGGTACTTTGCCAATAGCGTCTTTAAAATAGTTTTTCATAAATTTAAAATCTGCTGCTTTATCATCCGTTGAGTAAAAAGGTTCTGAAATTTTATTTTCTTTTTTGCCAAAATCTAGCGTAATCATTAAAATAGGCACATTTGCAGCTTTTGCTATATAATAAAACCCAGTGCGCCACTGCGCTACTTTTTTTCTAGTTCCCTCGGGCGACATTGCCATTCTAAATCTATCGTGATTTTCAAATAGTTTAGCTATCGCTTCTACTTGATTTTGGTTATTCTTTCTTTCAACTGGAGCTCCACCAAGAGCTCTAAAAATCCATCCATGAGGAAACTTAAACAATTCCTTTTTACCTACAAAATTTGTCTTAATTCCTAATACTGATCGCAATAATATCCCCAATGGAAAATCTACCCAACTTGTATGCGGTGCAGCTATAATTACAGCCTTTTTTACATTGTCGAAATCTGAAAAACCAACAACTTTCCACCCCAAAATTTTAAAATAAATAAATCTGGAAAACCACTGCATAACTACATTTTTTGGTACAAACTTTTGAGTTTCTCTCTCGTTATAGATTTTCTCCAATCTTTGCCAATAGCATTTTCCCAGAGTGGTTCTAAACTTAAAGCAATATTAATCATAATATCAAATTCGGCATCACTTAAATTAGCACAAATACCTTGTGGTAACTCAATATTATGTTCTTTTTTCATTCGCTCAAAAAGCTTCACTCCTTCAGGATAAAATTCTCCAAGTTGATTAAACACAATACAATTACCTATGCCATGTTTTGTCCCTAATAAAAAAGATAAGCCATAACTCATTGCATGAGCAACACCAACTTGAGAATAAGCTATACTCATTCCTCCATGCCAAGATGCCATCATGAGTTTATCTTGAGCATCTTTTAATGATAATTCATTATCAACAAAAATCTCTATGCATAAATCATATGCTTTCTCTCCATAACTCTGACTAAATGCATTTAAATACGTTCCATTTAGAGATTCTATACAATGAATATAACAATCCATTCCTGTATAAAACCATTGAGTTCTAGGAACATTTTTTGTTAGTTCTGGGTCTAATATTACTTGATCGAAAGGCGTGAAATCACTATTTATTCCTAATTTTAGTTTGGGTCCAGTAAGTACAGTTGTTCTGGAAATTTCAGCACCTGTTCCAGAAATTGTTGGAATACCAACATGATATATGGCTGGATTTTTTACCAAATCCCAACCTTGATAGTCACTCGTATTACCTTCGTTTGTTAGCATTATAGAAACTGCTTTAGCTAGATCTAAAATGCTACCTCCTCCAATACCTATAATTCCTGAAGGGCTTTCTCTAGTTGTTAAAATAATATGTTCAACCAATTCATCAACTTGAGCTGTTTTGGGCTCTTCTTTTGCTGAAACATAAATAATTCTATCTTCATAGGATAATGGAATTTTTGAAGTAAGTGAAGGCTTGCCTTTAAAAACATCGTCCACAATAAAGATAAAAGGAGCTTTTACATTCAATCGCTTTGGGGAAAGAATCTCATTTAATTGGTTAATACAACCTCTGCCAAAAATTACTCTTGGCACCATTGGAAAATTCTTATAACTCATTTAATATATTCATTTTATAAAATTAAAAGTAGGTTTATTTTGAATTTCATTCATTTAAATAGTTTTGAAATTTATCTGAAAACTCTCCTATATGATAACCATCTACCAATGCATGATTGACATTAATAGCAACATTCATTATTAATTTATCGTTTACTTTTTTCACTTTGCTAAAAGCAACTTTTGGTACAGAACTCTTGTCTCCAGAAAGCGGTTCTTTATGTGCAATAAAATTTAACCAAGGCATTGCAGAACAATAAATACAATCTATCCCATTGTTTGGAGGGAACAAATCTGTTGAGTTTTGAATGCGCTCTTTTTCTGTTTCATAGTTTTCAATAAACACATTAAGGTTTTCATCAAACTCAATAAATGAAAATCCGTAAGAGTTATCCTTTCTCGTCAGTGTTGGTGAAGCATGTATAATATCGTATGCTACAATTTTTTCGTCTATAGTTCTGTATTTTAAGTTTTCAATGGCATTGATAGCTTTCATACAATCATGCAAATATTTTGCAAAAAAACTAATCTTATTCTGTTTAGAAAACCCATAAGCTTTGGTAACATCAAAAGGAATGGTTACTGCAAAAGACGAATCTGCTAATCCGCTAAAGTGATTAAAATGTTGTGCTCTACTCCAAGTGTTTAAATCTATTATTTTCAATTATTTTTCTTAATTTAATAGTTCTAAAATTTCTCTTAAACCATTTACTGTTTTGTAAATCTTTCCATTTGTTTCGTTTTCATTAACCAGTTCATGTATCCAAGTTGTATGATAAGGTACATGAATTGCATTTGCTTTAATATTTATTAATGGTAAAACATCCGATTTTAGGGAGTTTCCAATCATTAAAAATTCTGAAGGATTAATATCTAAATGCTTCAATAATTGAGCATAATTAGTTTCCTTTTTATCGCTTAACACTTCAATATGATGAAAATATTTAGTTAATCCAGAGTTTTCGAGCTTACGCTCTTGATCTAACAAATCGCCTTTAGTAGCCATAATTAATCGATACTTTGGAGACAAGGATTTTAAAACTTCTTCTACGCCATCTAACAATTCGACAGGTTTATTAATCATTGTTTTTACTATATTCAAAATTTTATTAATGGCTTTATTGGAAATAGTATTATTTGAAATTTCAATTGCCGATTCTACCATAGACAAAATAAAACTCTTAATGCCATAACCATACATTGCAAGGTTTTCCATTTCTTTTTTAAAGAGTTCCTGATCTATTTTATTTGCTGTTTCGTAAGCAGCTAAAAGTTTAGCAAACTCCAACTCTGCTTCTCTATAATAGGTTTCATTAACCCAAAGCGTATCGTCGGCATCGAAGCCTATTACCTTTATTTTAGAATAGTCTATTTCCATAACTTTTTAGCACGTTCTAAATCTTCAGGTGTATCAATCTCAACGCCTTCCACGTTGGTTTCTATCATTTTTATTTTTTTGCCATATTCTAAATAGCGAATGCATTCAATTTTCTCGGCAGCTTCAATAGATTGCATTGGTAGATTATAAAAATCTAATAAAGCTTGTTTTCTAAAGGCATAAATACCTTTGTGTTTATAGTAGTTTGTATCTGCTTCTTTATCTCTTGGATACGGAATTGGGCTACGAGAAAAATACAATGCAAAATTGTTTTGATCTACAATTACTTTAACTGTATTTGGATTTTTAATTTCACCCCAATCATTAATTTTTACCATTAATGAGGCAAGGTCTATTTCTTTTGTTTCGTCATTTTTAAAAACCTGTAATAGCTTTTCCAGACTTTTTCTTTCTGTAAAAGGTTCGTCACCTTGCACATTAACAACAATATCTACATCTAGATTTTGTATAGCTTCTGCAATGCGATCACTACCAGATTTATGCTCCTTTTTGCTCTTTATGGCTTTTCCCCCATGACTTGTAATTTCATTATAAATAATATTGCTATCTGTTACAACGTAAACATTATCAAACAAATTTGTTGCAACAGTAGCTTCGTAAGTTCTACGAATTACTGTTTTGCCTTCAAGGTCTTGCATGAGTTTTCCCGGAAATCGAGATGCACTATAACGTGCAGGAATCATTGAGATTATTTTCATTTAAACATTGCTTTCAATTTCAAAAATACTATTTTTTAGGTGAATGTAAATTATAATTGATTTAAACTTTCTTTATATTGAAGTGAGCTAATTCTCTTCAAAAAAATCATCTTTAAAACCTATAAGATACAATTTTTCTTTTGCTCTAGTTACTGCTGTATATAACCAACGCAAATACTCTTTATCGATGCCGTTGGGTAAATAGGGTTGTTCCACAAAAACTGTATGCCATTGTCCTCCTTGAGATTTATGACAGGTCATTGCATAAGAGAATTTTACTTGCAAAGCATTAAAATATTGATTGTTTTTTACTTTAAGGAATTTTCTATATTTAGAAGTTTCATTTTCATAATCTTTTAATACTTCTTGGTAGAGCCTGTTAGATTCTTCGTAAGGTAATGAAGGTGCTTCAACAGTAATTGTATCTAACATTAACGTCGTTTCAAAAGCACGCATTTTTGGATAATCTACCATACGCACTTTCACTTCAGCAAAACGAAAACCATACAATTCTTTAATATTAAATATTTCTAGTACTTCAATAATATCTCCATTAGCAATAAATCCAGCTTCGGTTGTAGGTTTAATCCAAAAATAGTTATTCTTTACAACCATTAAATAATCTCCAGCTGTAAGCTCATGCTCATTAAACAAGATTCTTGATCGTATTTGCTGATTGTATAAATTTGCTCGCTTGTTGGAGCGTACAATAATAGCAGTTTCCTCATTGCCTAAACTACTATAAGAATCGTTAATTGCATCCATTATCTCATAGCCATCAATTAATCGTACAATATCTTTAAAGTCTTTTAAATCGAATTTAAAGCTATCGAAAAACGAATGTTCTATAGCTTCTCTTATGGTTGTTGCATTAATTAGTATACCAGAGTTTTGTTCTTGCCTCACAACTTCGTCAAGCTCCATTTTAGTTACTTCTTTGTTGTAATTTAATTCAATTCCCGCTTCATCCAATGCAGGACTTAAATCTAATTTTACAGGTGGCAATTGTGCTGTATCACCTATTAATATTAACTTACACTGATGTCCAGAATACACATATTGCATAAGGTCATCTAATAAAGAACCGTTTTCGAATAATTTAGATTCTCCAGGAACATCAGGAATCATCGAAGCTTCATCAACAATAAAAATAGTTTTTTTATGTTTGTTTGGCTGAAGCACAAATTTTACTGCACCACTTTTCTCCTTTTTTGGAAAATAAATTTTTTTATGAATCGTAAAAGCTTCCTTTCCAGAGTAATTTGACATCACTTTTGCAGCTCTACCAGTTGGAGCCATTAATACTGAACTCTTTTTAGCCTTCCACAAATTTGTAACTATTGCACCAATAATTGTTGTCTTACCAGTACCTGCATACCCTTTTAAAACATAAAGTAGATTTGGTTTGCTACTTAAAATAAAATCTGAAAGCTGTTGTAATACAATATCTTGCTTAAGTGTAGGCTCAAACGGAAACTTCCTTTTTACTAAAGAATAAAACTCTGATGAATTCATTATTGGGATACGAAATATAATTAATCAAAGATAAAAATGATTTTTATTAACAATAACTTTCGTGAATAAAAAAAATTTGTAGATTTGCGTAAGACCTTATATTAATTTTAAAAACGCACTATGTTAACATTAATTATTGGAGCTGTTGTAGTAATCTTCCTTACAATTGGGATTGTTAAGGCAATCGATAAATTTCTTCCATCTAAATTTAAATCTCTTGTAATGATTGTACTTTGGGTGCTCATTGGATTTTTAGGATATGCAACTTTTATGTCTGTTTATGGCGAAATTAAATTTAACAAGCTTAAAGTAGAACGATATAAAATTGTTATTGAATCCTTAAAAGATATTAGAGATTCTCAACTAGCACATAGAACTGTGACTGGAAAATTTCAAGATAATTGGGAAAATTTAGTAAAGTTTATTGATACTGCTGAATATACTATTACACAACGTCGTGATTCTAGTATTTTAGATGTAGAATTAACAAGACGTTTTGGTGGTGTTGAAACGTTTAAAGATATAATTATTATAGATACTTTAGGTTTTGTCCCTGTAAAAGACTCATTATTTGGAGCAGACCCTAGATATAAAGCCATGATGAATGTTCCTGTTGGTAAAGCAGATGAAAAATTTGAACTACAGGCAGGATTTATTGAGCAGAATGGATTTCAAATCGCTGTATTTGAAGCTAAAGTGCTTAAAGCTCTTATTTTAGATGGTGAGGATAAAGAATTGATTATTAAAGAAAATCAAATTGTATCTGTTGAAGCTGTAAATGGAGATGCCTTAAAAGTAGGTTCAATGCAAGAAGTAAATACAAATGGAAACTGGCCAAAAAACTATTCAAGCGAACAATAATATAAACAAAAATTCAGATAATATATTGTCCATTCAAGTTAGCTTGAGTGGACTTTCTTTTTGTATTTTAAATACAAATTCTAACACAATACCTTATTATAAACATGTTAAGTTTAGTAAAAAAGGAACACCACCAGATGCTCTAGATAAACTTATACATTGCTTTAATACAGAAGAAGCATTACAACAAGAATTTAATTCTGTAATAATAGTTCATGAAAACGAATTATCTTCTCTTGTTCCCAAACCTCTTTTTAACAAAGATTGTTTGGCAGATTACTTAAAGTTTAATTCTAAAATTTTAAGGACAGATTATATCACTTATGATGCAGTTTTAGCAAACGATAGCATTAATGTTTATGTACCTTATGTTAATATTAATAATTTCATCTATGATCGTTTTGGATCGTTTGAATTCAAGCATTATTCTACTCTTTTGATTGAAACTATTTTAGCCTTAGAAAAACATTCTTCTTCTGCAAAAATGTATGTAAATGTTTGTGAATCACATTTTGAAATTATTATTGCAAAGAAAAATAAATTAAAGTTATATAACTCTTTTGAATATATCTCCAAAGAAGATTTTATTTACTACATACTCTTTACTGCTGAACAACTTCAGCTAAATCCCGAAAAGTTTCAGCTCCTTTTAATTGGATATATAAATAAAGATGATGATTTATACAAAATAGCATACAATTACGTGAGAAATGTTGAAATACTTAGACCAAAACATAAGTATAATTCTAGCGCAGATTGTAAAACTCAATTATTAAATGAATTTATTCTCTTAAACAGTTTTTAATGCGAATAATCTCCGGAACATTTAAAGGCAGAAGAATCACAGCACCAAAAAAACTACCAGTTCGCCCAACAACAGAT
>QMOV01000108.1 GCA_003650305.1 Bacteroidota bacterium | reverse complement strand
ACAATACTAATACTATTTACAATACTATTCGTAACCGCATGTAATAATGAAGGGTCTAAAGCAAAAAGAATCCTTTCTCCATCTTCAGGAAATATAAATAGCCTTTCAGTTGTTATAGACAATGATTTATGGGAAGGTAGTATAGGAGATAAAATTCGCTCAATACTTGGCGCTCCTGTTTATGGATTACCACAAGAAGAACCTCTATTTGAAATGCGACAAATGCCAACAGTTGTGTTTTCTGATTTTGCAAGAAAAAACAGAACCGTTTTAAAAATTGAAAAAGGTAAACCTGCAGAGATTAGATTTTTAAAAGATGCTTTTGCCAGACCTCAAAAATTAATTTTAGTAAGCGGAAATACCAATAATGAAATTAATGAGCAATTAGACCTAAATGCTGAAAAAATTGTAACAGTTTTTAATAATGAAGAGATTAAAGAAAAACAAAGACGTATAAATTTATCTCTTCATATAAACAATAATATCGAAGAAACTCTTGGTCTAACAATTAATTTCCCTTCTGCCTATAGAGTGGCTAAAGAAAACAATTCATTTTTTTGGTTACGCAAAGATTTAAAAACAGGGACAATGAATATTTTGTTGTATGAAATGCCTTTAGATGCTATTTCAAAAGGAGATAACACTATAAACGATATTATTAAAATGAGAGACTCTATAGGTAAAGAGTATATTCCAGGACCTTTAGAAGGCTCTTATATGATTACCGAAGAGGCTTACACTCCTTTTTTAAATGAAACTATTTTAGACAATAAATCAGCATTAGAAACCCGGAGTACATGGGAAGTGAAAAATGCTTTTATGGCAGGACCTTTTATTAATTATGTTATAGAAGACAGAATAAACAATAGGTTAGTTGTTATAGAGGGTTTTACTTTTGCACCATCTGTTGAAAAAAGAAACCACATGTTCGAGTTAGAGGCAATTATAAAATCGTTAAAAATAAAATAGATTAGGGCATTCCCTTTTTACTTTAGATTTCAAAATTAAAAACCAACGCTTTGTGCGTTGGCTTATTTATTAAAACGTATATATTGAACTATTCTTTTTCGTCTGTATTAGCTTCAGAATCTTTGTCTTTATCATCTTCTTTGCTAGCATTTTTAAATTCTTTAATTCCGCTACCAAGTCCTCTCATTAATTCTGGGATTTTTTTCCCTCCAAATAATAATAGAACAACAACTACCACCAAAACAATTTGCCATGGACCAAATACCAACGGTAACATATATAAACTCATGAGTTTTTTATTTAGATAGCAAAGTTAATAATTAAACTTTAAAAACAAACTTTAGTGTATTGTAAAAGTACATACTATTTTTATTTAATTTTGCTTCGTTATGACAAACAAAAAAAAGGAGAAAGAAAAATTTGCTAAAAAGTTACTACATAAGTATCGTTTAGTAATTCTTAACGAAGACACTTTCGAAGAGCGTTTTGCCATAAAACTAACTCGGTTAAATGTTTTTGTTTTAATGTCTATATCTGCAATTTTTTTAATTGCTTCAACTATAGTTTTAATTGCGTTTACACCCTTAAAAGAATACATTCCTGGTTATTCATCAACATCACTTAAAAAGAGCGCAATCAAACTTAACCATAAAACAGACTCTTTACAGCAAATTATTTTAATGAACCAGCAATACTTCGAGTCCATAAAAAGTGTTCTTAAAGGAGACGTTAGCACCGTAAATTTTAATAAAGACTCTATTATTGAAGCTGCCGAGCTTGATGTAAGTAATTTAAATATAAACCCTTCAAAAGAAGATTCTTTACTTCGAGAAAAAATAGATAAAGAAGATAAATATAATTTATTCGAATCAGCTACATCCAAAGTAAATTTTGTTTTATTTCCACCTGTAAACGGAACAATTAGTGAAGGCTATAATGTTAAAGACAAGCATTTTGCAATAGATATTGTTGTAGCAAAAGATACTCCTGTAAAAGCGACAGCAGATGGAACAGTAATTTTATCTGAATGGACTACACAAACAGGATATGTAATTATTTTAGACCATGGGAATGGGTTAATTTCAGTTTATAAACACAACGCATCGCTTACAAAAGAGCAAGGTGAATTGGTTAAGTCCGGAGAGGTTATTGCAATTTCTGGTAATACAGGAGAATTAACTACTGGACCACATTTGCATTTCGAGCTCTGGAGTAATGGCTATCCGATAGATTCTACAACTTTTATTGATTTTGAATAAATGAAGCGAATAGAAATTACATCTTTAAAAGCGCTACTTGCTAAACCTTATGCAAAGCAAATTCAAAGAAGAATTAGCAAATGGGCAAAAAATCCAATAAAAACACAAGATAAAGTTTTTAAAAATATAATTGCCGATGCTGCAACAACTCAATTTGGGAAAGATCATGATTTTATAAGTATCAATTCTTATGAGGATTTTGTGAAACGAGTTCCTATTAGAGATTATGAAGCATTAAAACCTTATATAGATAAAGTTGTAGCTGGTGAAAAAGACATACTTTGGAAAGGCAAACCCATTTATTTTGCAAAAACATCAGGTACAACATCAGGAGCTAAATATATTCCAATAACAAAAGAGAGTATGCCAAATCATACTGAAGCAGTAAAAAACGCAATTTTACTTTATGTTGCAGAAACTGGTAAAACCAATTTTGTTAATGGGAAAATGATTTTTCTTCAAGGTAGTCCAGTTCTTGAAGAGCAAAACGGTATTAAATTAGGTCGTCTTTCAGGAATCGTAGCGCATTATATTCCTAAATATTTGCAAAAAAACAGAATGCCAAGTTGGAAAACGAATTGTATTGAAGATTGGGAAACAAAAGTGAATGCAATAGTAGAAGAAACAATTAATGAAAACATGACGATTATTAGTGGTATTCCGTCTTGGGTTCAAATGTATTTTGAAAAACTTCAACAAAAATCAGGGAAGAAAGCTGGAGAACTATTTAAAGATTTTAGTCTTTTTATTTTTGGAGGTGTAAATTATGAACCTTATAGAGCTAAATTTGAAAACCTTATTGGCAGAAAAGTAGATAGCATAGAATTATTTCCTGCAAGCGAAGGTTTTTTTGCATTTCAGGACAAGCAAAATGAAAAAGGAATGTTGCTATTATTAAATTCAGGAATTTTTTATGAGTTTATAAAAGCAGATGATTTTTTTAATGCAAACCCAAAACGTATTTCAATAATAGATGTAGAAATTGGCGTAAATTATGTAATGATTATCTCTACAAATGCAGGGCTTTGGGCATACAATATTGGAGATACTGTAGAGTTTACTTCCACAAAACCATATCGTGTTATTGTTTCTGGACGCATCAAGCATTTTATTTCGGCCTTTGGTGAACACGTTATTGGGAAAGAAGTAGAACAAGCACTACAAGAAGCTATTAAAGATAGCGATGTTAGGGTTTCAGAATTTACAGTTGCGCCTCAAATTAGTCCTAAAAAAGGATTACCATACCATGAATGGTTCATTGAATTTGAAAACAGACCAGAAAATTTAACAACATTAGCTAAAAAAATAGATGAATCTCTTCAAACGCAAAACAATTATTATTTCGATTTAATTAAGGGCAAAGTGCTTCAACAACTTCAAATTACAGTTGTAAAGAAAGATGGATTTAATGATTATATGAAATCAATCGGAAAATTTGGAGGTCAAAATAAAATCCCAAGATTATCTGACAATAGGAAGATAGCCGATGAGTTATATAAAGCTAATTTAGTTTAATAATGTATCTTTACAGGTTAAATAATGAATATGAATAAGAAGCATAAAGGAAGGACAAGAGCACAAGAAAGCTCTAATGCTATTGAGAGAATGTACATAACAATGCGGCATTTATTTAATCGTGGTTTTTATAAGCCAATGGGAGTTTCGGGCGAAACTTTAAGAGAAACACTTTTACTTTTAAGACCAGAAATATATGGATCAATAGCCGAAGAAAAAGCTGAATTATATGGGCTTTTGTATGTTATAGACAGGCTTCCTCAAGGAATTGAAGAATGTCGTTTTATTAATCTTACAAGTGATGAAGGCTATGGAAGCTCACATTTTGAGGTTATTATTCCGCCAAAAAGAAGGCGTAATTGCTATAGAATAGATGAGGAGCAAATGAATATTGAAATTACAAGAGGACGCTCTGAAATTTATGACATTCTAACGCATCTTACTTTTTTATTTATAGAGTCTCATAAAATAAGTAAACGTGTACTTATTAATGATAAAGGCAATACTACTCGCGATTGGGTTAAACTAGAAAAGGCGGTACTATCTGGCAAAGAGTTAAGTCAAAAAGAACGTGAAATAGCAATTACACATATTGCAAATATTTTAGGAAGAACATTTGAAGAGTTATTTGAAATATATTCAAGTTTTGCAACAAAAAAGCAACCAGAACGGCTATTACACATTGTTTATTGGCTAGGAAAACTTGCCATAGATGAAGTGGTTAATATCACTAAACGAATAGTAACCTTTAGTCCAGTTTTGAGAGAACGCTTAGGGCATCATATACATGGTGAAATATGGTCTAATACAATCAAGGAAACTCTAATAAAGAATAATCTATTAAAGAGACCAATACATATTATTAGTGCAAATTTACATAGCGTTATGAATGTTTTTTACGCGCCAAAATCACTTAAAGCACTAGTCGCCAAAAAGGAAATTTTTGAGGTTTACCAAAATTTAAGCAAGAATAGCAATGAAGCACTACGCAAAAAAGTAACTCAAGAAGCATTAAAGGATGGGATGATTTATATTAAAGACAAATCAGGAACAAATATAGATGTTCAAATTTTCGATACTTCAAAAATTGACTTCAGCAGTACAGATTTAAAGATTCAAAAAAAGAGTGAAGATTCAGAAAATCCTGTTATATTCGTTATGGATTATGCTTTTGGAGAACAAGCTTATGAAACGATTGATGAATTATTAAAACCTTATGGAAATAAATCGTCTAAAACCCATTTAAATATAGAATCGATTTCTATAATGGGTAAAGCCGGAATTTTAGAAGGAGGAAAAGGAGATATAATGATACCTTCAGCACACATTTTTGAAGGCACAGCAGACAACTATCCTTTTAAGAACGAATTAAATAAAGATGATTTTGAGAATCAAGGAGTTAATGTTTGTCAAGGGACTATGGTAACCGTTTTAGGCACATAGCTTCAAAACAAAGAAATATTAAAGTTTTTTCATGACTCAACTTGGAATGTTATAGGTTTAGAAATGGAAGGAGCGCATTATCAAAAGGCAATTCAAGCGGCTTCTAAAGTTAGAAACAGTATAAACCCTAATGTTAAAGTTAGATATGCTTATTACGCTAGCGATAATCCGTTAGAAACAGGCAGCACATTAGCTTCAGGAGGATTAGGAACAAGCGGTGTA
The DNA here is from genome assembly GCA_003650305.1 of Bacteroidota bacterium. GTDB lineage: Bacteria > Bacteroidota > Bacteroidia > Flavobacteriales > Flavobacteriaceae > PRS1. The sequence continues at coordinate 2,136 of QMOV01000108.1, read as the reverse complement.
AGACCAACATATGTAATTACGCGTAAAATTTTAGAACAAATACTTAATTAATAAACTACAACTATGAGTAAAGATTTACCAGAATCTCAACCGTCTGAAGAAGTAGACTTAGGACAATTATTTAAACTTATTGGAAGAGCTTTTGATCGTTTTTTCAATTTTATTGGGAATGTTTTAAACAAATTCTTTTTGGCATTTGTTTGGGTGGCTTTCTTAATAAAAAAACATTTTTTAAAGATTGCATTAGCTGGTGTTTTAGGATTTGCTTATGGTTTTATAAGGCAAAAAACAACAGAACCAAGTTATAAATCAACTTCAATTATTAAACAGAATTATAAGACAGGTGAAAATTTATACCTCTCAATTGATTTTTATAATGCGTTGGTTTCAGAGAGTGATTCAATAGCACTAGCACAAAGTTTACACATTACTCCAACTGAAGCAGGTTTAATCAGTAAATTTGAAGTGGAATCAACACTAAGCCGGCATAAAAAATTGAGACTTTTTGACAATTTTAGAAAAGAGATGGATTCAACTTTAGCATCAACCTTAGAGTTTAAAACCTTTTTAAAGGACTTTAATGAGTTTGATTTCGAGATTCAAAAAATAACGTTAAAATCCTATTCAAAAGATATTTTTAAAAAGGTTTTGTTACAAATTATTAAAAATGTAGAATCCTCTGAATTTACTAAAAATGAACAACAAAGAGATTTAGCAGAATTAGACAGAAGGGAAAGTGCACTTAAACTTTCATTGGCAGCATCAGATTCTTTACAAAAAGTATATCAGAGAGTTTTAGAAAAATCGGTTGAGAATACTTTAGGATCACAAACAAGTGTTACTATTGATAATACAGAAGATGAAGGCTTAACAAAAGAGTTTGAACTTTATAATAGCGATTTAGAATTACGAAGAGAATTGGTTACTATTCAAAGAGAAAGAGATGATATTCAAAATGTGATAGAAATTGTCTCTAGTGAGCAAAACGAAGGCACATTAGACAATAGTCAAGATGTTTTAGGTTTATCTATTAGCAAGATGATATTTGGTGGGATTTTTACGGCACTGTTAGTTTTTATAGTATTATTATTATTTGAATTTCTTAAATTCTTAGAACGTTATAAAAGTAAAATATAATTAATGACTGTTTTAGTCACAGGAGGTGCTGGATTTATTGGATCTAATTTTATTCCATATTTTTTAGATCAACATCAAGATGTTAGTATAATAAATATAGATAAGCTCACTTATGCAGGTGAGCTTTCTAATTTAGAAGAGATTAAAGATAATGAGCGATACATATTTGTAAAAGGAGATATTTGTGATAGAAATTTAATCGAAGAGTTATTCAACAAATACCATTTTAATGGTGTTATTCATTTTGCCGCAGAATCTCATGTTGATAATTCTATAGATAGTCCAGATGAGTTTATAAAAACCAATGTTTTCGGGACATTTAATTTATTAGACGTAGCAAAAAACTTTTGGATGAATGCTCCTTTTCAAATTAATAAAGGCTATGAAAATTGTAGATTTCTCCATATATCTACAGATGAAGTTTATGGCACTTTAGGAAAAATAGGCTTATTTTCCGAAGCGACACCTTACGCGCCAAACAGCCCATATAGTGCTTCAAAAGCATCTTCGGATTTTATTGTAAGAAGCTATTTTCATACTTACGGAATGAATGCTGTAACCACAAATTGCTCAAACAATTATGGACCAAAACAACATGACGAAAAATTAGTCCCAACGATAATTAGAAAAGCATTAGCCAAGAAAAAAATTCCAATTTATGGAGACGGAAAGAATATAAGAGATTGGTTATATGTGTTGGATCATTGTAAAGGCATAGATTTAGCATTTCAAAAAGGAAAGTCTGGGGAAACGTATAACATTGGAGGTAGAAACGAGAGAAATAATTTAGAGATAGTTAATGCAATTTGTAAAATATTAGATGAAATTGTTCCTAGTGAAAATAAAACTAGTTATAAAGAGCTTATTAGTTTTGTTAAAGATAGACCTGGACATGATTTTAGATATGCAATTAATGCATCTAAAATAGAAAATGAATTAGGATGGAATGCCGATGAAAACTTTGATACAGGAATAAAAAAAACTGTAAATTGGTATCTT
>QMOV01000107.1 GCA_003650305.1 Bacteroidota bacterium | reverse complement strand
GTAAATAATTCTTCAGAAGATTTTACAGTATAATCTCCGCTTATTCCTATTTTAAGAGATTTAAGCCCTACATCAAAAGAAAAAATGTTTGCATTAGATAAAAACTTCTTTTTAATTAACGAGGGAATCGTTTCTCCTACTATAAGTTCTTCATAATTATCATTCATGGGTAATTTAATATTAGAGCTTAAAGGTGTTGCAGTTACTCCAAGCATAAAAGAATCTTCAAAGTACTTAAAGAGTTTTCTAAACGAATTATAATGTGCTTCATCTACAATAACCAACCCAATGTTTTTTATATCTAATTTATCTTCTTCTAATCTGTTATTAAGCGTTTCTACCATGGCGACAAAACACATATACTCGTCTTGATCTTCAAGCTCTTTTACTTCGCTATTTATTATCTTATTAACCACATTAAACTCGGTTAACATTCTGGAAGTTTGCTTACTCAACTCAATTCTGTGTGTTAAAACCACAACCTTTTTTTTGGTTTCAGTGATGTATCGTCTAACTATTTCCGAAAAAATTACGGTCTTCCCTCCTCCTGTTGGTAGTTGATATAATAGATTGTAATTAGAAGGTCTATCATGAAAACAATCAAAAATCTTTTTTAAATCTTTTTCCTGATAGTCGTATAAAGTTTTTAAAATGGTAGGTTCTTTACTTGTCAAATTTAATTGTTATAAGATGAAAAATTAATTAATAGCTTCCGTAAAAATTAATCTGGCAATTTATGACATTGTTTGCGTTATAAAAATATATAATTAAAAAAGTTATAAAAAACTAATACAAATAATTAAAGGTATGTTATTTTTGTACTCTTATAAAAATTACATATGTTTTCACTATTAAGTTCATTCAGAATAATTGCCTTTCTGGAAGGGTTATCATACATTTTGCTATTAGGTATAGCAACTCCTGTCAAGTATTTTTTAGACGAACCACAATACGTTAAACTATTAGGAATGCCACATGATCTCTTATTTATTTTGTATGTCGCTATTGCATTTATGCTAAAAAAAGAGTTTGACTGGAATAACAAAAATTTTGGCTATGTATTGTTAGCTTCAATAATACCTTTTGGAACATTTTATATAGATAGGAAATATTTAAAAACAAGCTAAATCATGGATAACTTAAAGCATTTATTATACGATTATTTAGTTTCGGTTGGATTGACAGAGTTAATGGCAAAGTATCTTAATATGCTTGCACTTCTTATCATATTATTGATAATTACCATTCTCTTAGACTTTATTATAAGAAAAATTTTATTGAATATTTTTACAAAGCTAGCAAATAAAACTAAATCTAATTTTGATGATATATTAATCGCAAACAAAGCACCTAGAAATATTGCGCATATCATTCCGCTACTAATTGCTTTAGAGTTTATTCCATTTGTTTTTTCAGATTTTGATTATGTCGAAAAAATTGTAGAAAAAGGTATGCAAGTATTTGCAATAGTACTTATACTTTGGATTGTTAGAAGTTTTTTAAATACGTTGAAAGATTATTTTAAAACGCTCCCTCGCTTAAAAGACAAGCCTATAGATAGTTACATACAAGTGTTTATGATTTTTGCTTGGGTTGTTGGTGTGTTTTCTGCAGTTGCAATTATTACTGATACTGAAATTTGGGCATATTTTACAGCTTTAGGAGCTGCTTCTGCTGTAATCATATTAGTCTTTAAAGACACCATCCTCGGATTTGTTGCCAGTATACAAGTGTCAATCAATGATATGGTACGCATTGGTGACTGGATTACTTTTGAAAAATATGGAGCAGATGGAGATGTTATTGAGATAAATCTTGCTACAGTAAAAGTGCAAAATTTCGATAAAACCATTACCACAATACCAACCTATGCGTTAATTTCTGATTCTTTTAAGAACTGGAGAGGTATGGAAGATTCCGATGGAAGGCGTATTAAAAGATCCCTAAATATTAAATTAGATAGCATAAAGTATCTATCTAAAAATGAAATAGATAAATTAAAAGAGATTGAATTAATTTCATCTTATTTAGAAACTCGTCAGAAGGATATTGAAGAATATAATACTCAAAATAACATCAATAAAGAGCTATTATTAAACGGAAGAAACCTTACTAACATTGGTGTATTTAGAAAATATTTGGAAACTTATGTAGAACAGCATTCTGCTATTAATAAAGATATGATGATAATGGCGCGTCAATTAGCTCCTTCAACTCAAGGGATTCCTTTGGAAATTTATGCCTTTAGCAGTGATAAGCGTTGGAAAAATTACGAATATATCATGTCTGATATATTCGACCATCTTATTGCAGCTGTACCTTATTTTGATTTGGAGATTTTTGAGCTGCCTAACAATACGAGCTTTTTAACAAAATAGCCTAATTAGTTATAATATTGAGCATTTTTTCCGTGGCTTTAATTGCAGATACGGTTTGATCTGAATCAAGTCCACGTGTTTTAAATTCTTTCTCAATATCTTTCCAAGTAATAATAGTTTCACACAACGCATCCGAATGGCTTCCGGGTGGAATACGAACCGCATAATCTACTAAATCTGGTAAAAGCAAACCCTTCTTTTTAAATACACTTCTAATTGCATTCATAAAGGCATCAAATTGTCCATCTCCTTGTGCATTTTGTTCGTGTGTTTCTCCATTAATAGTTATAGATATTGTTGTAGAAGGTCGTAATCCTTTTGAATGTGTTAAGACATAAGAATCTACTTGTACTTTTTCTTCATTAGAATAGCTGTCTAAAACTTCAGCAATTATATATGGCAAGTCTTCCTTTGTAACAACTTGCTTTTTATCACCTAAATCAATAATACGCTGAGTAACTTTTTTTAAATCGTCTTCATTTAATTGTAAACCAAGCTCTTGTAAATTCTTTTGGATATTAGCTTTTCCAGATGATTTACCTAGTGCATATTGACGTTTTCTTGCAAAACGTTCTGGTAATAAATCATTAAAATAGAGGTTTTTTTTATTATCTCCATCAGCATGTATGCCTGCGGTTTGTGTAAAAACATTGGCACCAATAACAGGTTTGTTAGCAGGAATAATAAATCCAGAAAAAGTTTCAACTAATTTGCTAACTGTATATAAAGCCTTTTCATTTATAGTAACTTGAACATTTGGTATAAAATCGTTCATAACAGCAACAACACTTGCTAAAGGAGCATTACCAGCACGTTCTCCCATACCATTTACTGTTAAATGAAGCCCATCTGCTCCTGCCTTTAATGCTTCCATAACGTTAGAAACGCTTAAATCGTAATCATTATGCGCATGAAAATCGAAATGCAAATGAGGATATTTGCCTTTAATTTCGGAAACAAACTCAAAAGTTTCTGAAGGCGTTAGAACACCCAAAGTATCTGGAAGCATAATTCGCTTAATAGGTTGGGTTGCTAAAAATGCTAAATACTCAAAAACATATGCTTTAGAATTACGCATACCATTACTCCAGTCTTCTAGATAAATATTCGTTTCAATACCATTTTCTATTGCAAGCAAAATTGTATCTGAAATTTCTTTAAAGTGCTGATTAGGTGTCTTTTTAAGTTGATGAGTTAAATGATTAAGAGAGCCTTTAGTGAGCAAATTTTGAACCTTTGCTCCTGCCTTTTTCATCCAGTTAATAGAAATACCTTTATCAACAAATGTCAATACTTCAATGGCATCTAAATATCCTTTTTCAGAAGCCCAATTTGTAATATCTGCGACTGCCTGAAATTCACCTTCAGATACTCTTGCAGAAGCTATTTCAATTCTGTCAACTTTTAATTCTTCCAATAAAAGTTTCGCAATTGTCAGTTTTTCAGACGCAGAAAATGACACACCAGATGTTTGTTCACCGTCACGTAAAGTGGTATCCATTATTTCTATGCTTTTAACGCTCATATTTTAGAAAGGACGTGATTCTGAAAATGTTTCAATATCACTTTTTATGTTTTGTAAATAATCTATATCATCAAATCCATTTAGCATATTATTTTTCTTGTATCCATTAATGGCAAAGGATTCTTGTGTTCCAGATGAAAGCAATGTAATTGTTTGGGTTTTTAGATTTATTTCTATTTCTGTAGTTGGATTGTCGTAAATTGCATTAAAGATTTGTTCTAAAAATTCGGTGCTCACTTGTACAGGCAATACACCAATATTTAAACAATTATTCCTGAAAATATCGGCAAAAAAACTCGATACCACGCAACGAAAACCATAATCGTAAATTGCCCAAGCTGCATGTTCTCTCGATGAACCTGAACCAAAATTCTTTCCACCAACTAGAATTTTCCCACTATAAATTGGGTTGTTTAAAATAAAACGCTCTTTTGGTGTATTGTCGCTATTATATCTCCAATCTCGAAATAGATTATCTCCAAACCCTTTGCGTTCTGTAGCTTTAAGGAAACGAGCTGGAATGATTTGATCTGTATCTACATTTTCTATTGGTAAAGGAACTGCACTACTCGTTAAGGTTGTAAATTTATCGTATGCCATATTCTTTATTTAACTATTAACATTGAAATAATTATAATTTTACATTAATGTTCTCGGATCTGTAACAACTCCTGTAATTGCTGCTGCTGCTGCAACTAATGGACTTGCTAACAATGTCCTTGAACCTGGACCTTGTCTTCCTTCAAAGTTTCTATTTGATGTACTTACAGAGTACTTTCCTGCTGGAATTTTATCGTCATTCATTGCTAAACACGCCGAACATCCTGGTTGACGCAACACAAATCCTGCATCATTTAAAATATCTAAGATTCCTTCTTCTTTAATTTTCTCTTCTACAATATGAGAACCTGGAACTAACCAAGCTGTTACGTTATCTGCTTTTTGTTTTCCTTTCACTAGCATAGCAAATGCACGAAAATCTTCAATTCTACCATTAGTACAGCTTCCAACAAAAACATAATCGATTTTTTTGCCAATCATTGGTTCGTCTTCAGTATAATCCATATAAGCTAATGACTTATCATATGTCGCTTTTTCTCCTTTAATAGCATCTGCAAACGGTATGTTTTGAGAAATACCTATTCCCATTCCTGGATTTGTTCCGTAGGTAATCATAGGCTCAATATCGTTAGCGTTGAAATTTAATTCTTTACCAAATATTGCACCTTCATCCGTTTTTAATGTTTGCCAATAGGTCATTGATTTGTCCCAATCCTTATCTTTTGGAGTCATGGAACGACCTTTTATATATTCAAATGTTTTTTCATCTGGAGCTATCATTCCTCCACGAGCACCCATTTCTATACTTAAATTACAAACTGTCATACGGCCTTCCATCGACATATTTTCAAAAACCTTTCCTGCATATTCAACAAAATATCCTGTTGCACCTGAAGTTGTTAATTGAGAAATGATATATAAACCCACATCTTTTGGAGTTACTCCTTTGTTTAATATTCCATTCACATTAATACGCATTTGATTAGGTTTGGGCTGCATAATACATTGTGCAGATAATACCATCTCTACCTCCGAAGTACCTATTCCAAAAGCAACAGCTCCAAATGCTCCATGTGTTGATGTGTGTGAATCTCCACATACAATGGTTGCTCCCGGAAGTGTTATACCATTTTCTGGTCCGACAACATGAACTATTCCATTATTTTTATGTCCTAATCCCCAATGACTGATTCCAAACTCGTTTGCATTAGCCTCTAAGGTTTTTAATTGATTTGCAGATAATGGGTCTTCAATAGGTAGATGTTGGTTAATTGTTGGTGTATTATGATCGGCAACTGCGAATGTGCGATCTGGATATAAAACACTTAACTCTCTACTTTTTAAGCCAACAAAAGCAACAGGACTTGTAACTTCGTGGATTAAATGACGATCAATAAATAATATATCTGGACCATCTTCAATCTTTTTCACAACATGTGAATCCCATACTTTGTCAAACAATGTTTTGCTCATGAATAGCCTAATTTTTTAATCTGTATTAATTCCTATTAACAAATTAAATTGTAAGCCGACAAATTTAAAAAAAGCTGCTTTTAGATGTTGTCATTGATAGTATAAGATACGATATCCACATTTTTAAACCATGATTAGTAATAGTGCTTAAAATCGATTTATTCCAATGAAATCAAGGTGTTAGCAAAATATGAATAGTAGTTAATTTTACGAAAGTCAAGCGTTTTTAATTGAAATAAATTCCTTTATGTTCTTGTTGTGGATTCGTATAAAATATTCATTCTCGTATTTCGAGAGCTTTGAGAATAAAAATCTAAAAAATATTATAGATTATTATAATCTATCTTTTACATATTCTACACTTGTCTTACCATGAGGAGTAGGATTCCCTTTAGAATCCAAATTAACCATTACTATTTTTTCAATAGTTATAATTGTTGTCTTAGTCATCATATTTCGTACTTCAACACGTAATGTTATTGATGCTGTTCCAAATTTTGTAACTTCTATTCCAATTTCAATAATATCGCCTTCTCTTGCCGAAGATTTAAAATCAATTTCTGTAATAAACTTTGTAACAACTTGAGAATTTTCTAACTGAACTACTGTATATAATGCAGCCTCTTCATCAATCCAAGCCAACAGTCGACCTCCAAATAAAGTGCCATTTGGATTTAAGTCTTCTGGTTTTACCCATTTTCGAGTGTGAAATCTCATAACTAATTATATAGTTTCATTTATATATTCTATAATCTCAGTTTCTAAGGCTACAGTTTTATCAAAAACTGATTTTGCACGACTTAAAATATCATTAGCAAATATTCTGTCTTTTATATCTTTTGCATTAATACGTACATTAAAATATGCACCATACACTGCAGAACGAGCACATAATGCTCCAACTCCAGCATCAGATAACGAGCTTTGTAATCCAATTTTTACCATCATATACATCACTTCCATCGATTGATATGCTGTTTCCATAACTTGAAAAGGTATTTCGGTAGCATATTTTGTAGCTTCTTCAATGGCTTTAGTTCTTGCCTGTTTTTCTTTATCGTTAGATTTTGGCATTCTAAAACCGTCAATAATCTTATTGAAGGCATTAGTGTCTTCATCTACCAAAGCCAGTAATTTATTTTTATAGGCTTGACCTTTTTCTGCCCATTCAGAGAATTCTTCCCATTTATCATCCCAACCAGCCTTATGAGCAGATAAATTGGCGACCATTGTTCCTAAAGAAACTCCTAAAACACCTACATAAGCAGCAATAGAGCCACCTCCAGGAGCCATTGATTCTCCAGCAGTTTCTTCGGCGAAATCTGTAAGAGTTAGGTCAATTAGCTGTTTTGCTTTCGATTTTAAAACATACTCAATAATTTTTTCATTTGGATTAAACGGTTTTAAATCATCCAATCCTAAAGACTTCACTGCAATTTTAATCTTTTCAGCTTCAGAAACTCCCAATGAACGCTGTTGCTTTTTAAGATAAAAATTTCCAGCATCCAACATAGCTTTAAGCGGAATTAATCCAATAAGCTCTGATCCTGTTACACGTAATCCTCGTTTTTCAGCAGACTTGCAGGTCTCATCAAAAGCAACATGCATAGACGTAATATTAATATTTGTTAGGTTGTACGAAATTTGTGCAATGCCGTATTCATCAATATACCAACCAATACCTTTTACGGCTTTTAGTTTTCCAGGAATTCTAATAGGTTCTCCATTTGCATCTAAAACTTTTTTTCCTGTTATAGGATTTCCTTCACGTTTAAATCTTCCACCTTCACGAATATC
>QMOV01000106.1 GCA_003650305.1 Bacteroidota bacterium | reverse complement strand
TTAGTCAATTCAAATATCAAATTGATTTTAAGGGTTAGATATTTTTGCCTAGTTCCCTAAAAATTGTTGCCCTTTATTTGTCATATATCAAATACAACCATTTCAGCTCTTGATCCAAATCTAATTGGTATGAGAGACGTTCCAATTCCTTTAGAAACATACATTTTAGGTTCTTTTTCTTTATACCAGCCTTTTAAATATTTGCCACTTCCAATGGGTTTAAAATAAACATAACCAAAAAAATTAATTTGACCTCCATGAGTATGACCAGAAAGTATCAAATCAATTTTTAAATCTCTTTTTTCTTGTAAAATAATGTCTCTATGTTCGGGACAATGTGTTAAGACAATGTTTGTGTCGGCAAGGCTTAAATTTTCAACAGATTTATTAAAATCAGCATTTCCTCTAATAAAATCGTCTATGCCAATAATTGCTATAGTCCTATCTTTTTTAATAAAATTTCGATTTTCATTGATTAAGAGTTCGCAATTACTTTTCTCATAAATGTCTTTTAGTTTGTTTAAATCTACATTTCCATAATATTCCCTATTTCCTGTAATTGCATATTTTAGAATAGACTTGTCTATCAATATTAAAAACTCATTTAATGAATTAAGATATTTGGTTGTGTTAACAGAGTCTCCTGTTATTAGTACTAAATCGGGTTTTATAGAATTTATTTTTTTAGCAATCGATTTATGAAAGGATTGTAAAGTATTAATATGTAAATCGGAAATTTGAATGATTTTAATTTTATTCTTTTTGCCATTAGAAATATCAAAATAATTCCAATCGATAATATATTTTTCGAACCATAAAATATCTAAAAGAAATAAACCAATAAAAGCTAAAATTCCTTTTGCGATAAATTTTCTTCTTGTAACCTTTTTCATATATAATTATAACTTACAGCCTTCTTAACGCTGTTTTACTTTGAGATTGGAAAGGTAATAAATTTGTATAACTAAAATTTGTGGATTAAATCAAATTTTGTGATGCAATTCAAATACATTTTTCATAAAAAATAGTGTAACAATCATACAATGTTAAATTAATTGTGTGTAGGTTAAAACAGAATCTATTTGTTTTTTATTACAATCTTATAAATCATACCTTGCATCTTCATTCATCGAGGCTATTGCATAGATGAAATCAAATTAAAAAATAATGCATAAAGCAGGTTTTGTAAATATTATTGGTAATCCAAATGTGGGGAAATCTACTTTAATGAACGCCTTTGTAGGTGAAAAATTATCTATCATCACATCAAAAGCACAAACCACACGTCATCGTATTTTGGGGATTGTAAATGGTGAGGATTTTCAAATGGTTTTAAGTGATACACCTGGAATTATTAAACCAGCTTACGAGTTACAAGAATCTATGATGGATTTTGTAAAATTGGCTTTCGAAGATGCAGATGTGTTAATCTATATGGTAGAAATAGGTGAAAAGGAATTAAAGGATGAAGCCTTTTTTAATAAAATTACAAATTCTAAAATCCCAGTTTTATTGTTGTTAAATAAGATTGATAATTCTAATCAAGAAAAGTTGGAAGAACAATCACAATTATGGCAAAGCAAAGTGCCAAATGCCGAATTTTATCCTATTTCAGCTTTAGTTGGCTTTAATGTAAAGGAAGTTTTTAATCGTATTATAGAATTACTTCCAGAATTTCCACCATTTTACCCTAAAGACCAATTAACCGATAAGCCTGAACGTTTTTTTGTAAACGAAGCCATCAGGGAAAAAATCTTAATGCATTACAAAAAAGAAATTCCCTATGCTGTAGAGGTCGATACCGAAGAGTTTTTTGAAGAAGAAAACATTATTCGTATTCGATCTATAATAATGGTTGAACGCAATACCCAAAAAGGTATTATTATAGGTCATAAAGGAAGCGCATTAAAACGTGTTGGTGTTGAAGCTAGAAAGGATTTAGAAAAATTTTTTGGTAAGCAAATTCATTTGGAATTGTATGTAAAAGTGAACAAAAACTGGCGAAGTAATCAAAACCAGTTAAGACGTTTTGGATATAATAAATAAGGTTCAAGTTTCAAGTTCTAGGTAGCAGTATCTCATAAACTGTGTAAGTTTAAAGTCTTCAGTCTTCAGTCTTCAAGTTCCCAACTTCTCCTTTCAAAGTATCTCTCATAAAACCATGGAGTAAAAACATCTCGTCCATTCCCTTTTTTCCCCCTAATCGCCCAGCAAAATACAATACAAACCATAACACTGTCATTAATACCATAATGCCTATTTGAATTCCATAAGAGTTTTCTAGAGACCAATTACTATAGGCCCAAGCTCCAAATCCAATAAACAGAACTGCAACTAAAAAATGAAAAAACATAAACATGGTCCAAACGGTTGGATTTGGACCAAATAAGCCTCGAATTGAACTAGAAGTATTATCAATTTCACTTATTTCTAAATGTAATTGTGGCGACCAAAAGTGTTGTTTTTCTTTCGGAATCTTAATAAAAACATGATTGTCAACTCGCGATACTATAAAATCGGATTGTGTGTTTTTAGCATCTTCAAATAATTTTAAAGCTACTTGATTATTACGCTTTACTTCAAATTTAAAACGTGGTCGTAATACAATTTCATTGGTTAATGACATGTAAATTTCTTTAAAGTGTGTTAAAATACAGTTTTCCATTCAAATTCCAAATTCCAAATTCTAGAAGCGTAAATCGTAAATCGTAAATTAAATACTATCTTTGCAGCCAATAAAAATTCATGAGTAATATAGTTGCTATAGTAGGACGTCCAAATGTTGGGAAATCAACGTTTTTTAATCGCTTAATTCAGCGTAGAGAGGCGATAGTTGATGCAGTTAGTGGAGTAACCAGAGATCGACATTATGGCAAGAGCGATTGGAACGGAAAAGAATTTTCGCTTATAGATACTGGAGGATATGTGCTTGGCAGTGATGATGTTTTTGAAGCTGAAATCGATAAACAAGTAGAATTAGCTATAGACGAAGCTGATGCTATAATTTTTATGGTAGATGTTGAAAGTGGAGTAACAGGAATGGACGAAGATGTTGCAAAACTACTTCGTAAGGTAAATAAACCTGTTTTTTTGGTTGTTAACAAAGTAGATAATAATAAAAGAGCAGAAGATGCTGTTGAATTTTACTCACTTGGATTAGGAGATTATTATAACATTGCAAGTATAAATGGTAGTGGCACAGGAGATTTATTAGATGTTTTGGTTGAAGCCCTACCAGAAAAAGAAGAGGTTGTAGAAGATGAGTTACCTCGCTTTGCTGTTGTAGGTCGTCCCAATGCAGGAAAATCTTCCTTTATTAATGCATTAATTGGTGAAGACAGATATATCGTTACAGATATTGCTGGAACCACACGAGATTCGATAGATACTAAATACAATCGGTTTGGGTTTGAATTCAATCTTGTTGATACTGCTGGAATACGTCGAAAATCTAAAGTTAAAGAAGATTTAGAATTCTATTCTGTGATGCGAAGCGTAAGAGCTATTGAGCATAGCGATGTGTGTTTATTGGTGTGTGATGCAACTCGTGGATTTGATGGGCAAGTGCAAAATATTTTTTGGTTGGCAGAGCGCAACCGAAAAGGGATTGTTATTTTAGTAAACAAATGGGATTTGGTCGAAAAAGATAATAAAACCATCAAAGAATTTGAAAAGCATATAAGACAACAAATAGAACCATTTACAGATGTGCCAATTATATTTATTTCTTCATTAACAAAACAACGAATTTTTAAAGCCATTGAAACTGCAGTTGAGGTTTATAAAAATCGTACTAAACGTGTTAAAACAAGTGTGCTTAACGATATAATGTTGCCAATTATTGAAAACTATTCTCCTCCTGCTTATAAAGGAAAGTTTGTAAAGATTAAGTACATCATGCAATTGCCTACACCACAGCCACAGTTTGCATTTTTCTGTAATTTACCGCAATATGTTAAAGATCCTTATAAAAGGTTTTTAGAAAACAAGTTACGTGAGCATTTTGATTTTCATGGTGTTCCTGTAAGTGTGTATATGAGGAAAAAGTAGATTTGTTAGATGTTAGATGTTAGATGTTAGATGTTAGATGTGGATGTGTAAAGAAAGTTTAGTTTTCACTAATCACAGAACCTTGAATCTTGAAACTTGATTAGTCCGAAGCTTTAGCTTAGGATTACCAACTTCCGCCAGCACCTCCGCCAGAGAAACCTCCTCCTCCAAAGCCACCACTAAAGCCACCACCAGAGAAACCTCCTCCACCAAAACCTCTAGAGCGACTGCTTGTACTACTTCGTCCCATATTACTCAAAATAATGGCGTCTAAAAGGCTAAAACCTTTTGTTTTATTGCCTTTATTACCACTATTTCCACCACGTCTGTTTTTTGTTACGGCAATTAAAATTATAATAAATACAACAATGAAAAGTATAATAAACACAAACGGGACCTCATCATTATCAGATGATTGTCGAGCACCTTGATATTCACCCATTAAAACCTGAAAAAGGGCATCTACTCCTTGATCTAGACCACTGTAATAATCACCACGTTTAAATTCAGGAATAATAACAGTTCTGGTAAGTTCTCCAACAATTCCAGCGGTTAGTTTATGTTCCACACCATAACCAGGGGAAATCCATATTTTCCTATCGTCTTTTGCTAACAAGATAAAAATACCATTATCTTCTTTAGCTTGTCCAATTCCCCATTTTTGAGCCCATTTAGGTGTTAATAATCCAATGTTTTCTCCTTTAGTAGTACTAATTATAGCCACAACAATTTGAGTAGAAGTGGTATCGGAATATTTGATTAGTTTATATTCTAAACTTTGTTTTTCTGTAGGAGATAATAACTTTACAAAATCGTAAACACTGGTTTGCTCTTTTGGTATTTCAGGAATATTAAATTGAGCTTTAATAGTTTGTGCAAAGCATAAACTAAAAAAAAGTGTTAAAAAAACAAATCTTAAGTGTTTAAACATTAGCCTTTTGAGATTTGGTTTGGAAGTTCATTCTTGTCGTTATCTTCCCAAGGGAAAAAAGTTTCTAATTCTTTACCAGCTTTTAAAACACCTTCAATAAGTCCTTGTTTAAAATTTCTTGTTTTAAAATGCGATTGCATCACATCTTTTGTGCTATCCCAAAAATCATTAGACACTACATCGTTAATGCCTTTGTCTCCATAAATAACAAAAGTTTTGTCTTCTACAGCAACATATATCAAAACACCATTTTGTAGTTTAGTGTTGTCCATTTTTAGGTCATGAAACACTTCCATAGCACGATCGAAAACATCAATTTGTGACGATCTTTCAATATGAATGCGTATTTCACCAGAAGTGTTTTTTTCAGCTATTCTAATAGCTTCAATAATTTCTTGTTCTTCTTCTACTGAAAGAAAATTTTCTACTTTAGACATAATTAAATTTATTTTTCATTTTTTTCTCTCCCTTTGGGAGAAATCGTAGATTCGACGAGTCTTAATAAAATAAAATTGTTGAGTCAAATGTCTCACGGAAACAGAGTGGGCTAGTTGAAATCCAATTCTACGTCAACAGGTTTTTCTGCTCCAGCTTCAGCATCAAAGTATGGTTTGTCATCAAAGTTGAATAATCCTGCTAAAATTGAATTTGGAAACTTTTTAACATGATTGTTATAAGGATTTATAGCTTCGTTAAAACGTGTTCTTGCAGTTTGTATCGTGTTTTCAGTACTTACAAGTTCATCTTGTAATTTTAAGAAATTTTGATTGGCTTTTAAATCCGGATAGCGCTCAATAGTTACTAATAGTCTAGATAATGCACTACTTAAACCACCCTGAACTTCGTTAAATTGTTGAAGTTGCTCTGGTGTAATGTTTGATGGATCAATTGTGGTTTGCGTAGCTTTAGCACGTGCTTCAATAACATCTTTTAAAGTATTACGTTCAAAATCTGCAGCACCTTGAACCGTTTTTACCAGATTGCCAATAAGATCGTTTCTACGCTGGTATGAGGTTTGGACATTTCCCCAAGCTTCGCCTACATTTTCGTTTAATTCTACAGCAGTATTATTAAATCCTACTGACCAATTATAACCTATAAGTACTATTGCAGCAATTACAATTACTGGAATGAGCCATTTTTTCATAATAAATGAGTTTTAAAGTTGTGTTTTTATTTTAGTAAGTTGGTTTTTAATTCCTTCAAGTTTACTAATAATCTCAAAGTTAGAAAGCGATTTTTTCTTTTCTTCCTTTAAGTGCGTTTTTGCTCCTTCAAGTGTAAATCCTCTTTCTTTTACAAGATGGTAAATGAATTTAAGATTTTTTATGTCTTCTGGAGTAAATTTACGATTGCCTTTGGCATTCTTTTTTGGTTTTAAAACATCAAACTCTTTTTCCCAAAAACGTATTAAAGAGGTATTAACACCAAATGCTTTGGCGACTTCGCCAATACCATAATATCGTTTTTCGGGTAATTCTATGTACATTTAATTGGTATTAATCTAGAGATTGATTTTCTAATGATGCTTTAGCTAATAACTCGCTAAATTCTTTAGCAGATAAATTGCCATAATAGAAATTAATAGGATTTATACGTTGTTTATCCTTAAAAATTTCATAATGTAAATGTGGCGCTTCCGATCGTCCTGTGCTCCCTACAAAACCAATTAAATCACCACGCTTTACTTTCTGATTCCTTTTTACATTGTATTTATACAAGTGTGCATACAAACTCACATATCCGTAGCCATGATCTATTCTAATATGCCTGCCGTAACCTATTGCTCTTGAGTCTGCACGTTTTATAACGCCATCGCCAGCTGCATAAACTGGTGTACCTCTTGGCGCAGTAAAATCCATTCCCCAATGCATTTTTCGGGCTTTAGTAAAAGGATCTGTTCTACGACCAAAACCAGATGCCATTCGTGTTAAATCTTCATTTTTTACAGGTTGTATTGAAGGAATTGCTTCTAAAAATTTTTCTTTGTTTTCGGCAAGAACAGCAATTTCATCAAGCGATTTAGATTGCACTACAATTTGTTTTAAAATAATATCTAATCGTTTGCTAGTAGAAATAATTAAATTAGAATTATCGTAACCTTCAAGGTTTTTGTATCTGTTAATACCTCCAAAACCAGCTCTTCGTTGTTCTTCTGGAATCGGATTAGCTTCAAAATATAATCTGTATATGGCATTGTCACGTTCTTCAACATTTTCTAAAACCACTTCGGCTTCATTCATTTTTATGTTTAGGAAATCGTATTGCAATTCCATGTTTTGCAACTCGCGAGACAGTGCTTTTTCTTTTGGAGATTCGAAATACTGACTAGCAATAAGAACGAATAAAAACCCAAACAAAGCTGATGCCGATAAAAACACAAAGAGATACTTAAATGTTGTTCTTTTTTTTCGCTCTATTTTGCGATAAGAAAGTGTTTCAGAATCGTAATAATATTTTACTTTAGACATAAGTTTAAAAGTTCTATTTTTACAGGATTAATAGAACGAATCACAAATATATAAATTGTTTCACACTTAAAGTAATTTAATAGAAGCAAGGTTATTAATAACTGAATATGAAATGAGCATAGCAAAAATTTCAATAGTTACTGAAATTGATTTTATGCGAATTACATGTGACCAATAAAAAACATTAACGAATAGCACATGAATTCTCAGGAAGTAAGATCCAAATTTTTAGAGTTTTTTCAAAATAAGAAGCACAATATTGTTCCTTCTGCGCCAATGGTGTTAAAGGATGATCCAACTTTAATGTTTGTAAATTCTGGAATGGCT
>QMOV01000105.1 GCA_003650305.1 Bacteroidota bacterium | reverse complement strand
TCAAACATCTAAAGTTAAATAAAGTTTTAATTTCAAGGCTGAATTATATTTTATGGAAGTACAAGCAAAATCTATTTTAAGTGGCCGTTCTCTACAGTATTGGAGAATTGCACAAATTTTAGTGGGAATAATTGGGTTAGGTATTTTCTTCGCATTAATTTTCTTTCCAGAAATAGGAATTCATGCGTTTTGGAATGTTTTAATTCCTGTAGCTCCAGCATTATTTGTTGTAGCTGTAGGTTTATGGAGAAACGTTTGCCCTTTAGCTTCTACCTCACTTATTTCGCGTCATTTAGGTCTCGCAAGAAATAAAAAACTAAAACCAAAACAACAAGCAAGATTGCAGTTAATTTCGGTCATTTTATTATTATTGATTGTTCCTTTAAGGCATACTATTTTTGATACAAATGGACCAGCTACAGCTTTAATAATTAGTGTTTTGGCTTTAATTGCTTTATATATCAGCTTTCGATACGATTGGAAAAGTGCATGGTGTTCTGGTTTATGTCCAATACATCCTGTTGAGAAATTGTATGGTAGAAAAAGCCTATTTGTATTACCTAATGCACATTGCAAATCTTGTGTTAAATGTGTTAATCCTTGCCCAGATTCTACCCCTTCAATTCATCCCCTTACTAAAAAGAATAAGACATTAAGCCTTAAAATTGCAGGGACTTTAATAATTGGAGGATTCCCTGGCTTTATTTGGGGATGGTTTCATGTACAAGATTATTACAATAACGAAGGTTGGGAACACTTAATTTTAACCTATTCATATCCTATTGTAGCAATGTTGATTACTTTAATTCTTTTCATTGTGATAAAAAAAATAATTATAAATAAATACGAAATACTACTTATTAATATATTTGCTACTGCTGCAGTTTCAATATATTATTGGTATCGTCTTCCTGCTCTAATAGGATTTGGTATAATCCCTGGTGATGGTATGTTAGTTGACTTAACTGAATATTTACCCTACTGGTCCCCCATTTTATTACAAATTTTAACAACACTATTTTTTGCTTGGTGGATAATTTTAAATAAAAAAGAAACGGCTAGTTGGGTAATTAGACCTCCTTATATTAAACAAAAATAAGCCTGTTAATAATATTAACTAATCAATTATATATATAATGAATTTCATTGCAAAAAAACGCCAAGGACTCAATAGAAAGTATACATGTTCATTATTAAAAATTTAATTCAGATATTATAGTGATTTAATAATTAAAGTGAACCAATCCATTGAAAAATTATACGGAGAAGCTTTAGAAATCTTAAGAGGTTTAACGACTTCTAGTGGAATCTTTGCTAGTACAATAGATTCTGACAACTACAAAAGAGTTTGGGCTAGAGATAGTATAATTTCTGGAATCGCTGGACTTTTGGCAGAAGATAATATTGTAATAGAAGGACTAAAACAATCACTATTAACACTTGCAAAACATCAACACGCTTTAGGGATTATTCCCTCCAATGTTCTTGTAAATGAAGCTGAAGTTGAAAAATCTTATGGAAGCCTAGTAGGAAGAGTAGATACTAATACATGGTTTATTATAGGAGCGTGTTTACATTATTTGAACACTAAAGATGAGAAAACTTGGCAATCGTTAATGCCGTCAATTCTTAAAAGTAGAACTTACTTAAAAACTATAGAATTTAACGAAAAAGGATGGATTTATACACCCTTAAGTGGTAATTGGGCAGACGAATATCCAATACATGGCTATACGCTTTATGATAATTGTTTGCGTATTTGGGGAGAATCGTTGTGGCTTAAAATTAATAAACAATCAAGCCCAGAATTTGAAAAGTTAAAATCGAAAACCCTACTTAATTTTTGGCCTAAAAAAATAGAAAGTGATGAAAGTATTTACCAAAAGAAACCATTTATTGACGTTTTAGATACATCTATTTCTCATTTTTGTTCAAGTATTTTGCCAGGAAAATACGACACAAGATTTGATGCTGCTGGAAATGCAATAGCATTGTTAAATTTTAATTTAAATTCAACTCAAAAAGAAAATATTAAAGAATATTTATTTTATTTAAAGAATTTTTTTTCCAAAATGTTAATACCAGCATTTTGGCCTGTTATTAAAGAAGATGATAAAGAATGGGAGTATTTGAAAGATAACTATTCTTTTTCATTTAAAAACAAGCCATATAATTTTCATAATGGAGGAATTTGGCCAGTTTGGATTGGATTTTTTTGTTTAGGACTTTCAAATAATGATTTGATTGATGAAGTTAAACTTATCATCCAAGACTTTATTTCGGTTATAGCTTCACAAAACTGGAATTTTAATGAATTTATTACAGGAGATCATTTAAAACTAAATGGTAAGGAACAAATGGGCTTTTCGGCATCGGGAATTGTATTTATGAAGCATGCTTTAAATTTTCAAAATTGTAATCAAAAATTAGGATTATGATTGGAGACAAGCTAACATATCATTCAGCATATAAAAACATAACTCGCTTTGTTATTTCTGAACTAAAAGATAGATTAATTAATAATTCTCGAATTTGTATTTCGGTTGGAGGTGAATCTGGTTGTGGTAAAACATCTCTTGCCTATGCGCTAATAATTGATATTGAAAATGAAATAGGATGTAAAGGCTATCTTTTTCATGGAGATGATTATTTTAAATTACCACCAACCGATAATCATAATAATCGATTAGTAAATATTAAAAATGTAGGCATTAACGAAGTAAAAAAAGATGAGTTAGATAATCACATTTTAGATTTTAAAAAGGGAGTTTGTGTAATTAAGCCTCTTGTTATTTATGAAGAAAATGTAATTGTTACCGAACAGGTGAACAGTGTCGAATTCGACTTTTGTATTGTAGAAGGAACCTATGTAAGTGCTTTAGCCTATCCAGATTATAAAATATTCGTAGAAACTACTTATCTTGATACCAGAAAATCAAGAATTAAGCGCGGTAGAGATCTTATCAATGATTTTAACGAACAGGTATTAGAGATTGAACATCAAATTATCACACCCCACTACAAATTTGCTAATGTTATCATAGATAAAAATTTAAAAATTATAACCAATAAATAAATGATATGACATTTAAACCTAAACTCTCCTTTTGGCAAATATGGAATATGAATATAGGTTTTCTTGGAATCCAGTTCAGCTTTGGATTACAGCAAACAGCAATTAATCCAATTTTTTCATTTCTAGGAGCTAGCCATGATCAATTGCCATTATTAAACCTTGCTGGACCAATAACAGGATTATTAATACAACCTTTAGTTGGAGCAATATCAGATAAAACATGGTCTCCAAAATTTGGTCGTCGTAAACCTTTCTTCCTTATAGGCGCTATTATAGGAAGTTTATGTTTGTTTGCTTTTCCGTATAGCCCAGAGCTATGGTTTGCTGTTGGTTTACTTTGGCTTTTAGATGTAGGTAATAATACCGCAATGGAGCCTTATAGGGCTTTTATAGGTGATAAATTACCAGATAGTCAACTTAATTTTGGTTTTCAAATGCAAAGCTTGTTTGTAGGTGCTGGAATTGTTTTGGCTAACTTATCCATATTTCTTTTTCAAGATTGGTTTAGTGTAGAAAGTGTTGATACAGCAACAAAAACAATCCCTACATGGTTGTATTATTCATTCTTTATAGGTGCTGCCGCTTCTATTACTACTATTCTTTGGACAGTTTTAAAAACTCCGGAAATACCACCTTCTGATAAAGAATTAGAAGAAATTAAATTAAGTAAGCAAGAACCTCTTTTACACCGTATTTTTGAGCCTATAAAAGAAATAGCTGGAGCTATTGGAGATATGCCAAAATTTATGTGGCGTTTATCAGCAGTATATCTTTTTCAATGGTATGCTTTATTTTGTTATTGGCAGTTCATTGCTCCTATGTTAGGAGAAAGTCTTGACTTAAATAAAGGTGAGGCGTTAGGAAAAGCAGCTTTAATGAATGGTTCATATAATTTTGTCACTATGCTTGTAGCATTAGCATTAGTTCCTCTTGCTAAAAAATTCAGTAATAAAAAGGTATATGTGGCTAGTCTATTTTTATCTGCTATTGCGATGCTTAGTATGCCATTTATAAAAAATCAAATTTTAATATTTTTACCGATGCTTTTTCTAGGTATCGGTTGGGCTGCTATGATGGGAATTCCCTATTCTATGGTGTCAAGAATTGTACCACATGGAAAAAGAGGAGTTTATATGGGTATTGTTAATATGATGATTGTAATACCAATGTTTATCCAAACTATTACTTTTGGATCAATTATTAAGCGTTTACTTGATAATAGTGCCGTAAATGCAATTATTTTTGGTGGCGTTTTCTTTGCTATTTCAGCTATTTTGGCTACAAGATTAAATATAACAAAATCTATTAAAACTTAAAAGTTATGAAAAATCTAGGCATCAAAATTTCTATTTATCTTAATTACTTTGTTTTTGCTATTCTATTAAATAGTGTTGGTATTGTAATAGCAAAGTCTATAAATGTATATCATGTAAGTGAGTCTCAAGCTTCCTTATTAGAAGCATTTAAGGACTTGCCTATTGCCATTGTATCTTTTTTAGTAGCATCTTTCTTACCCAGATTTGGCTATAAAAAAGCTATGTTAACAGGATTGGCAATAGTGTTTTTTGGCTGTTTGTTGATGATATATGGAAACACATTTTTTTACACCAAAATATTGTTTTTGTCTATAGGTATTAGTTTTGCATTAATAAAGTTGTCGGTTTATTCCCTTATTGGCGTAATTACAACTTCAAGAAAAGAGCATTCATCACTTATGAGCTCAATTGAAGGTTTTTTTATGGTTGGAATTGCATTGGCTTATTTTTTGTTTCCAGCGTTCTACTCAGATACAGACGAAAATGCTTGGCTTAATGTGTATTATGTCCTTTCAGGACTAATAGTGATCTCTTTTGTCTTTTTACTTTTTTCTAAAATAGAATATAAAGTAGAAGCGATTGGTTCTAATTTAAAAGAAGATGTTTTACGTTCTTTAAAATTAATAATTGTACCATTGGTTTTAGTTTTTTTAGCATCTGCTTTCTTTTTTGTAATGATAGAGCAAGGTATTATGACCTGGCTACCAACATTTAACCAGAAAATATTTAATTTTAGCGAACAATTAAGTGTTCAAATGGCTAGTATTTTAGCATTATCACTTGCATTGGGAAGATTTATTGCTGGATACCTTACACGATTTATTTCTTGGATGTACCTGGTTATTATTTGTGTAATAATTTCAGGTATTATTTTACTAAGTGTTTTGCCTCAATTAAAAGTAGATGTTGAATTATTAAATGAAATCACTAGCATTACTGATGTACCAACACTTGGCTTTATTTTACCTTTAATAGGGTTGTTTATTGCTCCAATTTATCCATTGTTAAACTCTACAGTTTTAAGCTCATTACCAAAAAGTTTACATTCTCCTATGTCTGGATTAATAATAATATTTTCAGCTTTAGGCGGAACTATAGGCTCAAGAATTGTTGGAGAATTATTCGAAAGTGTTGGAGGAGCAAATGCTTTTTATTTCTTACTAATACCAATGTTATTATTAATAGTTTTTGTGTTATTAATAGATAAGCTTTCTAAACGAGAAATTATTATAAATTCATGATATTTTTAATTAATATTAATGATACTTTAAGTACTCTTTTGCAACAAGAAGATACAGATGGTGACAAAAAAATAACTATTGAAGACAAAGGCCATAAAGCCTTTGAGTTAGTTTCTGATGAAGCAAAATCTTATACGATTAAAGGCACTTACCATCTATCTAATTTGTTGCAGGAATTGGTTATTGCTAGAAATGAAGGTAAACAAATAGCTGAAATTCCACTATCTAAAATTGAAGAGCTTCCAGTAAGTAGAATATCCAGAATGATTAAGGATTATTATTGGAAAGGTCTTACACGTACTATGGATGCAAAAGGTATTGAAAGATTGATTCATGATACAAAAAATGAAAATCTAACATCTAATGTATTAAAAATTTATGTTCCTATTGAAGATGAACATGCATTAAATTATTATAGAAGTCTGGAAGGTAGATACCCAATTGATGTAATCCAGCTCCCAGAAAACATCACGCCTCAATATGTAAAAACATGTAATAATAAACCTGGTATTCTAGCTTTAAAATTAGAAACAGATGGTGATAGTATTAAAGGTGTTCCTTTTGTTGTTCCTGGTGGACGATTTAACGAAATGTATGGTTGGGATAGTTATTTCGAATCTGTTGGGTTAATAATTGATGGTAAAGTAGAATTGGCAAAAGCTATGGCAGATAATTTTCAGTATGAAATAGAAAATTATGGCAAGATACTTAATGCTAATCGTTCATATTATTTAACCAGAACACAACCTCCATTTTATTCAAGTCTAGTTAGAGAGGTTTTTGAGATTACTAGAGACAAAATATGGCTAGAAAGTCACCTAAAAACTGCCATTAAAGAGTATGAAACCGTTTGGATGATTGAAGGAAAAAGACTTACAAAAAATGGACTAAACAGATATTTGGCAGAAGGTATTGGTTTACCGCCCGAATGCGAAGAAGGTCATTTTGACTCAGTGATTAAACCATATGCAGAAAAGCTTCAAATTTCTATTAGGGATTATGAAAAGGGTTTTGCCAACGGCATTATTCTTAATAAAGAATTAGACAACTATTTTATTCATGACAGAACAGTTAGAGAATCTGGGCATGATACATCTTACCGAATTGAAGGGAATTGTGCTGATTTGAATCTTGTAGAATTAAACGCAATGTTATTTAAATATGAAACAGACTTTGCAGAATTAATAAAGAATGAGTTTAATGGTAAGTTTGAATTTTATACTGTGGAGTATTGGCAAGAAAAAGCTAAAACAAGAAAGCAAGAAGTAGATAAGTATTTATGGAATGAAAATGAAGGATTATATTTTGATTATAATGTGAAAACAGCAAAACAATCCATTTTTGTCGCAGCATCTACTTTAACACCATTATGGGCAAATATGTGTTCTAAAGAACAAGCAAAAATACTTGTTAATACAGCCATTCCAATGTTAAAAGAAAAAGGAGGAATTGCAGGATGCACTGCCTTAAGCAGAGGAGAAATATCAACAAATCGTCCACAAAGACAATGGGATTATCCTAATGGTTGGGCACCTCACCAAATGATGATTTGGAAAGGCTTAAATAATTATGGCTATTTTGGTGAAGCACAAGAACTTATTTATAGATGGTTGTACATGATTACAAAAAATGCTGTTGACTATAATGGTACAATTCCTGAAAAATATGATGTTGTAGAAGCTACTCACAAGGTATTTGCAGAATATGGAAATGTAGGAACTGATTTTGAATATATAACTCAAGAAGGTTTTGGGTGGATGAATGCTTCCTATCAATATGGTTTATCATTAATTCAAGATATCTTTAAGGAAAAGCTTAATATGCTCATTAAGCCAGAAGAACTATTCGACAATTAGACGCGTTAAGATAATAGTTTTATTTCGCTAAAAACTTATATTGATGCGTACATTTGTGAAAATTCTTTGAATGAAAAAAATAATTACTTTAAGTTTCTTTCTTTTAATAAGTCAACTAGTAAAAAGTCAAATTGTAATAAACGAATTAGATTGCGATACTCCTAGTATTGATACTTTAGAGTTTATCGAATTAAAATCGGATACGCCAAATTTTTCGTTAAATGGTTATGTGGTAGTATTATTTAATGGGTCACCTAATGGCGCAGACAGTAGTTATTTTACGATAGATTTAGATGGTTACACAACAGACGTAAATGGATTGCTGCTTATTGGCAGTAATAGCGTTTCTCCAGTTCCGCAGTTATTAATATCTGCTAATGTAATACAAAACGGAGCAGATGCTGTGGCAATTTATTTAGGAAGTTGGTTCGATTTTCCAGAAGG
>QMOV01000104.1 GCA_003650305.1 Bacteroidota bacterium | reverse complement strand
TATTTATTTATAGCATTATAAATTTAACAAAAAAAAAAGCTTTACTTCTATACTTCGTATGTATAATTTGTTAAATTAGATAAATTGTAAATTATTTGGTTGAAATGACAAAAAAAGATTGATTTTGTTCATATTTACAAATTAAACATAAGGCTAATACTTCTTCTTAAAAGATAAAATTATTTAGTAAACAACAATTCTCTATATTTAGTTAATGGCCAAATCTCGTCATCTATTAACAATTCTAATTTATCACATTGATAGCGTATCTTATCAAACAAAGGCTTCACTTTATTGCAATATATTGCTGCTCTTTTTTCAATATCTTCAATTATGTTTGCTTTTTTACGTTCATTAGTCATTTTGGTAACTCCAGAATTGATGGTCTCAATTCTTTTTGAAATATCTTCAATTAATCCTAATTGTTCTTTTGCATATTTTTTAAAATCTTTTCCATAAATCTCTTTTAATCCTGTTACGTTTTTAATAAGTGTGTTTTGATATTTCACAGCTGTTGGAACAACATGATTACGCGCAATATCTCCTAAAGTACGACCTTCAATTTGAATGTGCATGATATATTCTTCTACTTCTATTTCATAACGTGCTTCAATTTCTACTTTGCTCATTACATCAAGTTCTTCAAATAATGCTATTGT
Organism: Bacteroidota bacterium; assembly: GCA_003650305.1. Lineage (GTDB taxonomy): Bacteria > Bacteroidota > Bacteroidia > Flavobacteriales > Flavobacteriaceae > PRS1. The sequence continues at coordinate 7,283 of QMOV01000104.1, read as the reverse complement.
TTTTTTTGAGATTTTAGCTTTTAAAGCTTCTGGTGTTGTTTTATTGTTACTTAAACCACGTTTTTTAGCTTCTATTTGCCATTCTTCTCCATAGCCATTTCCTTCGAAAAGAATATTACTTGATTTTTTAATGTACTCTCTTAGCACATTAAAAATGGCTTCATCCTTTTTTAAATCTTTTTTCTTTATTAACACATCAACTTCTTGTTTAAACTCTATTAATTGTTTTGCCACTACAGAATTTAAAACTGTCATCGGATTTGCACAATTTGCTGTAGAACCTACTGCTCTAAATTCAAATTTATTTCCCGTAAATGCAAAAGGCGAAGTTCTGTTCCTATCTGTATTATCTAATAATATTTCAGGGATTTTCCCAACTACATTTAATTTTAAATCTGTTTTTTCTTCAGGAGACAACTTGCCTTTTGTTACGCCTTTTAATTCATGAAGTACTTTGGTTAATTGTTCTCCAATAAAAACAGAAATAATTGCTGGAGGAGCTTCATTTGCTCCCAAACGATGATCGTTACTCGCAGATGCAATAGCTGCTCTAAGCAATTCTTCATAATCATAAACAGCTTTAATTGTGTTTACAAAAAAGGTTAAGAACTGTAAATTACTCATTGGTGTTTTACCTGGACTTAACAAATTAATTCCTGTGTCTGTGCTTAAACTCCAATTATTATGCTTTCCTGAACCGTTTATACCAGCAAATGGCTTTTCATGAAACAAAACTTTAAAATTATGACGTTCTGCTATTTTCTCCATGATATCCATTAGTAGAGAATTATGATCAACTGCCAAATTAGCTTCTTCATAAATTGGAGCTAACTCAAACTGGTTTGGAGCAACTTCATTATGTCTCGTTTTTACAGGAATCCCTAATAACATGCATTGGGTTTCTAAATCTCTCATAAAAGACATAGCTCGATTTGGAATGGTTCCGAAATAATGATCATCTAATTGCTGACCTTTAGCTGCAGAATGTCCTAAAAGAGTTCTACCTGTTAAGGTAATATCTGGGCGTGATAAAGCTAAAGCACTGTCGATTAAAAAATATTCTTGTTCCCATCCAAGTGAAGCATTTACTTTTTTTACATTTTTATCAAAATATTTTGCAACACCAACAGCAGATTTATCTACAGCTTGTAATGCTCTTAATAATGGCGTTTTATAATCTAATGCTTCACCCGTATAAGCCACAAAAACTGTAGGAATACATAAGGTTGTATTATAGATAAATGCTGGAGATGTTGGATCCCAAGCTGTATAACCACGAGCTTCAAAAGTGTTTCTTATGCCCCCGCTAGGAAAACTTGATGCATCTGGTTCTTGTTGTACCAATTGCCCTCCATCAAATTTTTCAATAGCTAAACCATTGCCAATGGTTTCAAAAAAGGCATCATGTTTTTCGGCAGTAGCTCCAGTTAATGGTTGAAACCAGTGTGTATAGTGTGTTACCCCTTTGGAAAGTGCCCAATCTTTCATTGCAGAAGATATTTGATCAGCAATATTCCTATTGATTTTAGTTCCCTTTTCAATGGCATCCTTAACACCTTTATAAGCATCTTTAGTTAAGGTTTGCCTCATAGTAGTTTCATTAAATACATTAGAACCAAAAATTGCTGAACGTCTTTCGTTCTCTTTTACTTTTAATGGTTTACGATTGAACGATTCTTTAAGTGCGTGAAATCTAATTGTTGTCATTTTTTATTTTTTTATTGATTTGGTTTCTGAATTGCCTTTGAAACTACAAATGTAACCGCCCTGTTTCATATTAATATAATTTAAAGAATACTTTATTAACAAATTACTACATTTTATTAAAAAAAACTTATTATCCTAAATTTTGCCCTATAAAAAATAGGGTGTCAGCAAAAATCATCGAGAATTTTAGCTTTTTACCCTATAAGATATTACATATAAAAGTATTTTTTTTATTTTTGAGCCAAATAATATTAGTTAAACATAATTTTTTTAAAATGAGCAAATCGAAATTAGAATACATTTGGTTAGATGGTCATCAACCAACTCAAGAATTAAGAAGTAAGACTAAAATTGAAAACGATTTTAGTGGTAAACTGGAAGATTGTGATATATGGTCTTTTGATGGATCATCTACTGAACAAGCTAAAGGCAGTTCGTCTGACTGTTTATTAAAACCTGTAGCTATCTATCCTGATCCTATAAGACATAATGGATATCTAGTAATGTGTGAAGTTTTAAATGCTGACGGAACTCCACATTCTTCTAATGCAAGAGCAACCATTGACGATGATGATAACGATTTCTGGTTTGGTTTTGAGCAAGAATATTTCTTAATGGATGCTAAAACTGATTTACCATTAGGTTTCCCTAGAGGAGGTTTTCCTGGTCCACAAGGAAAATACTACTGTTCTGTTGGTGGTAGATATACTTGGGGAAGAGATTTTGTAGAAGAACATGCTGATTTATGTATTGATACTGGACTAAACTTTGAAGGCATAAATCAAGAGGTTGCTCCTGGACAGTGGGAATTTCAATGTTTTGCAAAAGGAGCTAAAACAGCTGGAGACGAGATTTGGATAGCAAGATATTTGTTAAACAGATTAACTGAAAAATATGGTTACTATATCGAACTTCATCCTAAACCTGTAAAAGGTGATTGGAATGGTTCAGGTATGCACGCCAATTTTTCGAATACTATATTAAGAACTTGTGGCTCTAAAGAAATTTACGAACAAATTTGTGAGGCATTTAGACCTGTAACTAAAGAACATATTGAAGTATATGGTGCTTTTAACGACGAAAGATTAACAGGACAACATGAAACTGCACATGTGTCAGACTTTAGTTATGGTGTGTCTGATAGAGGCGCTTCTATTAGAATTCCGATTATTACTGTTGAAAAGGGGTGGAAAGGATGGTTAGAAGATAGAAGACCAGCTTCAAACGGAGATCCTTATAAAATTGCAGGTAGAATTATTAAAACAGTAAAAACAGTAAAAGTTTAAGATTTATTAATTTTGTTTATATACAAAAGCCGAGCATTAAGTTGTTCGGCTTTTTTTTATCACTAAATCAGCTTATTTAAACACTAAAACTAAAAATATAGAATAGCCTAAAACAAGAAAAAATCCTTTGAAGCGGCTAATTTGAAATTTTTTAGGAAGGAGCATTAAAGGAATTAATATTGCTGAAAAAGCAAGCATCCAAAAAATATCTCTCGTTAAAATTTGTGGTTCTGTAACTGGAATCGTTTTAATAATTGAAGTTATTCCTAGAACAGAACCTATATTAAAAATATTAGATCCTATTAAATTTCCTAAAGAAATTGCTCTTTCTTGTTTAAGAGCTGCAATTACTGAAGCTGCCAACTCTGGTATACTAGTCCCAATTGCAATCATAGTTATTCCAATTACTCCATCACTTACTCCAACAGCTTTAGCTAATTCTTTTGCGCCATCTACTAACCATTCTGAACCAAAATATAAGGCTGAACCTCCAATTAAAAGCCAAACCACAATTTTAAAATTGGAAGTTATAGCTAAAGCTTCATCTACTTTTTCAATATTTTCATTATTTTTAGAACGCTTTATCAATAGGAATAAAAACAGCAAAAGTGATATAAATAAAATGCCACCTTCAATTCCTGTAAGCTGATTGTCATTATAAAGAAAATAATACAAGGCAACAGAAAACAACATCATAACTGGCCAATTAAACTTATAAAATTGTTTATCTATAGCAATTGAACCAATTAACGCTGTAAGACCCAACACCAAGCCAATATTAGCAATATTAGAACCTACTACATTATTAATCGCTATTGCAGGAGAGCCACTTAAAGCTGCGTTTAAGCTTACTAATAACTCTGGAGCAGATGTTGCAAAAGACACTACTGTCATGCCTATAATAAGTTTAGAAATATTAAACTTAAATGATAACGCCACAGAAGAACGAACTAAAAACTCACCTCCAATAACTAATAATATAAATCCTAAAACTACCCAAACTATACTCATCAATTAATTTTTTTACTTGTTTACTTTAGCTATGAAGCATTCGAAATGCGAAGATAGTATTTAAACCTTTAATACAATAAAAACTTAAAAATTCGTTAAATAACTGCAAACATAGTTGTATAACTATAAAAATAGTTATATGTTTGAAACAGGTTTATTTTAGAATTAAAATTCATAAAATTTCCATCACACAACTCTGCTAAGCATTATTGCACTTGTCACGGAAATGATAATCATAACAAAAAATGAGATTCGCTCTTATGAGGGAATGACTAAAACATTTATTCAATGCAAAAACTAACAAATAAAGAAGAAGAAATCATGCACATTTTGTGGATGCTTAAAAAAGCTTTTGTAAAAGATGTACTTGCCGAAATCAATGAAGACAAACCACATTATAACACACTCTCTACAATTATTAGAAATTTAGAAGAGAAAGTCTATGTAAGCTATAATGCCTTCGGAAAAACACATCAATATTATCCTATTGTTAGTAAAGAAGCTTATAGAAAACGATTTATGAATTCGGCCATAGATAATTATTTTAATAGTTCATACAAAAACGTAGTGTCCTTTTTTGCAAAAGAAGAAAAAATAAGTGTGGAAGAGTTAAAGGAAATTATCTCACTAATTGAAAACAAAAACCCATCCTAAATCCTTCCCAAAGGGAAGGGCTTTTTTATTAGGATACAAAATATTTATTGAAATGGAATATTTAATTAAAGCAAGTGCAATTATAGTTATATTTTACTTTTGCTATAACTTATTTTTACAACGAGATACATTTTTTGAATCTAACAGATGGTTTTTACTTTTGGGTTTAATTATAGCATTTTGTATTCCATTTATTGTAATTCCAATCTATATTGAACAAGCCTCTACACCTATTCAAGATTATATTTTTGTTGATAATAGCACTATAAGTCAAGCAGAAGAAACTTTTAGTATAATGCAAATTGTTTCTGCACTATATATAATTGGTGTAGTTTTCTTTTTAGGACGTTTTATTATTCAATTGATTTCGTTGGGTCATGTATTAATTTATAATAATAAACAACAATACAGATATTATACATTTGTTGAAACCTCTAATGATGTGTCGCCATTTTCATTCTTTAAATGGATAGTTTATAATCCAAATCAATTTAACGACACTGAGCTTAAACAAATTATAACTCACGAAAAAGTACATGCATATCAATTACATTCCATAGATATTATAATCTCACAGTTGGCAAGCATAATTTTATGGTTTAATCCAATTATATGGCTTTACAAAAAGAATTTGCAACAAAATTTAGAATTTATTGCTGACAATACTGCACACCTTAAAGCTAATTGTAAAAAGAGCTATCAGCATTTATTACTTAAAACAAGTTTGCCAAATTATCAAATGGCATTAACAAATAATTTTTATAATTCATTAATCAAAAAACGAATCGTTATGTTACACAAAAACAAATCAAAAAACAGAAACCATTGGAAATTCACTTTAATTCTTCCACTTCTTGCCCTTTTTATTATGAGCTTTAATACAAAAGAGATTATTATAGAAGATGAATCTTCAAAAAGTAATACAAATAATGAAATTACTGCTAATAAAATAGTTGAGGTAATTATTACAAAAGACTATTCTGAAGCAGACTTTAAAAAAATTAAAGAAGAATTTGCTGAAGCAGGTATCACTTTAAAATTTAAAGGCATTAAACGAAATGAAAAGAATGAAATTACTGCAATTAAAATTGAAGCAAGTTCTAAAAATTCAAATGCTAATTTTAATACAAATTCTGACAATCCTATAAAATCTATAAAAATTACTGTTGATACTGAAAGTAATAGCATATCAATAGGTAATGGGTCTGAACTTCATTTTGGAGAAGGTGAAGGTTACAGCTTTATCAGTAAAGACGGAAAACATAAAATTCATAACTCTGGAAAAGGGCATAACACTTTTATTTTTAGTAGTGATGATGAACATGATGATGAACACGAAAATGTTTTTATAATTAAAAAGAACGGTAAAGTTCACGAAGTAAAAAGTGTCCATAAAAATAAAAACGTTCATATTATTAAAGGAGATGGAGATGAAATCATAGAAATTAAAGGCGAAGGAAAAGAAAAACATAAAATCTTTGTAAGTAGTGACAAAGACGGAAAAGTTGTTAGAGAGTGGATAAGTAAAGAAGATGTAGATGAAAATATTTGGATTACAGATGACGATAGTACGTTTAAAATAAAAACTATAGGCAAAGGCAATAACAAATTCTTTATTTCTGGAGATGGCGAAAACAATCCAATATTTATTTTAGATGGTAAAGAAGTCTCAAAAAAAGTTATTGATGAATTAGATTCGGATAAGATTGAAAAAATAGAGGTTTTAAAAGGAGATTCAGCAACTAAAGAATATGGTAAAAAAGCTAAAGATGGTGTTGTAATTATTACAACCAAAAAAGAATAAATTAAAACTAAATATTTATTAAAAACCCAAACTAATTTATAGTTTGGGTTTTTTGATTTTATGTTTATTTAACTATTATCTTTTTTACTATTGAATAAGGTTCAAATGAAACCTTAACAAAATAAATACCGCTAGATAAATTCAAATCTAAATATGAATTTCCACTTACTTTTAAAGTTGAAAGCTGTCTCCCTTCGGCAGAGAATACTTTAATAGTTGAATGTTCCTTTATACCTTCAATAAAAATTCTATTATGAGTTGGATTGGGATAAATTTTTATATTTAACTTATTTGCATCATTAATATTTAAGGACTGACTCCAAATTTGTCCAACGTTATTTCCCCAAATATATTCAACCAAATCGGGTTGATCTACAAACGGATTTCGATTAAACTGCCAAGTATAAATTACGTTATTACGATTCATTTCAAAATCGTCGGGAGGATCATTTCTATGCCAATCTAGCAAAGTTGCTAAGTCACCCAATTGTCCAATAGGATCAGTACTAGGGTAACCGTTAACTATTGAAAGACCATTATACCTAACAGCCATATAAAGTACACTTCTAGCAACATCTCCTTTAAAACTTCCTAAGTTTCCAATTGGTCCATCATACTCTACACTGCCATAATTTTGATTTCCTCTAGAGCTGTTTTCTGGTCCATCGGCAGCTCTTAAAGCATGAGCATCTGAATTCCCATGACGCAAGGAATCTGCATGTGTTGTCCAAAACACATCTGAACCATCAGCAATATCGTCAAGATCTATACTATCAAATCCTCCTCGAGATCTTGGATAGGTGTGTTCTCTATTCCATTTA
>QMOV01000103.1 GCA_003650305.1 Bacteroidota bacterium | reverse complement strand
TGTACCTACGCCTTCATACTTTATATATTCGGCAGCTTTTACTGCTGCTTTTCCCATTTTATTACGAAGTGAGCTCGTCATAAAAGGTGAAGGTGTTTCTTCTGTTAGTTTTTGATGACGACGCTGAACTGAACAATCTCTTTCTGATAAATGACAAGCTTTCCCTTTTGAGTCTCCTACAATTTGAATTTCGATATGTCTTGGTTCTTCAATAAGTTTTTCCATGTACATGTCGTCATTACTAAATGCTGCTTTAGATTCTTGTCTTGCAGAATCCCAAGCATCTTTTAAATCTTCTAGTTTCCAAACGGCGCGCATTCCTTTTCCTCCGCCTCCTGCTGTAGCTTTAAGCATAACTGGATATCCTGTTTTTTTTGCTACTTTTTTACAAGCTTCATAATTTTCTATAATACCATCACTTCCTGGAACACATGGCACTCCTGCGGCTTTCATTGTAGCTTTTGCAGCAGCTTTGTCTCCCATTCGGTCTATCATTTCTGCTGAAGCTCCAATAAATTTTATGTTGTGCTCTCCGCAAATTTTTGAAAATCTTGCGCTTTCAGATAAAAATCCATATCCAGGATGTATAGCGTCAGCATTTGTAATTTCGGCAGCAGCAATAATATTAGACATTTTTAAATAAGATTCACTGCTTGGAGGTGGTCCAATGCAAACCGCTTCGTCTGCAAACTTAACATGAAGGCTTTCTGCATCTGCTGTTGAGTAAACTGCAACCGTTTTAATTCCTATCTCTTTACAGGTTCTAATAACACGAAGTGCTATTTCTCCTCGATTGGCTATAAGTATTTTATTAAACATAAATTCTTCAAATTTTCAATATTCAAATAACAAATTCCAATGTTCTAATTGGGATTTGAATTCCGATAGTTATAGGAATGAAAGTTGGGATTTATATTAAGATGGATCTACTAAAAATAATGGTTGATCGAATTCTACAGGTGTTGAGTCCTCTACTAAAATCTTGACAATCTTACCAGAAACTTCAGATTCTATTTCGTTGAAAAGTTTCATGGCTTCAATAATACAAAGCACATCTCCCTCTGCAATTGATTGACCAACCTCAACAAATATAGGCTTGTCTGGTCCTGGTTTTCTATAAAACGTACCAATTATTGGCGATTTAATAGTTATAAATTTTGAATCATCAATAGTTGGAGTTTTAGCTTCAATATTCTCCTGCTGCAAAGGTGTAGCTACAGATTGAGGCTCAGGAATTGCAGCTTGTGGTATTTGTGCAGCAATAGGAACTTGTTGTACTATTGTTTTTCCAGAATCTCCAGTTCTAATGGTGATTTTAATATCTTCCGTTTCTAATTTAACTTCACTTGCACCTGACTTAGCAACAAATTTAATTAAGTTTTGAATTTCTTTTAATTCCATAATTTATTATTTTAGTTTCGTTAGATGTTTTAAGAGTTATAAGCCCATTTTAAATAAATTGATCCCCAAGTAAATCCTCCTCCAAAAGCTGCTAAAATGACATTATCCCCTTTTTTTAACTGCTTTTCATAATCGTTTAATAATAAAGGTATGGTTGCAGATGTAGTATTGCCATACTTTTCAATATTCATCATAACCTTATCCAATGGTAAATTTATTCTGTTTGCTGTAGCACTAATTATTCTTTTATTTGCTTGGTGAGCTGCAAGCCAATTTATATCATTTATCTCTAAATTATTTCGTTCTAGTATTTTTTGACATACATCTGCCATATTTGATACTGCCCATTTAAAAACAGTTTTTCCGTCTTGATAAACAAAATGTTTTTTGTCTTTTATAGTTTGTTCAGTGGTCGGCTCTATTGATCCTCCTGCTGGAACTTGTAAAAATTCTCTTCCTGAGCCATCGCTCCTTAAGTACTCATCTTGCACTCCAAATCCTTCAATATTTGCTTCTAATAAAACTGCTCCTGCTCCGTCACCAAAAATAATACATGTTGTTCTATCGGTATAATCAATCATTGAAGAATTCATGTCTGCTCCTATTACAAGTATTTTTTTATACTTCCCAGATTCAATAAAGCTTGATGCTGTAGATATGGCATATAAAAAACTTGAACATGCAGCGACAAGATCAAAACCAAAAGCATTTGTTGCGCCAATTTGCGTTGCAACATAAACAGAAGTAGCTGCGGCCTGCATATCTGGCGTTGCAGTTGCAACAATTACGAGTTCGATATCTTTGGGGGCGATGTCTATTTTATTGAATAAGTCTTTAGCTGCATTAATTGCTAAAAACGAAGTGCCTTTGTTTTTTTCTTTAAGAATTCTACGTTCTTTTATTCCTGTTCTTGTAGTAATCCATTCGTCATTAGTATCAACCATTGTTTCCAAAATCTGGTTTGTTAATACATAGTCTGGCACATATTTTCCTACAGCTGTAATTGCCGCTGAAATTTTACTCATATTCTTGGTTTGGTTTGAACAAAAAATGGTCAAAATTGACTAAAAATCGTCAAAAACTAGACAAAAATACCATATTTTGTTCAAATATTGGGTAAAATAGGTTGTTTTTGACTTTTAAAAAAATTTTCATAAAAAAAACGCTCACAAGTGAACGTTTTTTTTATGCACGCATAATAGTTATGCTAAATTTTCTTCTTTTTCAGAGTTATCTATTAAAACTTGCCCTCTATAATATAACTTCCCATCATGCCAATGTGCTCTATGGTAAAGGTGTGCTTCTCCAGTAGTTGGACATGTTGCAATTTGTGGAACAGTTGCTTTATAATGTGTTCGTCTTTTGTCTCTTCTTGTTTTTGATATTTTTCTTTTAGGATGTGCCATTATATATGTTATTTATCCGTTAATAGTTTTTTTAATGTATTCCAACGAGGGTCATTTTTCTCGCTATGATTTGTATCTCCCAAATCTTCTTTAGGTCTTAATTCTTCTAATTTATCGAGTATTTCTGAATTTAATGTTCCGTCAATAATGCCTGGATGAATTCTTCTCGTTGGCATTGAAAGTACAATTAATTCGTAAATATGTTGAGCAATATTAATTTCGTATTCTGAATGAAGAATTATTAAAATTTCTTCATTGTCATCATTGTATTCAGCGTCAAACTTAACTACTAAATCAAAACTATTATCAATTTTTTGATTATAAGGTTCGTTAGCTAAATCACAATTCACATTTATTGTCCCAAGTGCTATAAATTGCAATTCTAAAAACGTTGTCTTTTTGTTTAAAAGAACTTTTATATTAACATTTGAGTCATTAAACTCTTCATACTCAAAATGCTCAAAAAACTTTTTATCAATTTTATACTCAAAACAATGCTCTCCTAACTTTAATCCTACAAATTGAATAGAAAACTCTTTTAATGGCTTCATCATCACAATTATTTCGAGCGTGCAAATATATGAATTTTTATTTACCTTATGCTGGTTATAAACATTTTTTGTTTATATCTTTTTTGACTGTTTTATCAATGGATTTGCACTCCATTGCTCATACATCTTTCTATTATTATATATTTTTATACCTGTAAACAACGCCTCTTTAAAGGAGCTAATATCTGCTACTCCTTTCCCTGCAATTTCATAAGCTGTTCCGTGATCTGGAGAAGTCCTAATTCTATTTAATCCAGCTGTAAAATTTACACCATGACCAAAGGACAATGTCTTAAAAGGGATTAATCCTTGGTCGTGATATGCGGCTACAATAGCATCGAAATTTTTATAATTGTTTGAGCCAAAAAAACTATCGGCTGAATAAGGTCCAAAAATCAATTTACCGCTTTCTCTAATTTTTGTAAGTGTTGGGCGCAAAATCATATCATCCTCTTTTCCTATAACGCCACTATCTCCTGTATGAGGATTAATTCCTAAAACAGCGATTTTAGGCTTTCTTATTCCAAAATCTTTTAATAGTGTATTGTAAATAGTATCGATTTTAGATTCAATCAACTCAACTGAAATATTTGATGAAATATCTTTAACTGGAACATGATCTGTAAGAAGACCGACTTTTAATGTGTCGGCAACCATAAACATCAAACTATTGCCTTCCAACTCTTGGGCTAAATAATCGGTATGACCAGGGAAATTAAATTTATCTGATTGGATATTGTGTTTGTTGATGGGAGCTGTTACTAAAATATCTATTTGAGAATTTTTTAAGGCTTTGGTTGCTGCCACTAAAGATTTAATTGCATATTCCCCAATTTTATAATTTTCTGTCCCAAATTCGATTTTTACATCTTCATTCCACACATTTACAATGTTTACTTTTCCGTGTTGCGCTTTTTCAACTCTATTAGCACTATTGAAGATAATATTGCTTTTAAAATAATTTTTAAAAAAAGAAAAAGTTTTGGTTGAAGCAAAAATTATTGGAGTACAAAAATCAAGAACCCTTTGATCTTCAAAAAGTTTAAGTATTATTTCTCCTCCAATACCGTTAAGATCTCCAACAGATATACCAACTTTTGTTTTTTCTTCTTGTCTCATTAAAAAATGATGTGTTTTGTTCGTAATTTTGATGATACAAATTTAATTAAATAAACAGACAATATTATGTTCACTGGAATAATTGAAGATTTAGGCACTATAACACATTTAAAACACGATTTAGAGAATCTTCACATTACTTTAAAAAGTAAAATAACTTCTGAATTGAAAATAGATCAGAGCGTATCTCACAATGGAGTTTGCTTAACAGTAATACATATTAAGGGCGACGAGTATACCGTAACAGCTATAAAAGAAACATTAACAAAATCAAATCTTGGCAGCCTCAAAATAAATGATATCATAAATCTGGAAAGAGCATTAAAGCTTGGCGATAGGCTTGATGGGCATATTGTACAAGGTCATGTTGATCAAACTGCCGTTTGTACAGGTGTTAATGAAGAAAAAGGAAGTTGGTTTTATACTTTTAAGTATAATCCAAATACAGGAAATCTAACAATTGAAAAGGGCTCTGTAACGATAGATGGTGTTAGTTTAACTGTTGTTGATTCAAAAGTTGAAACTTTTAGTGTAGCAATAATACCATATACCCAAAAGCACACTAACTTTAAAAACTTTAAAATTGGGTCGATTGTAAATATAGAGTTTGATGTTATTGGGAAGTATGTTTCTAAATTACAAGAATTAAAATTTTAGAAACTTTCTATTTTAAAAGCTGAAGTCTTTTTCTAACCCCATAAAAAATACCAATTGCTAAAACAAAAAGTACTGCTCCATCAACAGGCAAACCAGGTGGTGGTGGTGGTGCTGGAGGTGGCGGCGTTTCTTGAGCTGCACATACAAAACTTATTAAAACAAATAAGATTGAGGCAAATTTTCTTTTGTTTTGTACCATTATATTGCGTAAATGTATTAAAAAAAGTGATTTATAAAAAATAAAAACACTAAAAACATCCTTTAAGGGTTAAAATCATCGATAAAATGCACTATATGTAGAGGGATATGGTCTCACATGGAAACCTTTTTGTGGTACAAATATAAAAGATTATGCATTATTACACAGTTAACATCTCATAAAAAAATTTAAAAGATTTCTTATTAGGGGGCGCTTCCTTCTAAGGATATATCTGCTTAAGGGAAAAAATGGCTGTCTTTGCTGATAAGTAAATCAACAAAAAAATAAAAAAGGAGATAAGTCTGTTTAAGAAATATCTCCTTTTGTGCTATTAACCTCTTTTATTAAATGAAAATTGGTACTGACAAAATAAACACTTAATTATAATATTAAAAATGACTTTCATCATATAAAAATCAATATAAATTACTTGTGAGGTAATTAAACTAAGTGTTTACCTAAATTATAACATCTACATGCCTATAGCAACAAAATTGAAGAAGGGTTCAACCTATAAATCATTTATCTCATTGGCAGCTAAAAAAGAGGAATTGATTTTGAAATTTTATGACTATTTTTAACAGATGCGACAGAATCCATAGATTCACCTTTCGCATGATATAGTTCTACGGTTCAATTTTTCGACAACTTATTAAATTAAGCAACCTTAATAGACTCCTATTAGCTTTCCCTAACGATAATAACCTTGCTTATTAATTGACATTTATCATATTTTTTTGTCTACAGTTTTTTAACTTTGTTAAATGGTTAATTATAACAATAAGACGCAAGTATTGCTCAAGATACGGATTCGAAACAGTGTTTTAACAAGATATTGAAGACCATAAGAAATTGTCATTATTATAATGGAAAAATTAATAATCATTAAAAATGGATAAGCAAATAGCAATAATTACTGGAGCAGCTAAGGGAATTGGAAAAGCCATAGCACATCGTATGATTAATGATAATTATATAATCATTTTGGTCGATGTTGATAAAAAAAATGGAATAGAATTAAGTAAGAAGTTAGGCCGCTTTGCGAAATTCATAGCTTGTGATATTAGTAATGAAAAAGAGGTGAATCGTCTATTTAAAACAGTGGTGAATGAATTTGGCCATATTGATGTTGTTGTAAATAATGCCGGGATAATTAGTGACAATGTGATTTGGAAAATGCCAGTCGAAAATTTTGATAAGGTTATCGAAATTAATCTAAAAGGAACTTGGTTAATGTGCAAAGCAGCAGGAACATTAATGCGAGAACAAAAAAGTGGAAGAATAATAAATATTACCTCACGGGCATGGTTAGGTAATATAGGACAATCAAACTATTCGGCTTCAAAGGCAGGAGTTGTTGGATTAACAAGAGTTTTAGCCTTAGAACTTGGTAAATATGGTGTATTAGTTAATGCCATTGCACCGGGGTTAATAGACACACCTTTAACCCAAAAACTACCGAAAGAAGTTCGGGAGAATTTAATTCAGGCGCAACCAATCAAAACAATAGGAAAACCTGAAGATATTGCAAATACTGTATCTTTTTTAAGTAATGAAAATACTAAATTCATTACAGGGCAAACCATTTATGTCGACGGGGGAAAAAGTATAGGAGTGGGACTATAAAATGATAACCATACCATCATTGCGAACGTAGAGCAACGAAATGAAGCAATCTCATTAATAAAAAATGGATAGATGAATATCATAACAATAACTGTAAACAAAAAAGAATACCAGGTAATTGTTAAACCTCATGATACTTTGGCAAAAGTATTAAGGGATAATATTCAACTAACCGGAACAAAATTGGGATGTGAACAAGGAAGTTGTGGTGCTTGTACTGTTTTTGTAGATGGTAAAGCAGTACAAAGTTGTATTACTCCTGCGATGCGAGTTAACAGAAGTACAATCATAACCATAGAAGGCGTTGCAGACCAAAATAAATTACATAAACTACAAGAAAAGTTTGTAGAAAAAGGTGCTATTCAATGTGGATATTGCACGCCGGGGATGATAATGTCGTCATTAGATTTTCTGAAAGAAAACCCCAAACCAACTAGAAACGAAATAAAAGAAGCCTTATCGGGTAATTTATGCCGATGTACAGGCTACAAAAAGATTATTGAAGCAGTTGAAGAGTATGCAAATAACGAACAACCTTCAATAAATGATGATGATAAATATAAAATGGTAGGACACGCAAGGCCATACATAGATGCTGCCAAAAAAGTACAGGGAATAGCTGATTATACCGATGACATTAAAATAAAAAATGCTCTGTACTGTAAATTTATAAGAAGCACTCATGCACATGCCAAAATCAAATCGATAAATAGTAGTAAAGCAGAAGCTTTAGCCGGCGTTAAAGCAGTAATCACCGGAAAGGAGCTACCGATAAAATTTGGAGTATTACCTATCTCAGAGGACGAAACAGCTATGGCTGTTAAAAAAACAAGATATATTGGTGAAATTGTGGTAGCAATTGCCGCTGATACAGAAGAAATTGCTTCAGAAGCTTGTAAATTAGTTGAGGTGGATTACACTCCGCTTCGCCCGTTGTGCGACATGAAAGAATCCTGTAAAGATGTTGGAACAGACGAACAAATACACTCACATTGTAAATTCAATAATAACATTCATAAAAAGGCAGAACTACGCTTTG
>QMOV01000102.1 GCA_003650305.1 Bacteroidota bacterium | reverse complement strand
TAAATGCTTTTTATTAACGATAACATTCATTCCAATTTCAGAAGGATGAGAGACAATTAAATCGACTTCTTCAAAAGGTGAAACAGTAAGTTCTTGATTACTTAAAAAGGTGTTGGTTTTACTTGAGGCTACTAATCTATTAGTCTTATCATCTAAATAACAATACACCAAATACCAACCTCCTTTTTTCATTTTAAAGGCTTGTTCTTTAAATGGACAAAACAATTCTTTTACCATTCCCCAATCTAAAAAAGCACCATGTTCCGAGACTTGATTACAACGCAAAACTGCAAATTCTCCTTTAGTAATGTATGGTTTATCTGTTACAGCTACAAGACGCTCTTCATTATCTAAATAAACAAAGACTTCCAGCTTATCCCAAATTTTAAATTCATTAGGAACGTATCTATTTGGCAATAACACTTCGCTATCTTCTTCATCACTTAAAAATAGTCCTGGTTCTTTTTCTCGAAGTATGGTTAGTGTATTGTATTCACCTATTTTTATCATGTTGCAAATGTAATGATATTAGAAATATTTAAATGCTATTAAATACTCTTAAAATAGTTTAGCAAGATTTCATCATTTAAAGTTCGTGGGGTAAAAATTTCGAGAAGTTTTGGTTTATTTTCATCAGAATAAAATGATTGTAAAACAGAACTTAATTCGTTTTCATTTGAAGCTGAAACATATTCAAATTGATACATCTTACATATTTGTTTGGCTGTAAAACTATGTTTAGTTTCAAAATAAGTATCAAAATTTTCAGTGTTTTTATCTCCTGGAAGAATTCTAAAAATGCCTCCACCTCTATTATTAATCACTATGATTCTGAAGTTATTTGGTATATAATTATTCCATAGCGCATTGCTATCGTAAAAGAAACTTAAATCTCCTGTAATAAAAGTTGTTTGCTCATCAATAACTGAGGCTGCGCCAATAGCAGTAGAAGTGCTACCATCTATACCACTTGTGCCTCTATTACAAAATACACTTAGCGTTTTATTTAAATCAAATAGTTGTGCATATCTCACAGCAGAGCTATTGCCAAGTTGTAACATATTATTATTTGGAATACTTTTTAAAACAATATCGAAAACTTTTAAATCGCAAAACGGAATTTCTTGCAAATACTTCTGGTGCTTTTTTTCTCTTTCTTGTTTAACACTTTGCCAATAACTTTGATAATCACTTTGTGTTTGACTTTTATTTATTAGAAGATTATTAAAAACCTCGTTTACGGGAGATTTAAAGTGTTTACTTAAACAAAAAAAAGTGTCATTTGCTTTTTTGTCATTGATATGCCAATGGTGTTTTGGTGGATTATTACGCAAAAAAGCCTTAACCTTTTTGGATACTACCATACCTCCAAAAGTGAGTAAAACTTCTGGTTGTAATACTTTAAATTCTTCATCTTTTAATGGCGCAATAATTTTGTCTATACTCGGAAAAAACTTGTTGTGATGAAAATTTGAAGTGGTTTCTGTAAATACAATAACACTGTTATCATTAGCCAAAACATCTAAATAGTGTTGTTCAATTTCGTTGGGATAATTCACACCAACTAACACCATTTTTCGCTTTGCATTGTTCCAAATCGAGGTATAGTAATTTAAATCCTCAGCTTCAATAACATTTGTTACTTCATTAGAATTTGGAAAAACAGAAAACTCATCTAAAGTTTCATAAAGAGGCTCTTTAAAAGGAACATTAAGATGTACTGGACCTTTTTGAGTAATAGCAGTATTTAAAGCTGTATTGATTTCAGTTTCGTTTAGCTTTTGATTATCTAGAGTTAAATTTATTGAACTTAAAATATGATTTGCAAAAACATTGTCCTGATTTATAGTTTGTCCGTCACCAATACCAATTAGATGTTTTGGTCTATCTGCCGAAAAAACTACTAACGGAATATCGCTATAAAACGCTTCGGCTATCGCTGGATAATAATTTAATAATGCACTTCCAGATGTACAAACCAAAGCTACTGGCTCACGTAATTGTTGTGCAATTCCCAAAGCAAAAAATGCAGCAGAGCGTTCATCTACAATGCTATAACATTCAAAATAGTTGTGATTTGTAAAACCAATAGTTAAAGGTGCATTTCTGCTTCCTGGAGAAATAACAATGTGCTTTATGTTTTTAGACTTACAAAACTGAATAATAGTTTGCGCAAGTGGATGTTTTGGTATTCTCATAGATAATACAAAATTACAAAACCCTTTTAATTATTTTAGCTTTATTAAGGGTTTCATTCCATTCGTTTTCTGGAATTGAATCTTTGGTAATTCCGCCACCAACATATAAAATCGCTTTATTATTCTTGAGTTGCATACAGCGTAAATTGACAAACAATTCAGAATGGTTAGTATTTAATTCGCCCAAAAATCCAGTATAAAACTCGCGATCACAACTTTCATTGTTTAAAATAAACGCTTTGGCTGTTTCTTTTGGTAATCCGCATACTGCAGGTGTTGGATGAAGTTTGCGAAGTAATCTTTTAAAGTTTATAGCTTCAGTTTTTAAAGTACCAGAAATTTTTGTTTGTAAATGTAATAGGCTTCCTGCTCTTATAGTTTCAACTTCTGAAATTTTTAAATCATTAACTATACCATTTATACTATTTACAATATAATCTGTAACTATTTGTTGCTCCTCCTTTTCTTTATTATTCCATTCTACATCAAACGTTCCATTATATTGCTGTGTTCCTGCTAATGCCATTGTAGAAAATCGATTCTCCTCTATTTTTAATAAGGTTTCGGGTGTTGCGCCAAGCCACAAACCAACTTTTGGATGATACCATATATATACAAATGCAGATAAGTATATATTTAACAAGTTTTTAAAAATTGAAATTGGATTAGTTTCAGAATTAGAGACTGTTTCTTGTCGAGATAATACAACTTTTTGAAACTGATTAGAGTCAATTGCTTCTAATCCTTTTTGGAGTAAATTAATGTGATCTTGTTTATTATCTTTTGATGAGATTAGCTGCGCTGAACCTAAAGGTTTGTCTGCCTTCGAAGGAATGACAAAAAGTTCTGAAATAGCATTCTCAATAGAAATTAATTCTGATTTTTCTAATGGAATTAAAACAGTATTGTCTTTATCATCAAAAGGTGCAAATACAAAACCGTTTTCTTTAAAGTCTTTACTGATATAAAGTTCAAAATCTTGCTGAAGAATTGCCTTGATTGTATTAACATTTCGTTTTCTATACGCTACAAAAGGCAACTTCCTTTTATATTGTTGGGAAATACTTTCAAAAAAATCTTCCGAATTCATTTATTTAGATTTAGGAAGCGTAATTGTAGTTAATTTACATAACGAAATTAGGTTGTCGTTTTCGTCGGTAATTCTAATATCAAACAACTGGGTTGTTTTGCCTTTGTGAATAAAAGTTGCTTTTGCATACACATTACCTTCTCTTACACTTTTAATATGATTTGCCGAAATCTCAATTCCTCGCACATAAACTTTATCAATATCTAAAAAAATATGCGATGCAAAACTCCCAACACTTTCGGCTAAAGCCACAGTAGCTCCTCCATGTAACACACCATCTGGCTGATGAACACTTGAATTTACAGGCATTTTAGCAACAAGGAAATCGCTTCCTACATCAATCATTTCAATATTTAATGTTTCCATTAAGGTATTTTTACAAACCGAATTAGCATGAGCTAAAATTTCTTTTTTAGATAATTGCATAGAAATAATATATTTTTGTAAAAGTACAAAACCAGCATCAAAATGAATTCAACCGAAAAAGAAATTTCATATACATCAACCAATTCGTATTCAACCCTAAATACATTAAGCAATAAAACAAAAACGGTTTGGTTTGTTTGTCATGGCATGGGTTATTTAAGTCGTTATTTTTTAAATTATTTTAATGGTCTAAATCCTGAAGAAAATTATATTATAGCACCTCAGGCTAAAAGCAAATACTATATTGCTCCAAAATATAAACATGTTGGAGGAAGTTGGCTTACCAAAGAAAATACAATTAAAGAAACCGAAAACATCATGCAATATTTTGATGCTGTTCTTGAAGCAGAGCAATTACCAAAAGATATTAATCTAATTGTTTTAGGATATTCTCAAGGTGTTTCGGTTGCGATGCGCTACGTTGCTAGAAGACAATTACACTGCAACCAATTGGTATTGATGTCTGGCGGAATTCCGAAAGAATTAACAACAAAAGATTTTGATTTTTTAAATGGGAAAACAAAAGTCTCATTAATTTATGGAACACAAGACGAGTATATGAATAAAGAGCGTATGACTCATGAAAAGCAGCGTGTACATGAATTATTTGGAAATGATGTTACAATAATTCCTTTTGAAGGGAAACATGAAGTAAGTGTTGAAGTTATTAATAATTTGGTTTAGTAAGTAATTACTGTGTAACACTAAATGTAAGGAAAGAAAAAACAGAAATCCATAATCTAAAAGTTTAAATTAATGAGATTCCCTCCCGATAGCTATCGGAATTCGCAGTAAATATATATGAACACTCCAGCACTAGAAAACAAAAACGTAAAACTCACTTTACTCGACTTAAGTAATTATGAGAAGCTAATACAAATTGCCCAGCAAGACAAACTCGTACAATACTCGCCAAGTAAAATTGATACTCACGACGATTTAAAAAGCTATGTACAAACTGCAGTAGATGGCTATTATCATAAAACTACAATCCCATTTATTGTTTTTGATAAAACCCAAAATGCATATGCTGGTTGTACCCGTTTTATGAATATTGACTGGAACAATAAAGTGATAGAAATTGGTGCAACGTGGATTGGTAGAGAATTTCAAGGTTCTGCTTTAAACAAGAGTATAAAGCTTTTAATGCTACACTATGCTTTTGAAACGCTAAACTTTGAAAAAGTAGAGTTTAGAATAGACGAACGTAACATACGCTCACGTAAAGCCGTTGAAAAAATTGGTGCAACACTTGAAGGCATTTTGCGACAAAACGTGTATCTGCTAGATGGTTTTAAGCGCAATACCTGTTGTTATGGTATTTTAAATACGGAATGGAAAAGCATTAAAGAAACTGTGTTTAAAGAATTTTAGGAGTGTCGCATGTCTTGTATATAAAGGTTTGTTACGAGAAACTAGAAAGAATTTCAGTGAGTAAATCAGAAGCCAAGTAAACATATACAAAGATTAGATAATCAGGAAATTACGTAATGGAATATAGCTATTGTTGGCTTTAGTTTTTATTTATTAAATACAAATTCTTCTCCATCTATGTTCATTGTAGTTTTTATTCCACTTTCCATTAATTTTAATGTTAAGTCAAATGGTTCTTTAGCATTATTACCCTTAAATGAAAAGTAGACTTCTGCTGTTCCATAAAATACAATTCTCATACCTATCAATCCAAAATTATCAGGTTCAAGAAAATGATAATAAAAAACAAGAAGGTTGCCGCCTTTTATTTCTTTGTTTAGTTCTTTTTCTCCAGCAAATCTTTTTTTAAGGAATTTCTTCATAGTCTGCATATTATCATCATGATATTCAATAAATTCTAATACCATTCTTATTTCGCCTTCAAAACGTTCTTTAAATTCTTGATAATATACTCCATACGCAATATGCTCTAAACATTTTAATAATCTTTCCGTGTTTGGATTTCCTATCGAAACCATTTGGAATTTTCCATCTGTTGTTTTTACTTTTTTTAATATATGATTTCGCAAGATTTGCTTTTCTAAGAAGTCTTTACTCTTTCTTTTAAGTGATCTATTTGATTTTGTTAATTGGTGAAAATTTCCAATAGGATTATTTTTTATTAAACCTGATAAAGACAACATTAAAAATTCATCATCATCTGATTTTTTAGAATTATGAATGTCACAAGATGGAACTGTTATTAAATTTTTTCTAAAATTTATGCCTTTAGTATCTTTTATTTCAGGGAAAAGACATAATGGTGGAACGTGCTCTTTGGAAGTAGCAACTCTTTCGCACATATAGCATTCTTCAGTATTCATTTTGTTTTGTCAAATTACTACAAATATTAAGATATGGTTTTGTTTATACTCAATCAATTCCGATAACTATCGGAAGAGCACAGAATAAACTATATTGTTCAATGAGCGAAATTAGTTTTTTATAACTAAAAAGTCAATAGTTTAGTTAGCTTAATATAAGATAGTTCTCACAAACAATTGTCATTCCTGCGAAGGCAGGAATGACAAAACTTAACCCATAATCCTAACCAACAACTCCTTTAAAAGATCGCCTTGAGGTACTGCGTTTGCACCTACGCCTTTACTTTTTATATCAAACTCACGTAAAGTAGAAATAACCTTGCTTACTTTTTTCATTGGGTAATTACGTGCAGCAGTAATATATTCGTTTACAAAATAAGGGTTAATCCGTAATGCAGATGCCACGCTTCGTGACGATTTATCGTTTAAACCATGATAGTGTAATAATTGAGCAAAGAAATTAAATAATAACGAGACGGTAACAACCATTGGGTTGGCTTTGGGATTTTCGCCAAAATAGCTAACAATTTGTTGTGCTTTAACCACGTCTTTATTTCCTATTGCTTTTCGCAACTCAAAATTGTTATAGTCTTTACTTATCCCAATATTTTCTTCAATAAGTTCTGGTGTAATCTGGCTGCCTTTAGGTAAAATAATCTGCAACTTTTCTAGTTCATTATTTATTTTGCTTAAATCTGTTCCTAAAAACTCTACCAACATTTGTGATGCTTTAGGAGTAATGGAATACTCTTTTGGCGATAACACACGACGTATCCAATCTCCAACCTGATTTTCGTAAAGCTTTTTACTTTCGTAAACAACACCAATTTTGTTTATTGCTTTATACAACGCTTTACGCTTATCTAGCTTTTTGTATTTGTAATTTACAACTAACACTGTTGTTGGTTGTGGATTTAAGGCATAGTCAACCAGTTTTTCAATGTTACGCGATAAATCCTGGGCTTCTTTTACAATAACCACTTGCCGCTCTGCCATCATAGGATAACGCTTGGCATTGGCAACTATATCGTCTATCGTTACATCGCGACCATATAATACCATTTGGTTAAACCCTTTTTCTTCTTCAGAAAGTACGTGCTGTTCTATGAAATCAGAAATTTTATCGATATAATAAGGCTCTTCTCCCATTAAAAAATAAATGGGTTTTAAATTGCCCTTTTTAATATCTGTTACCAATTGTTTAACTTCGTCCAAAATATGTAAAATTCAAATTATTTAAAATCCAAATTCCAAAAATTTAAGGCTTGGAATTTGTTATTTGAGATTTGAAAATTAACTTTGGGAAAATCTCAAAAACTATTAATGCAAGAGCTAAACTTTCCAAAGTTTTCGTTTCGATTCAAAAATAGCGAAAATAAAATTTCTATTTTCGATGAAATCCGTAAAAAATTTGTGATGTTACAACCTGAAGAATGGGTGCGTCAACATTGTGTACAGTTTTTAATACAGAATAAAAATTATCCGAAATCTTTGATTAATGTTGAAAAAGAATTAAAAGTAAACGATTTACGAAAACGTTACGATATTGTAATATATAATCCTAACGGAAGTATTTGCTTGATTGTTGAATGTAAATCGCCAAAAATTACGATAAACCAAAATGCCTTCGACCAAATTGCACGTTATAATTTAACGCTTAATGCCGATTATTTAATGGTAACAAACGGATTAAATCATTATTATTGTAAAATGGATTTTGAAGCAGAGCGTTTTGCTTTTTTACATGATTTACCATCATATAAAAAGAGTTAGCAGTAAGCAGTATTCGGTAAATAGAAAATATTTACATTGCTAGTTTTAAATATTTAGGTTAAAACGACCTACTAAAGTTTGGCGTAAAATTTGAAATTATGAATTCGTATAAAAACTTCCGCTTGTTCGAATTCCGCAAAGCGGAAAAGGTCGGAAGGTTTAGAATTCAAATGAAAAATTTAGACAAAGTTTAGTCAGTCTAGATTTTTTTGTTTCTTTTTTCAGCAATGGAAAAAAGAAAAGTAAATAAAAAACATGAAAACAGCAATCGTCATACTAAACTGGAACGGAAAAAAATTGCTCGAACAATTTTTACCTTCAGTTGTTAAACATTCAAGAGAAGCAATAGTTTATGTTGCAGATAATGCTTCAACTGATGATTCGGTCGATTTTGTAAAAAC
>QMOV01000101.1 GCA_003650305.1 Bacteroidota bacterium | reverse complement strand
CAAGAACCAGTGTTTTTATAACCAGGATCGATTGTAGTTACACCACCTGTAACACCTCGAAGTGATTTAATATTTATTGCTGTTTCATTTTCTGTTCCTTGAACTAAAGGGAATTCATACTTCTTACCGTCGATTTCGAGAGTGGCTAATCTTGACATATATCAGTGGTTTTTTATTAATTTTTGAGACTATGCTAATTTAAGAAAAATCAATCATTTTATTACTGCAATTTAACAATAAAAAATAGCGATTTTTACTTTGGTAATAGTCGCTATCTTATAATAAATATTACAATCTGTTAAAAATAAAATCTAAATTTTATTATAACAATACTCTTCATTAAGAAGTCGTTAATTCTTCAGTTGGTATTAGCTCATTTCTAATTCCAACCATTTTTTCAAGCATATCTGTTGTAATAGATTTTGGTCTTTCTAAAGAATAGCCTAAAGCTCTATCCCAAATAATGTTAGAAAGCACACCAAATGATCTTCCTATAGCAAATAATACAGTATAAAAGTCATATTGAGTAACTCCATAATGCCATTGTACGACACCTGATTGTGCATCAACGTTTGGCCAAGGATTTTTGGCTTTACCATGTTCTCTCAATATATCTGGCACAACATTATAAAGTGCATCAACATATTTAAATATGTCATCATTTGGCATGTGTTTTAAACAAAATTCGCGTTGTACTGTGTAACGTGGGTCTGTTTTTCTTAATACCGCATGACCATATCCAGGAATAACCTGACCACTATTTAAAGTGTCCCAAACATATTTTTTTAACTCCTCTTCAGTTGGAAAATGATTACCCATTTTAATTTTAAGTCCTTGCAACCAACGTAATACTTCTTGGTTTGCTAAACCGTGCAAAGGACCTGCTAAACCATTTATCATTGCTGAAGTAGCATAATATACATCCGATAATGAACTGGCAACTAAATGTCCTGTATGTGCACTTACATTTCCACTTTCGTGATCTGCATGAATAATAAAATACATGCGTGAAACCTCATCATAAGGTTCATCTTTCCCCATCATATAAGCAAAGTTTGCGCCTAAATCTAAAGATGGATCTGGATAACGATGACCATTTTCTGGATCATATAATTTGTTATAAATGTAAGCACCTATTAATGGCATTTTAGCAATGAGGTTTGTTGCATCTTCGAAAGTAGAATCCCAATAATCCATCTTACTCATTCCTTTTTTATACTTGGTATTAAAATGCGATTCTCTTTCTAAACTCATAACTGCAGCAGAGAGTATTGCCATAGGATGGCTACCACTAGGAAACGAATCTATAACATCCTTGACGTAGTGAGGTATTATACGACGGTTTTTAAAATCGACCATCAATTGATTAACTTCTTTTCGTGAAGGCATCTCTCCTGTTAATAATAAATAGTAAAGACCTTCTACATAAGGCATTTCGGCTCCTTTAGGTTTTGGTAATTGCTCTAAAACTTCTGGAAGCGTAAAACCACGATATCTTATGCCTTCCATTGGATCTAAATACGAAATATCTGTAACTAAACTTTTAATTCCTCTCATGCCACCAATAGCTTGTGCTACAGTTACTTGGTCGATAACTTTGTCTCCATGTTCTTTTAATAATACTGTAGTTCTAAGTCGATGCTCCTTAATTTTTTCGTACAGTTTTTGCTTTAATGTTTTCATAATATTCGTTTAAATTAATAATAAAATTGCCACAATCTCTCAAAGTTAATGTATCATCATAATTAATACTATGATTTATATCATTAAATATTAAGCTTGTAATTTGTGTACTTAAAAAATTTTGGACAGATTAATTTTGAAATAAAAAGCCAAATCCTTGTAAGAATCTGGCATTTTAAAATAGGTTAGAAATTATATTCCTTAAATCTTGAAAGCTTTCATTTGTGGATAAAATGCAACTTCGTCTAACTCTTCTTCAATTCGTAACAGTTGATTATATTTTGCCATACGATCGCTTCGGGAAGCAGAACCCGTTTTAATTTGACCTGTATTTAATGCAACAGCTAAATCAGCAATGGTATTATCTTCTGTCTCTCCAGAACGATGTGACATTACTGAAGTATAACCAGCATTATGTGCCATGTTCACTGCTGCAATAGTTTCGGTTAGTGTTCCTATTTGGTTTACTTTAATGAGTATTGAATTGGCAATTCCGTTTTCAATTCCACGAGACAATCGTTCTACATTCGTAACAAATAAATCATCGCCTACCAATTGCACTTTATCTCCAATCTTTTCAGTTAAATATTTCCAACCTTCCCAATCGTTTTCATCCATTCCGTCTTCAATAGAAATTATTGGATATTTTAAAGCTAACTCTGCCAAATAATCTGCTTGTTCTGGGCTTGTTCTTATTTTACCTTTATCGCCTTCAAATTTTGTGTAATCGTATTTTCCATCGACATAAAATTCTGCAGCAGCACAATCTAAAGCAATCATAACTTCTTCTCCAAGTTTATACCCTGCATTTTTGACAGCTATAGCAATTGTTTCTAGAGCATCTTCAGTTCCATCAAGAGTTGGAGCAAATCCACCTTCGTCACCCACAGCAGTGCTTAAACCTCTATCGTGTAATACTTTTTTTAGATTGTGAAAAATTTCTGTTCCCATTTGCAATGCGTTAGTGAAATTTTTGGCTTTAACAGGCATTACCATAAACTCTTGAAATGCAATTGGTGCATCACTATGTGAGCCTCCATTAATAATATTCATCATTGGCACTGGAAGTGTTTTCGCACTTACTCCTCCAATGTATCTATATAAAGGCAAACCAAGTTCGTTAGCTGCTGCTTTTGCAACTGCTAAAGACACTCCTAAAATAGCGTTTGCGCCAAGCTTAGATTTGTTAGTTGTTCCATCTAACTCACACATAAAATCATCAATATGATTCTGCTCAAAAACTGAAACACCCAATAACTCTTTAGCTATTATTTTATTTACATTTTCTATTGCATTTAACACGCCTTTTCCCATATACGCCTCTCCACCATCTCGAAGTTCTACTGCTT
Source organism: Bacteroidota bacterium (assembly GCA_003650305.1). Taxonomy (GTDB): domain Bacteria; phylum Bacteroidota; class Bacteroidia; order Flavobacteriales; family Flavobacteriaceae; genus PRS1. The sequence continues at coordinate 5,380 of QMOV01000101.1, read as the reverse complement.
CATGTTCTCCTGTAGATGCGCCAGAAGGAACTGCAGCTCTTCCTATAATTCCGTTTTCTGTTTCTACGTCAACTTCTACAGTTGGGTTTCCTCTAGAATCAAAAATTTGTCTTGCATGGATATTTATTATGATACTCATAAGTATTGTATTATTTGTTTATTGAATTCAAATTTACGGTTTAATATTGTTTTAATATCTATGTCTTCGGAAGAATTAAAAATAATACTATCTATAACGTTTAAGTAAAATAAAAAAGACAATAAATGCTTAAATTTATTGTCTTTTTATCAATTAGTTAGCTTTGATATTTTCTATAAATTGGTCGAATAAATACCATGAATCATGTGGTCCAGGACTTGCTTCAGGATGAAATTGTACTGAAAAACAGTTTTTACTTTTCATTTCAATTCCTGCAACAGTATTATCGTTTAAATGTACATGAGTAATTTTTAAATCATTGTGATTTTCAGCTTCTTCTTTATTTACAGCAAACCCATGATTTTGAGAAGTAATCTCTCCCTTTCCAGTTATTAAGTTCTTTACAGGATGGTTTATACCTCTATGTCCATTATGCATTTTATAAGTAGAAACACCATTTGCAAGTGCAATAATTTGATGCCCAAGACAAATACCAAATAGTGGAAGGTTTCTTTTAATAATCTCTTTAGCGAGATTTTGTGCATCTTCTAGAGGCTCTGGATCACCAGGACCATTAGACAAAAAATAACCATCAGGATTAAAAGCACTCATCTCTTTGAAAGAGGTATTATACGGAAATACTTTTATATATGTATCTCTATTAGCAAGGTTGCGAAGAATATTTTTTTTAATACCAATATCTAATGCTGCAATTTTAATGGATGCTTTTTCATCACCAAAATAATAAGGTTTTTTTGTAGATACTTTAGAGGCTAATTCTAAGCCTTCCATATTCGGAATTTCGGCTAATTGTTGTTTTAATCTTTCTATATTATCAACTTCAGTAGAAATTACTGCATTCATTGCACCATTATCTCTAATATAACTTACTAATGCTCTAGTATCGACATCGGAAATTGCAAAGAGATTATTTTCTTTAAAGAACTCTTCTAGTGAAGCATTTGCATCTTGACGAGAATAATTATAACTAAAATTTTTACAAATTAAACCAGAGATTTTTATTGAGTCTGATTCTACTTCATTATCATTAACACCATAATTACCAATATGAGCGTTTGTTGCAACCATAAGTTGCCCAAAGTATGAAGGATCTGTGAATATCTCTTGATAGCCTGTCATTCCTGTATTGAAACATACTTCACCAAAAGCACTCCCTTCTTTACCTATGGCTTTGCCATAAAAAATGGTTCCATCTGCTAATAAAATTATTGCCTTTTTGCTTGTTTTGTATTTCATAAATAATCTGTAAGAGATTCCTGCCTTTGCAGGGACAAGGTTTTACAAAAATACTTTTTCCTATTTAATTACATGATTTTTTACATAAAAAAAGGAGTTAAAATTTTAACTCCTTTAAACAACTTAGTTTCTGTTATGATTTTGATATATAATCTAGTATTTTATTTACATCCTTTTCCTTTTTATATGAAAGTTTGTAATCTTTAACGTACTGTTCCAATCTTTGTGTTTGTTCACTATTAATTAAATTAAGGATATTAGATTTTTTTAATTTAAAAGGAATAACTCCACCATCTTTCATCAAGTAATAATTACTAGAACGCTTAATCTTACTTTTTGTTCTATTAACCATAGGATTAGGTGATGCCTGTATAAGCTTAACAGAGTATCTTTTTAACAAGATTAAGTCTTTACTACCATAAACAATTTCATATATTTTGTTCTTACCTTCGGCAGTATTGTATATGCTTTTAAAAGCTCTACTGTTAACTATAATTTTATCTATGCCTTTAAAATCATATACAAAAGTAGAGTCGTTTTCCATTTTGGTTAAAAACAAGTCTTGATTTATATGGAAATTAATATTTGGTACTGCGTATCTTTTATTCCCAACAACAATAACTCCTTTGTTTTCCCAATTATCAAACAAATATACAGAACCATCTAATCCTATTTTACCGAATCGAATATCATCAAACTGATAAAAAACACCCATTATTTTTGACCATTCATTTTCATTACCAGTTAAAGTTTGATATTCCCCATTTAAATTTCCTGTTAAATTATTAAAAGGAGCATTACCTCCAGACGTATTTAAAGCATCTTGAAAACTTTGTGCATTACTATTTAAAAACAACAATAAAACTGGAATAATTAATATCTTTTTCATGATAAAAGATTTTTTACAAGTTAATTAAAAAAAGGAACTGAATTTAACTCTATATATATTAATCCTTTAAAGAGTACTCTAAAATTTTATGTAAATCTTTTTCTCTTTTAAAAGAGAGATTGTTGTTTCTAGTATATGCATCAATCTTATTTACTTTTTCGATATCTCCATTTATCAATTTTAAAATACGACTCCGCTTTAGTTTAAAAGGTTTAATCTTATTATCATTACTTCTTAAATGATAAGATTCTTTTCTTATGTATTTATCTCTTGAACGATTTACCATCGGATTTGCAGAACCTTCAAGCAATTCAACTCTAAATCCCTTTAAAATTTGAAAATTGTTATTGTCGTAAATAATCTCATAAACCTTACTGTCTTCATCCCAATAATAATTTTTATAAGTTTTACCATTAATAATAAACTTATCAATATTATTGAAACTAAATGTAAAAATAGAATCCCCTTCTACTTTAGATTCGAATGTATGACGTTCCAGATTTAAATTTATATTTCTTAATACAAACTTCTGATTGTCCTCAGTCTGAATAATACAATAATTATTCCATTTATCGAATAAATAAAAAGTGCCATCTGTTAATCTTTTTGGATTGAAAAACGTTACCGAGGAACCAAAAGTTTTAACGCGTTGGAGATTGTTATCTAAAGTTAGTTGATCTCCTGATGTACCAACAGAGCTTTGAGAAAAAACTAGTCCAACTGATAGGATCGAAATAAAAAAAAGTATTTTTTTCATAGTTATTTTCTTAAACATGTAAAAGTAATAAATTCTTTAAAAGAAAAGGGTATACATTTCCAATGTTTACCCTTAAAAAAACGTTAAAGTTTATAATATCTTATTCTTCTTCGTTTGAAGCTTTAGTATCTACCACTGTAGCAACTGTTTTACTGCCTCCTCTTCGGCTTCTACGTGTTGTTTTCTTTTTTGGTTTATCTGCATTGTAAATTTCGTTATAATCTACAAGTTCAATCATTGCCATATCTGCATTATCACCTAAACGATTACCAAGTTTAATTATTCTTGTATATCCTCCAGGACGATCGCCAACTTTTGCTGCTACATCTCTAAACAATTCTGCAACTGCTTCTTTTTGTCTTAAACGACTAAAAACAATACGTCTATTATGTGTAGTATCTTCTTTAGACTTAGTTACTAAAGGTTCTACAAATTGTTTTAATGCTTTGGCTTTTGCAACAGTTGTATTAATACGCTTATGCTCAATTAAAGAACATGCCATATTAGCCAACATCGATTTTCTGTGAGCGGTTTTTCTACCTAAATGGTTTACCTTTTTTCCGTGTCTCATTATTTTTTAGATTTTGAAGATAGATATTAGACTTGACTTATACACAAATGAGAACCAATAGCTAAGATTGTTCAGATATTATAGTCTTGTGTCTATGCTCTATTTTCTATATTCTATAATTTATTTAGTCCTTATCTAATTTATACTTGCTTAAATCCATTCCGAAATTAAGCCCTTTAACATTTACTAACTCTTCAAGTTCTGTTAAAGACTTTTTACCAAAATTACGGAACTTCATTAGGTCGTTTTTATTAAACGACACTAAATCTCCTAATGTATCAACCTCTGCAGCTTTTAAACAATTTAGTGCGCGAACTGAAAGGTCCATATCTATAAGTTTAGTTTTAAGCAACTGTCTCATATGAAGTGATTCTTCATCATAAGTTTCGGTTTTTGCAATTTCATCGGCTTCTAGAGTTATTCTCTCATCTGAAAACAACATGAAATGATGAATTAAAATTTTAGCAGCCTCAGTCAATGCTTCTTGAGGCACAATAGATCCATCAGTAATAATTTCGAAAACTAATTTTTCGTAATCTGTTTTTTGCTCTACACGATAATTCTCAACACTATATTTTACATTTTTTATTGGTGTGTAAATAGAGTCTGTGAAAATTGTACCAAGTGGTGCTACTGATTTTTTATTTTCTTCAGCAGGAACATAACCTCTACCTTTTTCGATAGAAATTTCCATGTTTATGCTTACTTTAGGATCTAAATTACAGATTACTAAATCTGAATTTAAAACTTGGAATCCTGAAATAAATTTCTGAAAATCTCCAGCTGTTATTTGTTCTTGTCCAGAAATATAAATTGAAACAGATTCGTTATCTACTTCATCTATTTGACGTTTAAAACGAATTTGTTTAAGGTTAAGTATCATTTCAGTAACATCCTCAACTACTCCTGTAATTGTAGAAAATTCATGCTCAACACCTTCAATTCTAACTGATGTAATTGCAAATCCTTCTAGAGAAGATAACAAAACTCTTCTTAATGCATTTCCTACTGTTAAACCATAACCAGGCTCTAAAGGTCTAAATTCGAATTTACCTTCAAAATCTGTTGAATCCATTAAGATTACTTTATCCGGTTTTTGAAAATTTAATATTGCCATATTGCTTTATTGTATCAGTTATTATTTAGAATATAATTCGACGATGAATTGCTCGTTAATGTTTTCTGGAATTTGAATTCTTGCAGGAATAGATACATAAGTTCCTTCTTTTGTATCGTTATTCCAAGTAATCCATTCGTAAACATGACTTGAATTAGAAAGTGATCTTTCAATTGCTTCAAGTGATTTAGATTTTTCTCTCACTGCAACTACATCTCCAGCTTTTAAAGAATACGATGGAATATTTACTAACTTTCCATTTACTGTTATGTGCCTATGTGAAACTAATTGTCTAGCTCCACTACGCGATGGTGAAATTCCCATTCTAAACACAACATTATCCAATCTAGATTCGCAAAGTTGTAACAATACTTCACCTGTAATACCTGTAGAAGCAGTTGCTCTTTTAAACATGTTTCTAAATTGACGCTCTAAAACACCGTAAGTGTATTTTGCTTTTTGCTTTTCCATTAATTGGATAGCATATTCAGATTTTTTTCCACGTCTTCTTGTGTTTCCGTGTTGACCAGGAGGATAATTTCTTTTTTCGAAAGATTTATCTTCTCCAAAAATAGCTTCTCCGAATTTACGTGCTATTTTAGTTTTAGGACCAGTATATCTTGCCATTTTATTTTATTTTTTATAGTGAT
>QMOV01000100.1 GCA_003650305.1 Bacteroidota bacterium | reverse complement strand
TAATGAATCTACTTTCTCATTAATCTCATCTTTGGTATCGTATAATTTAGGACTCTGATTAGAATTATTACATCCTAATAAGGAAAGAATAACTATTACTATTATGATGCCTGCTTTTTTCATATGGATTATTAATTAAGAAAAATAAATATAGATTCCAACAACTATTACGCAAATAGCAATACCAGTTTGATTAACAAATTTCCAAGGCGTAATATCTACCTGTTTCGTATATTCTTGTATATAAGCTTCTTTTCTTGGGAAGAATTTACCAATCAACAACATTATAATAATATTTAACACAAATAATATAGCCATAACATCTAGATAATGTGGGTATGCTTGTGATTCAATTAAACTCAATGATGCATTATCAGTGATGCCAGATTCTGCTGCTTTGTCAAGAGCCTTTCCTACAAAATATGGTTGCATTATAAATTGACTTAAAATATACAAGACAGATCCTGAAATAACTCCAATTTTAGCCGCAATTGCTGGAACTTTTTTAGTTAAATAACCAACAACTATAATGGTCAATATTGGAATACTATAAATACCATTTACTTCTTGTAAATAATCAAATAGACTTCCGGCTTTTGCAATTAAAGGTGCAATAAACATAGCAGAAATTGCTAAAACAATTCCAAACATTTTTCCATATTTTACTACAGTACGTTCATCGGCTTCTTTATTTATATGTTGCTTGTAAACATCCAAGCCGAATAATGTCACAGAACTATTTAGCACACTATTAAATGAGCTTAAGATAGCACCAAATAATACTGCTGCAAAAAATCCAAGAAGAGATACAGGAAGAACTTTATTTACAAGCATTGGATAAGCTGCATCTGCATTTTCAAGATTTCCCTCAAACATATGAAATGCAATTATACCAGGCAAAACTACAATTAGAGGTCCTAATATCTTGATAAATGATGCTAACAACAATCCTTTTTGACCTTCTTTTAAATCTTTTGCTGCTAATGCTCTTTGAATAATTTGCTGATTTGTCCCCCAATAAAATAATTGGACTAACATCATCCCTGTAAAAATCGTATAAAATGGCACAGGGTCAGTAGTACTTCCCATCGATTTAAACTTCTCAGGGTTTTCAGTAGTCAAAGTTGAAATACCCTCTAAGACACTACCATCACCAATAGCCATCAAGCCAAAAACAGGAATTAATATTCCTCCAATTAACAATCCAATAGCATTTATAGAGTCTGATACTGCTACGGCTTTAAGCCCTCCAAAAACAGCATATATGGAACCTACAATTCCGATGCCCCAAACACAAATCCAAATAGATTGCGTATGTGTAACATTCAATAAATCGGGAATATTAAACATGCCACTTATTGCTAAAGAACCTGAATATAAAATAACAGGTAATAGGACCACTACATAGCCTGTTAAAAACAATATAGAAGTTAATGTTTTTGTAGCGACATCAAACCTTTTTGCTAGAAATTGAGGAACTGTTGTTAATCCTCCTTTTAAATACCTTGGTAATAAAAACATTGCTGTCACTACCATGGCAATAGCCGCTAATGATTCCCAAGCCATTACTGATAATCCATTTGCATAAGCCGAACCATTTAATCCAACGATTTGTTCTGTTGACAAGTTGGTTAATAATAAGGATCCTGCTATTACACCAGCTGTTAGGCTTCTACCACCTAGAAAATAACCATCAGAAGATGCTTCGTTAGTTTTTCGAGTGGCTAAATATGAAATAACTGCTACTAAAAGTGTAAATCCAAGAAAAGAAATAATATTAATCATATAATTAAAATTAAAAAAATCAACAAATCAATTAATAACATAGGTCTTTTTCTCAACTCCAATACCTTTTAGTGTTAGAGACTTCCATGCTGTAGGTAAAACTGGGTTTTTTTGAATAATGCCTTCATCGGTTAAATGTAAACCTCCAAAACCAAACAATATGGTTTGCAGCATTCCACCAGCACCAGTAACAAAATATGGATTGTTACTTGTTGCAGATTCAGATAATGCACCAAAAGGTGGACGTTTATTGGGCTCATAACTTTCTTTAAAAAGGCGAAAAGCATTTTCGGCATCACCAAGTCTTGCGTAAATTACAGCAAAAACTGATTTTCCCATAGCTGGTCCTTCTTTAGCTAATTTAGGTTCATAATATTTCAAATCTTTAAGCAATGCATTACCTTCTATAATATTTAACGGATAAGATAATAAGTTTACATCAGCTTGTTTTATAATCTCTCCATTGTATTTACTATGCTCCATTGTAGTGCCATCACGAAACTTGTGAATCTTAATTTTATCAGCAACTGTACTCCAACTTGAATTGGACTCAATATTTAATTCTTTTGCCGCCAAAACGGCGAATTGTAATGCCGTTATAGCTGAACCATTTGTAAAAGCATTATCATCTACATTTGGTGCAAATTCATTTGCACCTACTACATTCTTAATAGAATAACTGCCATCTGAATTTTTAACAGAACGACTTACCCAATAATCTGCTATTTCTTTTAACATTGGATAACCTCTTTCTATTAACCAAAGCTTATCTTTTGTAACGCGATAATAATTCCAAAAAGCAATAGCAACATCAGCGGTGATATGATGTTCGAATGTTCCCGTTAAAGCCCAGGCTGGAGTAGCTTCTTCGCCTGTGTCATCACTTTCCCATGGGAACATCGCTCCCTTATAACCAAAATTAATTGCTTTTCGTTTTGCGGCATCTAGTCTATCAGACCTGTAATTAACCAAAGACCTTGCAATATCTTGATTGAGTAGTAATAATGGTGGATACATCCAGAGTTCTGTATCCCAAAAAATGTGTCCGTTATAACCTTGAGAAGATAATCCCATAGGTGAAATACTTAGATCAGAATCTCCTCTTGCAAACGAATATAAATGATATAGTGCTAATCTAACGTCTTGTTGTGATTGTAAATCGCCTTCAATAATTATATCGCCTTCCCATAAATCTTCCCAAAGACTTTTATGTTGTTCCAACAAATCAGTTTTTGGTGTTAATAAATTAAATATAACAAAGCGTTCAGACTCATTTTGTGGATCGAAAAAATCTTGTGTAGAACATTGAGCTGCTGTCCAAGCAAATTCAAGAGAAGTGCCATTCTTTATTTCTTTCTCAAAAGACAATCTATTGTCATATTCAGAAATTTTATGATGGTTCAATTTAGGTCGCTGATTCTCTCTGCCAGAATTAATATCATGCCAAATAAAAGTAGCAGATGTCCCAACGGTATGCTTCCCCATTCTGCTTTTAGCGATAGTTTGAAGAATTGGCATAGTTGTTTCATTATCCTTCAAAACCCTAAATGTACTTAAAGAGTTTTGATACTCATCTGGGGTCTCTATTTTACCAGTCACCTTTACTTTAATAGTTTTTTTAGCTTTAATACTGATGTCTATATATCCAGAATACGGCACATTTCGAAGTGCATAAATGGTATATGTAATGAGTGCTTTATTTTTAAATTTGAACGAAGTGGTAAAACCCGCTTCTTTCATATTGAGGGTTTGCTTCCAATCATTAATATTAGAATTGGTTATTTTTTCACCATCAATTTCAACATCTAAATTTCCAAAATTCATGCCTTTTAAAATTCGGCTAACTCCTAATTGAGATGCTTTATCAAAGACATTGTTTAAAATAATATGTTCTGTTTGAAATGGCTGTTCTGATGGCAATATTCCTATACGGCCATTAGCAACAACAACACCTGTATAATTTGTGTTTGTGGTGGTGGTTATATTCCATCCGTCATGTTGTGCAGTCGACATTAATGTATTTAAAGAGAATAAAATAAATAGAATTATTTTCATTATTCGATAAATTGATTAGATAACTGTAACGAAACTCTCCTTTTTTTTAAAGACTTCATATAAAAAATTAAAAAAACAGTCAATTATACAAACGAAAACGATTTCGTGTTTAAAACTCATTATCTCTATACATATAAGAGAATGTTTGTCTAAAGTTTTATATTTTGTAAAATAAAGGAACAAATGTATGAATAATAAAGTTTTAGTATGGTCCATTACTGTTGCTCTTGCTGGATTTTTATTTGGATTTGATACGGTTGTAATATCCGGAGCCAATCAACCAATTAAAGAATTATGGGACACAACGCCGTTATTTCACGGCACGTTTATTATGTCAATGGCACTTTGGGGAACTGTGATTGGAGCTCTTTTAGGAGGAATTCCTTGCGAGAAATTTGGACGCAAAAAAACATTATTAACTATTGGTATCTTATATGCATTATCTGCTCTGGGCTCTGCTTTTGCACCTGACCCATATTTATTTTCATTCTTCCGCTTTATTGGTGGATTGGGTGTTGGCGCTTCTTCAGTGGCTGCACCAATCTATATATCAGAAATATCTACATCTGAAAATCGTGGTCGATTAGTTGCACTTTATCAATTTAATATAGTGTTTGGAATTTTTATAGCATTTATTTCTAATTATTTACTAAAAGGAATTGGTGGAACTAATGATTGGAGGTGGATGCTAGGTATTGAAACTGTACCCGCAATAATCTATTCCATTATGGTATTGGGCATACCAAACAGTCCGAGATGGTTGGCAGTTAAAAAAGGTGATGATGAGGGTTCACTAAAAGTATTAAATCTCATTTATAATAAAGAAAAAGCTCTTGAAAAATTAAATGAAATTAAAAAACACATAACTTCTACAGTAAAAGGAGAAAGTATTTTTAAGAAAAAATATAAAACAGTATTATGGCTAGCCTTTTTTATTGCATTCTTTAATCAGATGTCAGGTATAAATTTTGTATTGTATTATGCTCCTGAAATATTGGAAAGATCTGGTTTAGCGGCTAAAGAGTCATTATTTAGTTCGATATCTATAGGAATCGTAAACCTAATTTTTACAATTATTGGTATTCGCCTTATCGATAAATTGGGTCGTCGTAAATTAATGAAGATTGGTTCAATAGGCTATATTATAAGTCTAGCGATGGTAGGATGGTGTTTTTATAGTGATTCAAGCTCTGCTTTATTGTTAACTTTTATTTTAATATTTGTGGCTTCACATGCTATTGGTCAAGGTGCTGTTATTTGGGTGTTTATTTCAGAAATATTTCCTAATAAAATTCGTGCTTTTGGACAATCTTGGGGAACAGGAACCCATTGGGTGTTTGCTGCTATTATAACCTTATTAACACCGGTATTTTTAGATAAGAATGCAGGAATATTCAAAGACAATCCCTGGCCTATTTTTATCTTTTTCTCATCAATGATGCTGTTACAGTTATTGTGGGTAATTTTTAAAATGCCTGAAACTAAAGGGGTTTCATTAGAAGATCTAGAGGAGAAATTAATAAAAGAATAATTAGGAATGCCATTTGTAATTTGTTTTGGAGAAGTGCTTTGGGATGTATTTCCTACTCATAAAGAAATAGGTGGCGCACCTTTAAATGTGGCATTACGATTAAGATCTTTGGGCAATGATGCAAGCATAATTAGTAGCGTTGGTGATGACATTGATGGTAAAAAGCTAATATCCTATATTACATCAAATGCTATCAATGCCAACGAAATTCAAATTAGCAAAAAGTTTCAAACCGGTCAAGTCAAGGTCGTTTTAGACAAAAAGGGGTCAGCAACTTATAATATTAAATTTCCATGTGCTTGGGATAGTATTCATTTAAATGAAGAGTTAAAGGAGTTTGTAAAAAAATCTGATGCTTTTGTTTTTGGGAGTTTGGTGGCTAGAAATAAGGTTTCAAAACATACTCTTTTAGAACTTCTAAAAGTCGCAAAATATAAAATATTTGATGTTAATTTAAGACCTCCTCATTACACATTAGATGTTTTAACTAAGCTCATGGGAGAAGCAAACTTTATAAAGTTTAATGATGATGAGCTACTAGAAATTTGCGAACAGTTGGACTTTTATTCAAGCGATATTGAATCCAATATTAAATTTATTTCTAATACAACTAAAACAGGTAACATTTGTGTTACTTTAGGCAAAGATGGAGCAATATTATTTGTTTCTAATATTTTTTTTAAGAATTACGGATATTCAATTCAAGTCAAAGATACTGTTGGTGCAGGAGATTCATTTCTAGCATCTTTAATAAGTGAACTTTTAAATAATAAGCCTCCACAAGAAGCTCTTGATTTTGCATGTGCTGTTGGAGCAATTGTTGCAAGTAGTAATGGAGCAAATCCAAAAATAGCAGAAAAAGATATAGCTCAACTCATCAAGAGATAAACAATAATTATAAACCAGATAATTATATTATTTTTTTTTGGTAGAATTTCTTGGAATTACCTTGGTTGCTATCTCAATAACCTCATGGATAAGGGGCTCATTATTTCTAATAATATTAAGTTCATTGTATAATAAAGTAAAAGCTTTTCTGCCCATTTCATATCCAGGTTGATCTACTGTAGATAATGTTGGTGATGTGATTTTCGATAAAAACCAATTGCTAAAACCCATGACTGATATTTGATCAGGTACTATAATATCTAATTCTTTTAATCTAATTAAAACACCAGTTGCAATTAAATCTGTAAAAGAAAATATAGCATCAACATCATGATGGTCATTAATAATTTTGAGAACAAGGTTATAACCATTTTCAAATGATAAACTATCACTAACATAAACAAGGGTTTTATCAAAAGGGATATTATTAACTTCTAAAGCTTTTTTGTAACCTATAAATCTATCTATGGTTGTTTGTGGCTTTAGTGGTCCCCTAATATGAGCGATTTTTTTACAACCTGTATCAATTAAGTATTGGGTGGCATTAAAGGCAGCTTGCTTGTCATTAATAATAACCTTTGAACAGTTTACGGACTTAGATATTTTATCGTAAAGAACTACAGGAACATTACCATCAATTAATCTATTTATGTGTTTATAATTAACGGTCTTGTCTGAAAGTGATAGTAAAATTCCATCTACATTTTTTTCCAAAAGTAAGTTTATTTTATTTTTTTCATCTTCATAAGACTCATTAGATAGAAGCGTAATTACCAAATAACCATTTTCGCTAGCAGCATCAATAACACCATTTAAGATATTTGAAAAAAAATGATGTACAATTGTAGGAATGATTAATCCAATAATTTTTGATTCTTTATTTCTTAAACTTTGAGCAAATGAATTTGGTTTGTAATCTAGCGACTTAGCTAAAGATCTTACTTTTCTTTTAGTCTTTTCACTAATATCGGGATAATCTTTTAATGCTTTAGATACAGTTGCTGTAGAAACTCCTAAAGTAGAAGCTATTTTTTTGAGTGTGACTTTAAACATTTAGTTTAGGTTTTTTAAAGGAATTAAAGTAGAACAAAAACTATTCATAATTGAAGAAAAAATGAATTATTTTGATTTTTTTTAATAATTATAATGACACTTTGTCTTTTTTATTGTAAATTTTAGCGTTTTTAAGTTCCAAAAACGAGAAATATATAATTTCCGAAATCGTTTTCGGTTGCCATATATGCGTTTTTACAACTTTTTCTTTTTATGTTCAAAAATAAAAAGTGAGATTAGCTAAATATTGAACTTTTAAAGATTAGGTTTTATTAAATAATTAATCTTCAAATTCTAATTTAAAACAAATATGAAAATCAAATTACTTAAAAAGCTAATACTTCCCATTTTATTATTTTGCGGAAGTTTTATTTATGCTCAATCAGTTACAGGTGTTGTATCTGATGCTTCGGGACCCTTACCAGGAGTAAATGTCCTTGTTAAAGGAACAACTACAGGTACACAAACCGATTTTGATGGAAATTACACATTAGACAATGTTGCTTCCGATGCTGTGATTGTTTTTAGCTTCCTAGGCTATAAAACACAAGAAATTACAGTAAATGGGCAAACCGTAATTAATGTGCTCATGGAAGAGGATGCCGCTCAGCTTGATGAAGTAGTTATTGTTGGTTATGGCTCTGTTGTCAAGAAAGAAATTACTACTGCTGTTGTAAGTGTTAATGCAGAAGAATTTAACCAAGGTGTAATTACTGATCCAACTCAATTACTACAAGGTAAGGTAGCTGGACTTAGTATCTATAATAAAGGTGGTAATCCAAATTCAAATGGTACTATGCGTTTAAGAGGTATTTCTACAGTAGGTGGAAATACAGAACCTTTAATTGTGATTGATGGCGTGTTGGGTCAATCTTTGAATAATGTTGATCCTAGTGATATAGAAAATATTACAGTATTAAAAGACGGTTCTGCAGCAGCAATTTATGGTACACGTGGTTCTAGTGGTGTTATTATAGTAACTACAAAATCAGGTAAGAATAACCAAGCATTACAGATAAATTATAATGGACAGTTCGCGACTTCTACTATTGCCAACCAAATAGATGTTATGACTGCTAGTGAATTTCTTGCAGCAGGAG
>QMOV01000099.1 GCA_003650305.1 Bacteroidota bacterium | reverse complement strand
GCATTAATTTAAGTTTGCTTTTTTTAATTGCAAATATATAAGTTAAAAGTAACGGTTTTTAATGAAGTATTTACCTGCCTAATTAAAGAAAAATTATTTAAGAAATTTTAAAGTTACGCTTATTGTTTTGATATGGATTTTTTCAATTATCTATATCAGGCGATAAGCGAAGTTAAAATTTTAAATTCTAAAAATCAATAGTTTAAAAATTACTTATAAAAAGATTATAAACTTGAAATGTATTGTTTTGCTTCCTCAAATTCAGTAATGATTTCCTTAACAATAACAGCTACTGGTTTTATATCATGTATTAACCCTGAGACTTGTCCAATTTCTAATTCGCCATTTTCAAGGTCACCTTCAAACATGCCTTTTTTTGCTCTCGCTCTACCTAAAAGGTTTTTTAATTGCTCTGGAGTTGGGTTTGTTTTATAGAGCTCCAGAATTTCATTATAAAAATTATTTTTTATCAATCGTACAGGAGCGAGTTCTTTTAAGGTTAATTGAGTGTCGCCCTCTTTGGCATCAACAACAGTTTGCTTAAAGGATTGATGTGCTGAAGATTCTTCACTAGCTACAAAACGGCTTCCAACTTGTACAGCATCTGCTCCAAGAATCATTGTAGCCAACATGGCTTTTCCTGTGGCAATTCCTCCAGCAGCAATTAACGGAATTTTAATCTGCTCTTTTACCATTGGTATTAATGTTAGTGTCGTTGTTTCATCTCTTCCATTATGTCCTCCTGCTTCAAAACCTTCAGCAACAATAGCATCTACTTCTGCGTCTTGAGCTTTTAAAGCAAATTTTACACTACTTACAACATGAACAACTATAATGCCTTTTTCTTTTAACCATTTGGTCCAAGTCTTTGGATTTCCTGCAGATGTAAAAACAATCTTTACGCCTTCTTCAACAATAATATCCATAATCTCATCAATATTAGGATATAACATTGGTACGTTTACACCAAATGGTTTATTGGTTGCTTCTTTACATTTTTGAATATGTTCTCGAAGCACTTCTGGATACATCGATCCTGCTCCAATCAACCCAAGAATTCCTGCATTACTTGAAGCAGATGCTAATCGCCAACCACTATTCCAAATCATTCCAGCTTGAATGATAGGATATTGTATGTTGAAGAGTTTGGTTATTCTATTCTTCATTTACTCTTTTATGAGTTTAAATGTCTTTGATTTTTTGTTATCAGCTTGAAGTTTTACAATATAAATTCCGCTTGATAAACTTTCTAAATTAATAGACGGTTTATTTTTATAAATTGTCTTATTGATTATTTGTTTACCAAGTATATTATACAACTTTAAACTTATATTTTCTATGCTTTCTGCAAACACTATATTCAGCTTATGTTGGATTGGATTGGGATAAATACTTAATTCTATTTCTTCTTCTAAACCAATAGATAATGCTGAATTTAAAGCCTGTTGCAAATCCGGAATTCCAAAACCCAAAAAATAATCAGGTGTTGCATATTGCGATGCAGATTCTCTAACTAGTTGCATAATTTCGGCATTTGTTTTATTAGGTAATGCTTGCCATAAACAGGTTACTCCTCCTGCCATAATTGGCGAACTAAATGAAGTTCCATTATTTTGAACAATATTATTACTATCGTCAATAACATAACTACCAGAACCACGAGCAACAACATCTGGTTTTTGTGTTGGTTGTATGGCACTTCCTTGCGAACTGAAAGATGCGTAATTGCCATTAGAATCTACAGCACCAATAGAAAGTACGTTTGCAGAATCTGCAGGTGCATTTACACCACTTGCACCTGAATTTCCAGCAGAATTCACTAACAGTAAACCTTTTTCGAATGCAATGTTTGCACCTCGAGTTATAAAAGCTGTAAGCCCATTCATATCTGCCGAAGTATAATCGTAATTAGGATTGTCAAAATCTTTATAACCTAAAGAGGTGTTTATCACATCTACGCCTAAACTATCTGCGCGTTCTGCTGCTTCAACCCAATAACTTTCTTCAATAGGATTTTCGCTTCCGGCATCTTCTGTTCTAAATAAATAATAGGATGCATCTGGTGCAGTACCTACAAATGCATTTTCGATAAAACCTGCCATATCACTTAATACTTTTGTGCCATGATTGTTTCCTGAATAAGCAAATTCATCATCATCTCTATTTACAAAATCGTAACCATCCCGTAAATTACCTGCATCTCTTAAACGTTGAAAACTTCCCATAGTATTTACATTTGGAAATCCAGCATCTAATACCGCAATTACCATTCCTGTTCCTGTATAATCTAACAGATGTAATCCATCAGCATTAATCATTTCGACTTGATTTTGTGTGTTTCCGTAAACAAATGTGATTTGAGCATCTTCAATTTCAAATTTATTATTTACCACAAAACTTCTTCGAGCATTTAAACTTCGATTAGCAAATTCGATATGATCAACAAAACTTTCGATTAGTAAATTATTAATATTTGTTTCGGTTCCACGTACATGAACAGCATTAAACCATTTAGATTTTGCCATTACTGTAATTCCAGTAGCACTTTTAAGTTGAGTAATATAGGATTCATCTACTGGAACATCTCTAAAATCTATAGTAATGCCATGATTGTTTTTTCTGTCAATGGCATCTTGTGTAAGAATAGTTTGAGGATTGGCAAGTGCGTTTGCAACATTGGCTTTAGCGTTAAGAAAAACCCAAGCATCTTCTTGAGCAAAAGCAAAAAATTGAAAGACAATGAAACTAAAAAAAAGTAATTTCTTTTTCATAATATTAGATTTGGAAACACTAAATTAAGAAATTACTCCCGAACCTACTAATTCATCTCCTAAATACCATGCTACAAACTGTCCCTCGGTAATTGCAGATTGTGGTTTTTCAAAGGCTACATACAAACCGCTTTCAACTTTATGGAGTATTGCTTTTTGTAAAGGCTGACGATAACGAATTCTTGCTAAAACTTCCATAGTTTCGTAAGTTTTTAAAGCTAAATCTTCTCGAATCCAATGCAATTCTTCATTGGTTACAAATAATGCTTTTTTATAAAGTCCCGGGTGTGATTTGCCTTGTCCTGTGTAAATAATATTCTCATCTACATTGGTGTCGATAACAAACAATGGTTCGGCAGTTCCACCAACAGCTAATCCTTTACGCTGTCCTTTTGTAAAATAATGTGCGCCTTGATGTTTACCAACAATCTTACCATTAGTAATTGAATATACTAATTTGCGAGACCAATACTGAAGTTTATCTTCTTCTGAATTGAATTTAGGCACATCTTGCTTATAAATATCATTATCATTAGAAACCTCAACAATTACACCTTCTTTTGGTTTGAGTTGTTGCTGCAAAAAATCTGGAAGCTTTACTTTACCAATAAAACAAAGTCCTTGTGAGTCTTTTTTATCAGCAGTTACAAGATTAAGTTTATTAGCTATGTCTCTTACTTCTGGTTTTGTAAGTTCTCCAATCGGAAATAAGGTTTTTGCTAATTGCTGTTGCGACAACTGGCATAAAAAATAAGATTGATCCTTATTGTTGTCTTTTCCTGCTAATAGCTGATAAATATCTTTCTCATCCTTTTCAAGAGTCCCTTTTCTACAATAATGACCTGTTGCCACATAATCTGCTCCTAATTCAAGAGCAATTTTCATAAAAACATCGAACTTTATTTCTCGGTTACAAAGCACATCTGGATTTGGTGTTCGTCC
This sequence comes from Bacteroidota bacterium, assembly GCA_003650305.1. GTDB lineage: Bacteria > Bacteroidota > Bacteroidia > Flavobacteriales > Flavobacteriaceae > PRS1. The sequence goes on along the minus strand of QMOV01000099.1, from coordinate 4,815 downwards.
TTTCTCGTATTCATTAAACATATAGTCAACGATACGTTCTTTATATTCTTTGCTTAAGTCAACCGTTTGGAATGGAATGCCCAATTTTTCGGCAACAAGCATGGCATCGTTACTATCGTCTAACCAAGGACACTCATCGGAAATTGTTACAGAATCGTCGTGCCAATTTTTCATAAATAGACCTATAACTTCGTAGCCTTGCTGCTTTAATAAATAAGCTGCAACGCTAGAATCTACTCCACCTGAAAGTCCAATAATTACTCTTTGCATTTGGCAAATTTACAAATAAAAAAACATGAATTAATGATTAAAGATTATTGAAAAAGATTCATTCCCGATGGCTATAGGGATTCGCAGGAATGACAATATCTTATTGTTTCTTTTTATATTTTGGTCTATAAGTAAGATCCTTTTCTTCTACAAGCTCTCCTTCTTTATAGTACTTCCAAATACCTGTTTTTTTTCCTCGTTTATAAGAGCCCTCAACTAAAATCTCTCCTTTTCCATTATAATACTTTGCGATACCATGAAGCTCATTGTTTTTATAAACAAATTGCTTTAATACAACGCCTTTTAAGGAATACCATTTTGAAACTCCATATTTACTTCCCTCTTCATAATTAACCTCTTCAGCTAATAGTCCATTATCATAATACACAATACGCTTGCCTTGTAATCTCCCTTCATTATCATATGTTTCACGAGTCATTATTACATTAGAATTATTATGATAATACGTCCATTCTCCAACATACAATTTACCATTCATTCTGCCTTGACTTATTACCTTTCCTCTTGAAGATAAAAACCTTACATCAGCAATATTGTCGCTTTCATTGAATTGTTTTGTGGCAGTTAAAACACTCTTTTTCTTGAGTAATTTATAAAACTTAAAAAGTCCTATTTCTTTTCCATGAGAAAATTCACCTTGATATCTCAACTGATTAGTACCCTCGAAGGTCTTCTTCCAAATACCATGGCGCTTTCCATTAGCATCTAATTGATTTATGTCTTGTGCGGAAATTGAAGAAGAAATAAAAAATAAGAAAACTGTTATTAGATGTTTCATATTAATTCAAAAAAATCTTCACTCTGTTTAGAATGACAAATTATTAATTAAACGCTGTAAACTTCTCAAAAATTGTATTAACAAAAAAGCTGCCAAAAACGATGTTATGACAGCTCAATTTAAGTATTTCTTTTTAAAAATATTATTTTCTACCTTTTTTCTGTGCTTGCTTTTGTTCTTCTGCCTTCTCCATCATTTCTGCCATTTTACGCTGGAACTTACCTTGTTTTCTAGGCTTTTTCTTATTCACTTGTATTTGTGCATGAATTTTATCTTCGTCCAAAATGTAGTTTTTAATTACTAACATAATCCCTATTGTAATTAAATTAGAAATGAAATAATACAAACTCAATCCACTTGCATAGTTATTAAAGAAAAAGAGCATCATTATTGGTGAGAAGTAAATCATGTACTTCATCATTTTTGCCATATCTGGCATTCCTTCCTGTGTTGGTTGCGACATGGCTTGTTGTCCAGTAGTCATTTTCATATAAAAGAAAATTGCAATAGACGCTAATATTGGAAATAAACTTACGTGGTCTCCATAAATTGGAATAGTAAACGGAAGTTCGGCTATGGTATCGTAAGACGATAAATCTTCGGCCCAAAGAAAACTTTTTTGACGTAACTCAAATGCTGTTGGGAAGAACATAAACAACGCATAAAAGACAGGAAGTTGTACTAAAGCTGGTAAACATCCAGCCATAGGACTCGCTCCAGCCTTACTATATAAAGCCATCGTTTCTTTTTGCTTTTTCATTGCGTTGTCTTTGTACTTAGCTGAAATTTCTGCAATTTCTGGCTTTAAAATTTTCATTTTTGCTTGAGATAAATACGACTTATAAAGCACTGGAGATAATACCAATCTTACCAAAATTGTCATTACAATAATTGCAATTCCGTAAGGTAGAAATCCACTTAAAAATCCAAATAGAGGAATAAATAATGCTTTATTTATCCATCCAAAAAGTCCCCAACCAAACGGAATACTTTCCTCCAAATTTCTATCGTAATATTTTAAAGTCTTGCTGTCGGTTGGACCATAATACATATTTAAAGACTCATTAATTTCTCCTCCATTAAGTTCTAAAGGAATAGAAACTGCGTAGCTTTTTGTAAAAATAGTATCAATTTCTTCGTCTATAGCTAGAGTTTCAGATTTTAAAGAAGCTGTTTTAAATGGCTTATCTGTAAGAAGTATAGAACTAAAAAAGTGTTGTCTAAAAGATAGCCATTCTATATCTACTTCCGTTTCATCATCATCTCCTGCTTGTCCTAGTTTACTAACTTTTCCTCCATCATGCTGATACGTTAATCTGGTATATCTGTTTTCGTAAGTTACACTTTTTGAATGTCGATATCCTTTTAATTTCCAATCTAAAGTTACTTGTTGCGAGCTATTTACTATAGTATTTAAACCTTGTGACCTTACTGAAAATCCTAACATATAATCGTTAGGTTTTAACTCGTATCTGTATTCTAAAAATTGAGTTTCAGATACTTTTAGCTTCATCGACAAAATTTGGTTGTCTCCACTTTGAGAAAGTGTTGGCTGAAAGTAAAGGTCTTTTGTGCTTAGTGTTCGGTTATCTGTCGTACCAAAATTTACATTAAAAATTGCATTTTGGTCTTTGATTAAATAAATAGGAACCGAATCGTGGTTTACAAATTGTTTTAATTTTACTTCGGAAAGATAGCCTCCTTTGTTATTTACTTTTAAGTATAAAACTTCGTTTTCAAAAATTGTTTCTTCTTGAGTTGCTGAAGTTAGTGATGATGAATATGAAAAGGCTCCAATCTTGTTTTTTAAATTGACTAATTGCGTAGAATCGTTTGTTGGTGTAGCTGAAAAATCTTGAGGTGTAGAAATAAATGTATCAGTAGCTTTCTCTTTTGCTATTTTTTCGGCATCAATCTGTTCTTGTTGAGCTTTAGCTTGTGCTTCTATTTCTTCTGGTGTTGGCTGGTTTTGATACAGCATATACATTAATATCGCAGCAATAAGTATAAAACCTATTATTGAATTAATGTCTAATTTTTTTTCTTCCATGTTTATATTTTTTAATAACCCTTTCATCTGATAGGGTTTTAACCACTCTTTCCTTCGGACACCTCTCCTTGAAAAGGAGAGAACAATTTTCTCCTCCTTTTTAAGGAGGAGATTAAGAGGTGGTTATTTTTTAAATTCTTGTTTTATTGCTTCCAATACTAAATCTAAACTTTTATAAATCTCTTCATTGGTAAAACGAATCACTTTATATCCTAGTTTATTTAATCGTTTGGTTCTATTAAAATCGTATTCATTATTAATAAAATTGTTATGAACTTCTCCATCAATTTCAACGATTAGGTTTTCACTCGGACAACAAAAATCTACTATATAATTTTCGATACTTTGTTGTCTTCTAAATTTTCTTCCATCTAATTGACTTTTTCTCAAACCTTGCCATAATTTGGTTTCAGCTTTAGTTGAGTTATTTCTTAATTCTCTTCGGAATTCTTTTAAATATTTTCTATTATGAATTTTATTATTCATAAATCAATTAAACTTTTAGGTTATCTTTATTTATAACCACTCCGTCTTTCAGACACCTCTCCTTGAAAAGGAGAGGACAGATTTGAATACTCAAAAAGCCATCCAATAAACGCTTTATGCCATACTGACACTATTTTTTGCAATAGAATATTTTAGTGCTGCTTTTATAAAAGCCACAAATAAAGGATGTGGATTAGATACTGTACTCTTGTATTCTGGATGATATTGTACACCAACAAACCAAGGATGCTTTGGTATTTCGATAATTTCTACCAAACCAGTTTCTGGATTTAATCCTGTTGTTTTCATGCCAACAGCTTCTAATTGTGCTTTATATGTGTTGTTATATTCGTATCTGTGTCGATGACGCTCTTCTATATTTGCTTTGTTATAAACTTGTGAAACGATACTATCGGCTTTCAATTCACAAGCCCAAGCACCCAATCGCATTGTACCACCTTTATTTGTAATTGCCTTTTGTTCTTTCATTAAATCAATAACAGGATAAGACGTATTTTTATCCATTTCGGTAGAATTTGCATTTTCTAATCCCAAAATATTTCGTGCATATTCTATAACTGCCATTTGCATCCCTAAACAAATACCTAAAAACGGAATATTATTTTCACGTACATATTTTACAGCATCTATTTTGCCTTCAATACCTCGCTCACCAAAACCTGGAGCAACTAATACACCATCGAGATGCGATAGTTTTTCTTTTATATTGTCCTTGTTTAAATATTCCGAATGGATAGATTCTACTTTAACCTTTACTTCGTTTGCAGCTCCTGCATGAATGAAAGATTCTAAAATAGATTTATACGAATCTTGCAACTCTACATACTTCCCAATTAAACCAATAGTTATTTCGCTTTTTGGATGTTTATGTCGTGATAAAAACTCGTTCCAACTCGATAAATCTGGTACAGAGCTTTTTAATTCTAATTTCTTCAATACCACTTTGTCTAACCCTTCATCCAACATCATATTTGGCACATCGTAAATGGTAGAAGCATCTATAGATTGTATAACTGCTTCCTTTTGCACATTGCAAAAACGTGCGAGTTTAGTACGAATACCATCACTTATTTCGCGTTCTGTTCTACACACTAATACATCGGCTTGCACACCACTTTCCATAAGTGTTTTTACACTATGCTGTGTAGGTTTTGTTTTTAATTCGCCTGCTGCAGATAAATATGGAATT
>QMOV01000098.1 GCA_003650305.1 Bacteroidota bacterium | reverse complement strand
GCTGGGGCGCCAATAGTTACTTTATCACCATCACCCAAAAGAAGTACATTATCGAAAGCTACTTTCTTTCCTTCTTCAGTTTGTAAACGGTGAACAAAAACTTTTTGGTCTTTTACAACTTTATATTGTTGCCCTGCTATCTCTACAATTGCGTACATAGCGTAACGTTTTATTAATTAATTTGTTCAAAAAATGAGTGCAAATATAATGCTAATTAATTAATCTACAAACCTTTTAATTGTGATATTTTTATGCTTCTATCACATTGTATATTCTTTTCTATTCCTTATTTTTGTTTGCCCTGTAACAATCTTTAAATGTTATAGACCTATGTTCAATTAAATACTCAAAATTAATATCTATGAAAAAATGCTTGTTTTTGTTTTCTGCTTTTGTATTAGCTGGTTTTACAGCTTATACACAAGAAGTTAAATTTGAAGAATACGATTTAGACAACGGATTACACGTTATTTTACATCAAGACAATACGGCTCCTGTAGTAACCACTTCTGTTATGTATCATGTTGGAGCTAAAGACGAAAATCCAGAACGTACTGGTTTTGCTCACTTTTTTGAGCATCTTTTATTTGAAGGGACCAAAAACATAGATCGTGGCGAATGGTTTACTATTGTTTCATCTAATGGCGGAAGCAATAATGCAAATACAACTGATGACAGAACGTATTACTACGAAGTATTCCCGTCTAATAATGTAGAACTGGGTTTATGGATGGAATCTGAACGTTTAATGCATCCTATAATTAACCAAATAGGTGTAGACACACAAAACGAAGTGGTTAAAGAAGAGAAACGTTTACGTGTAGATAATCAACCTTATGGAAGATTTCTTGAGAATGTTAAACTACATATGTTTAAAAACCATCCATATAAAGGCACTACAATTGGTAAAATGGCACACCTGGATGCTGCTACACTAGAAGAATTTCAAACTTTCAATAAAAAGTTTTACGTGCCTAATAATGCTGTTTTAGTAGTGGCTGGAGATATTGATGTGTCTTCGGTTAAAAAAATGATTAAAAATTATTTTGGTCCAATTCCAAGAGGAAATGATATTGTTAGAAACTTTCCGAAGGAAAATCCCATAACAGAAACTATCAATGCAAAAGCTTACGACCCAAATATTCAAATTCCCGCTGTAGTGGCTGCTTATAGAACACCTTCATTTAAAGACAGAGAATCTTATGTGCTAAACATGGTTTCTAGTTATTTAAGCAGCGGTAAAAGTTCTAAATTATATAAGAAATTAGTTGATGAGAAAAAAATGGCATTACAAGTAGGAGCTTTCAATATAAGTCAGGAAGACTATGGAATGTATGTACTATTTGGACTGCCATTAGGTGATAATTCATTAGATAACATAATAAAAGAAATTGACGCAGAGGTAGTGAAAATACAAAACGAATTAATTTCAGAAAAAGACTATCAAAAACTTCAAAACAAATTTGAAAATCAATTTGTTAATTCCAACTCCAGTATTTCTGGTATTGCAAACTCCTTGGCAAGATATTATATGCTTTATGGAAATACAAACTTAATCAATAACGAAATTGATATTTACAGATCTATTACCAGAGAAGAAATTCAAGCTGTAGCAACAAAATATTTAAACCCTAATCAACGATTAATTTTAGAGTATTTACCTAAAACAGATGATTAATAAAAAGACATTCACTTATGAAAACTAAAATATCGATTTTAATTACATTGTTTTTATTATCAGTAGGCGTAAATGCTCAAATTGATAGATCTAAACAACCTAAACCAGGACCTGCTCCTAAAATTGCATTAGAAACTCCTAAAGAATTTGTATTGGATAACGGAATGAAAATTCTCATTGTTGAAAATCACAAACTACCGAGAGTATCATATACCCTAAACATAGATAATGATCCAATTACTGAAAATGATAAAGCGGGTACATCCAGCTTATTGGGAGCAATGTTAGGTAACGGAACAACAAATATTCCTAAAGACGAGTTTAACGAAGAAATAGATTTCTTAGGCGCTTCTCTTAATTTTGGTTCAGAAAGTGCTTTTGCAAGTACTTTGTCAAAATACTCTGAAAGGATATTGGAATTGATGGCAGATGCTGCTATAAATCCTTTATTAACCGAAGAAGAATTTCAAAAAGAAAAAGATAAACTAATTGAAGGTTTAAAAACTCAAGAAAAAAGTGTAGAGGCTGTAGCTGGTCGTGTAGGTAGATCTTTATCTTATGGCGCAAAACATCCTTATGGCGAATTTGTAACCGAAGAGACTGTTAACAACGTGACTTTAGAAAACGTGAATGTGTTTTATCAAAAATATTTCAATCCTAATAGAGCATATTTAGTTATTATTGGTGATGTAGATTTTAATACTATTAAAAAACAGGTAGAAACCTATTTTGGTAAATGGGGGAAATCTATTGAAGTAACTACAAATGTGCCAACTGCAAACCCTAATGTACAGTACACACAAATCAATTTTATAGATATGCCTAACGCTGTACAATCTAACATATCTCTTACAAATAATGTTGATTTGAAAATGAGTGATTCAGACTATCTTTCAGTTTTGATTACTAATAAAATATTAGGAGGTGGTTTTAGCAGTTATTTAAATATGAATCTTAGGGAAGAACATGGATATACTTATGGTGCTCGTTCTGGTGTTGGATCAGATAAATATGTGTCTCGTTTTACTGCTGGAGCTGCAGTAAGAAATGCTGTAACGGATAGTGCCGTTGTACAAACCTTAAAAGAAATTAAGCGAATTAAAAATGAAGATATCTCTGATAAAGATTTAGCAAATGCAAAAGCGAAATATGTTGGTGATTTTGTATTAGCTCTAGAACGCCCTCAAACTATAGCACGTTATGCATTGAATATTAAAATAAACGATTTGCCAGAAGATTTCTACGCAACATATCTTGAAAAAATTAATGCAGTAACCAAAGAAGATGTAAAGCGTGTAGCAAATACATATTTTAAAACTGAAAATGCACGAATTGTGGTTGTAGGTAAAGGAAGTGATGTATTGCCTAATCTTGAAAAAACAGGAATCCCTATTAAATATTTCGATACATATGCAAATCCTGTTGAAAAGCCAGAGTTTACAAAACCAATACCAAATGGGGTTACTGCAAAATCTGTAATTGATAATTATATAAGTGCTATTGGTGGTAAAGATAATGCTATGTTAGTAAAAACTACTCACTCTAGTGCAGATGTTACTATTGAAGGCGCTCCTTTTGCACCAAAAGCAGACATAAAACAAATGGCACCTAATAAAGAATCTATGGAAATGAGTATTGAAGGTATGGGAGTTATTATGAAACAAAAATTTAATGGAGAAACTGGTTATATTGAGCAGCAAGGACAAAAAATGCCTATGGAAGGAGAAATGCTAGATATTCAAAAATCAAAAATTACCTTGTTCCCAGAATTATATTATGATAATTCGTTTAAATTATCTTTAGAAAGTTTAACCACTATTGATGGTATTGACGTTTATAAAGTTAAGGTTGAAAAAGATGGAAAAATATCATTAAAATATTACAATGCAGAAACTGGTTTATTAACACGAGTTGAAAAAACTGCATCTATTGGAGGAAAAGAAACGACAACTGTTGTAGATTATTCTAAATATTCGCCTGTAAAAGGTGTGCAGTTTCCATATCATCAAATTATAAAAACTGGACCACAAACCATCATTTTCAATATTAATAATGTAATAGTTAATGAAGGTGTAAGTGATGAAGATTTTAATTAATACTAAAATGAGTAAAATAAAAACTTAAATCAGTAGTTTTGTAAAGAACTTAATATATAAACCTATGAAAACATTAAAAAATATTTTAGCACTTGTTTTAATTGCTATAATTTTTACTGCTTGTAAAAATGAAGTAAAATCAGAAGTTAAAACTGTGGAAGTTGAAACTAATATAGAAACTGCAAAGAAAGAGTTAGACCCAAATGCTACTTATGCTAAAGCTGAGTTTACTATTGATGGGATGACTTGTGCAATAGGTTGTGCAAAAACCATCGAAAAGAAAATTGCCAAAATGGATGGCGTAAAATCTGCTAGTGTAGATTTTGATAGAAGATTAGCAATGGTTGAATATGATGAAGCTATCGTAAACCCTATGACTCTTGAAGAAACTGTTACAAAAGTTGCAGACATCTATAAAGTAAGCGACATGAAAACAGTTGATTCTTTTTCAAGCAAATTAGACGACGCTGAAGCTATGTCTCACATGAAAGAATGCTCAGTTAAATGCAGTCCAGATTGTACAGAAAAAGATTGTTCTAAATGTGCTGAAAAAACAGCTGAATGCAAAAAGAAATGTGAAGCCAAGAAAGCTGAAGTGAATGCTGGAGATAAAAAAATGGCTTGTGCTAACGATTGTAAAAAAGAATGTTGTGCAGGAAAGAAAGCTAAAGCTTAAATATAAGTTGACCTAAATTATGGTTGATTGTTCTTGAGTAATATAAAATCCATCAAAGTTAATTTTGATGGATTTTTATTTATTATTAAATTTCAATTTTGTGCTAATTATTTCCAAATAAGACAATCAATTTAAAAAACAACTTTAAAATCTCTCCAATTAAATGGTCATAATTTCTTTTTCTTTTAAGTTGAATAAATCGTCAACTTTCTTTACATAAGTATCAGTCATTTCCTGCACATCTAATTCTGCATTATTTTTTACATCTTCAGAGAGGTCATCCATTTTCTTAATTTCATTATTGGCATCTTTACGAGAATTCCTCACACCTACTTTTGTGTCTTCAGCTTCAGCCTTAGCTTGTTTAGAAAGATTAAGACGTCTTTCTTCGGTTAAAACAGGAACGTTAATAATAATACTTTCGCCATTATTCATTGGGTTAAATCCAATATTAGCAATTAAAATAGCTCTTTCAATTTCTTGCAGCATACTTTTCTCCCAAGGCTGTACTGTAATTGTTCTACCATCTGGCGTATTTACATTTGCAACCTGATTTAAAGGTGTTTGTGAGCCATAATAATCTACCATAACACTTCCAAGCATAGAAGGTGTTGCTTTACCTGCTCTAATATTAACAAACTGCTTTTCTAAATGCTTTATAGCATCTACCATTGCTTCTTTGGTTGCATCTAAAATAAATTGTAATTCTTCGTTCATTTTTAATGTTTTAATTTATAAAAAAGCACTTAAAAGTTAAGCCCAAACAATGATTTATAGATTAACAGTTGTTCCTATGTTTTCTCCAGAAACGACTTTAAGTAAATTATCCTTTTTATTCATGTCAAAAACGATGATAGGAAGTTTGTTTTCTTGGCTTAAAGTAAATGCTGTAGTGTCCATAACTTTCAACCCTTTTTTTAATACATCATCAAAACTAATATAATCAAATTTTGTAGCATCAGAATCTTTTTCTGGGTCAACATTATAAATACCATCTACTCTTGTGCCTTTTAAAATAACATCTGCTTCAATTTCAATGGCTCTTAAAACTGCTGCAGAATCTGTAGTAAAATAAGGGTTCCCTGTACCTCCTCCAAAAATAACAACACGCCCTTTTTCTAGATGCCTCAATGCTCTTCTTCGAATAAAAGGCTCTGCCACTTCATTAATTTTAATTGCACTTTGTAATCGAGTGGGTACATTAGCATCTTCTAAAGCACTTTGCAATGCCAAACCATTAATTACTGTTGCAAGCATTCCCATATGATCGCCTTGAACACGATCCATACCATTTATAGCTCCTGCTACACCTCTAAAAATATTTCCGCCACCAATAACTATAGCAACTTCTACACCTAAATCGATAATTTGTTTAATGTCTTGAGCATATTCTGCTAAGCGTTCTGGGTCTATACCATATTGCCTGTTTCCCATTAAGGCTTCGCCTGAAAGTTTTAAAAGAATTCTTTTGTATTTCATTTGTTGTTTACTGAAGTTATACAAATATAAACAATATCTTAAATTGAAAACCTAGAAATCTGGATATAAAAAAAGCTTCGATGTAAATCGAAGCTTTGATATTATATAACACAGCGTTTTTTATCCTAAAGCAACACGCTCAAACGCTGTAATTGTTAAATTGTTATCTAATGATTTAACGTAATCGGAAACACTAATTTTAGCATCTTTAATAAATGCTTGATTTACCAACGTGTTATCTTTAAAGAAACGCTTTAGCTTTCCTTTTGCGATATGGTCTAACATGGCTTCTGGTTTTCCTTCCTGACGTAATTGGTCTTTAGCAATTTCAATTTCTTTTTCAATTACTGAAGCATCAACACCGTTTTCATTAAGTGCAATTGGATTCATTGCAGCAACTTGCATAGCAACATCTTTCGCTACAACTTTGATGCCATCTAAACTGGCAGATAAACCTACTAAAGTAGCGATTTTATTCCCAGCATGAATGTAAGACCCTACAAATGGAGCTTCTAATTTTTCAAAAGCACCAATTTCTAATTTTTCTCCAATAACTCCAGTTTGCTCAATTAATTTTTCTGATACAGACATGCCATTAAAATTTGCTGCCAAAAATTCTTCTTTAGAAGATTGAGACAATGCTAATTCGGCTAACTGATGTGCTAAATTTACAAAGTTCTCATTTTTACCTACGAAGTCGGTTTCGCAACCCAAAACAATAGAAACTCCAACTGTTTTAGAATCGTTTACGAATGCTATTGCAGCACCTTCAGTTGATTCGCGATCTGCTCTTTTAGCGGCTACTTTTTGTCCTTTTTTACGAAGAATTTCGATTGCTTTATCAAAATCACCTTCTGCTTCTATTAATGCATTTTTACAATCCATCATTCCAGCTCCAGTGGTTTTTCTTAATTTCATTACGTCGGCTGCTGTTATTTTTGTCATGATATTATATGATTTTTAATTTGAAAAAAAGTCGCTTAACTTATTTCGAGAAGAAACTTATTAAACGACTACTGTATTTAATTTATGTTTATTTGTTTTATTCTTCTTCTTGTGAAACTGCTACTGGAGTAGTTTTAACTTTAGCTTTTGCTTTTGTCATTTCTTTAGTTTCAGCTTCAACTTTAACTTCTTCCTTAGTTTCAGGTTTAACTTTAGTTGCCGTTTCTTTAATTTTAACTTCAGACTTAACAGTTTCTTCTACTTTAGTAGTAGTATCGGCTTTAACTGTTGTATCATCGCCTTCAGTTTTAGCATTTTTTTCTGCTTTTCTTTCGGCTAATCCTTCAGCAACTGCATCAGTTACATGAGTTAAGATTTTATCGATAGATTTTGAAGCATCATCATTTGCTGGAATTACGTAATCCACTTGTCTTGGGTCAGAATTAGTATCAACCATTGCAAATATTGGAATGTTTAATTTCTGTGCTTCCTTTATTGCGATATGCTCACGCTTTATATCTACCACAAATATTGCTCCTGGAAGGCGAGTCATATCTGAAATTGAACCTAAATTCTTTTCTAATTTGGCTCTTAAACGATCTACTTGTAAACGTTCTTTTTTAGAAAGTGTTAAAAATGTGCCATCTTTTTTCATTCTATCAATTGAAGCCATTTTTTTAACAGCTTTTCTAATAGTAATAAAATTAGTTAACATGCCTCCTGGCCATCTTTCTGTAATGTAAGGCATATTAACGTTTCCTGCTTTGTCTGCAACTATGTCTTTTGCTTGTTTTTTGGTAGCTACAAATAATATTTTTCTACCTGATGCTGCAATTTTGCTTAACGCTTGAGATGCTTCTTCTAATTTTGCAACGGTTTTATAAAGGTTTATGATATGGATCCCATTACGCTCCATATAAATGTAAGGAGCCATATTTGGATCCCATTTTCTTGTAAGGTGACCAAAGTGTACACCTCCGTCTAATAATTCTTTTACTTCTAATTTTGCCATTTGTGATAGTTTACGTTCTGTTGAATTAGCAATGATTAAGTGGCTTTTTTTTAAGACCTTAACCATTTAGATGCTAAACTAAATCCTGACTCAAAAGCCATGGACAACAATAACTGGTTTAAATTTTGTTTAATATTAACGTTTAGAGAATTGGAATTTTTTACGCGCTTTTTTCTGTCCGAATTTTTTACGCTCAACCATTCTTGGGTCTCTTGTTAATAATCCTTCAGGTTTTAAGACGCTTCTGTTTTCTTCATCCAATTCGCACATAGCGCGAGAGATTGCTAAACGTACAGCTTCTGCTTGGCCTGTCATACCTCCACCAAATACACTTACTTTAATGTCAAAACTTTTTTCATTGTTAGTCAATGCTAACGGTTGATTTATTTTGTACTGTAAAGTTGCGGTAGGGAAGTATGTAGTTAATTCTTTTTTGTTAATCGTAATATTTCCTTTTCCTTTTGAAACATAAATACGAGCAACAGCCGTTTTTCTACGACCAATTTTGTGAATTACTTCCATTAGTTAACTTCGTTTAAGTTTATTATTGTTGGTTTTTGTGCTTCATGAGAATGCTTTGTTCCAACAACAACATTTAAATTACGGAATAATGCTGCGCCTAATTTGTTTTTAGGCAGCATTCCTTTAATTGACTTTTCTACCAATCTTGCTGGACTTTTTCCAAACAGTTCGGTAGCAGTTAAAGTT
>QMOV01000097.1 GCA_003650305.1 Bacteroidota bacterium | reverse complement strand
TAGATTTGGATCAAGAGCTGAAATGGTTGTATTTGATATATGACAAATAAAGGGCAACAATTTTTAGGGAACTAGGCAAAAATATCTAACCCTTAAAATCAATTTGATATTTGAATTGACTAAATGTATTTTTAGCTATTTACAGAGAAAAAAAGGAAAAGACTCAAATGCAAAAAACACTTGAGTCTCGTTTAGTAGCGGGAGCTAACCTACGTCTTACTACGGTTAACATGGCTGGATTAACTCGCTATGCTCGTTGGACCAGAATAATGGAAGCTTGTACAAAGAAGCTCTGATTGCTACGCAATTTATGCTTTTGATTTTTGTCCTCAAGATGATGCAAGCATCATTTAATTCCAAAATAAAAGCTCCTTGAAACATTCAAGGAGCTTCTTTGTAGCGGGAGCTGGACTCGAACCAGCGACCTTTGGGTTATGAGTTTTAATAAAACTTCCCCTTTATATGCTATTTATGACTTAACTTTTTTAAATCGTATACGATATCGTGTACGGTAGTTAAACAATAATTATTTGTGAATTTAAGTTTTATCATTAATCCCTGCAAGTGAAACATATTCAAATTGTTTTCAACTAAATAATTTTGAATTTCATTTTTAAACTTCAGTAAATAATCGAACTGTTTTTGTTCGTACCCGAGTAAAATCTAAAACATTATATTGTTCAATCACAGTTATTTATAAAATTAACCCTTTACATTTAGTTAATATAAACATCCAAATATTTATAGTGGTCCCACATGTACCCATATGTTGTATAGTAATGTGGAGTGTTGTGGAGTAATACGGAGTAATTAGCTAACTATTTATCTTTCAAAATAGTAATATGGAGTAGTATGGATGTATAAAGGTTTGAGCATCGATTGAGAAATTATTGCAGAATTCAGCTTTAGAGAATTTGAGTTGGCTTCGAGAACAATTGCCGAAGTTGAGATGATTAGAATATTAAAGAATAATCAACTGTTAAATCCAAAGAGTTCAACCTATAGATCATTTATCTCATTGGCAGCTTAAAAAGAGGAGTTGATTTTGAAATTTTATGACTATTTTTAACAGATGCGACAGAACCTTTGAGTAGGTTTATACGTGTTAGATCCTGATTTGCTAGATGTTAACAAAACTTAACACAATCTTATCATTATCTCCGCAAAGTCTATTAAATATTTAATCATATTGGAAAGAGATTAAACTTAATCTTCAAGAATGCATAAGTTATCCTTATGAAAAAGGCAAATGGCTTAAAAAAAAGAAAAATAATTATATACTACACAGTTACAATTGTATTACCATGTATTATATTAGGCGTTCTTGCGTACAGAGGAGTTAAGAATGATCAAGCGCTGTTGGAAAGGGAGACAAGGAAAATGATTCTGACCACAAGTCAGGGCTTAATAAGTGAAATAATTGATGACCTTAGGGATGTTGAAGATAATTTTCTAAGTCTTACAGACAGTACTTCTATACCTAAAAACAAACTTTTCGGAGACTCTTCGCTATCTGCTTTTACAAATAATAACCCTATTATATCTGGAGTCTTTTTTCTTAATAAAGGGAATGAACTGTTTTTGCTGGATAATCATATATTGTACAATTCAACAATTCATAAAGAAACTAAAGACGATTCAGTATCTCCTAATCTTATTAAAATATTTGAACAAGGTTGGAGCTATGAATACAGGATAAAAGACTATGAACGAGCAATAAAGTATTATAATAAAGCTCTTTTAACAACGCCTAAAGACAATGAAAAAGCCGCTATTCTTGTTTCAATTACACGGCTTCAAAAGAAATTAAATAAGAAGAAGGAAGCATTGGAGACCTATAAAACACTATTAAAATCTTATTCAGATATTTATATTGAGGGCGAACTCCATATTGGTGTGATTTCTATGTTAGAATCGAGTCAATTGTATCTTGAATTAGGCGATACAATTCAACATATTAAAACAATTAATTCATTATTAACTAATATTAAAAATGTCAAGTGGAAGATTACACAGACCGCTTTTGCAAATAGCCTAGAAACCATATTGGAAAGAGTTGATGGGTTAAAAAATGTAACAGAGAAACCAATGGGCTTGTTAGATGTTTCTGATTCATTATTAGCAGAAATCAACAAGAGAGAATTGAGTAGCAATTATTTATTAGGTTTTCACTTTATAAAAGAGTCAAATAATTTGTTTAAAAGTTTGGGAAATCATCAGTATTTAAGAAGTAATACTGGGAACTCCTATTTAATTTTTCTAAATCAAAACTCTAAAAATCTAACTTGGGGTTTAATTTACAATCAGGAATTCTTGCTAAAACAAATGTTGAAATCTAGACTTATGACGCTGTCAACTGAGCTGGGATTTGAATGGGAAATAATAAATAATAATGGGGATGTTTTGGAGGGTACAGAAAATTTAAAAGATAATATAAACACGATTAATTTTAATTTTCCAAACCCATTACCTTCCTGGACATTAATTCTTTTACCAGAAGAGAATTTGGGCATTGCAACAGTTGTATTTAGAAATCAGGGTGTTTTCTTTTATATATTTCTGTTGATATTGATTATTTTAACATTTGGACTATACTTTACGATGTTCATTGTGAATAATGAATTACGCATATCACAATTAAAATCAAATTTTATTTCAACGGTCTCACATGAGTTCAAGAGTCCACTAACCGCTATTCGACAAATGGCTGAAATGTTGAATGATGGTAGAGTACCCTCTGATGTCAGAAAACAAAAATACTATACGGCGATACTAAAGGAGAGCAATCGCTTAAGTCTATTGATAAATAATATGCTGGATTTTTCTAAAATGGAAGTGGGTCAAAAAAGTTTCCATTTTGAAAAAGGAAATCTAGCTGATGCTGCTGAAGAAATGGTGTTGTCAATGAGAAATTACTGGCAGGATAAAGGCTTCGAAATTCATTTTATTTTAAACAAAGTGATCCCAGATTCTTATTTTGATAAAGAGTCCATTAGGCAGGTTGTTCAAAATTTGATTGATAATGCTTGTAAATATTCTGGAAATTCAAAAAAAGTTGACGTTGAAGTAAGTACTGATACCAGAAATATTCTTTTATCAGTTAAGGATTATGGAATTGGAATTAAAAAAGAAGATCAAAAAGATCTATTCAATCGATTCTTTAGATCCAGTGATGCATTAACACAACAAGTTAAAGGGAGTGGTATTGGATTGACTATTGTAAAACAGATTATAGAAAAACATCGAGGGGAATTGCAGGTAATTAGTGAATATGGAAAAGGGAGTGTATTTCAAGTGAAATTGCCCATTAAAAAAAACGAATCAGATGAGAAAAATACTAATAATAGAAGATGAAGAAATAATTAGAATGGCCTTGGTTGATGACTTTAAACATGAAGGCTACCTAGTTGATTATGCTATAAATGGAAAAGAGGGATTTGAAAAAGGGAGTGATGCATCAGTCGATTTAATAATTCTCGATATTATGCTTCCTGAAATGAATGGATTTGAGGTGTGTAAAAAGTTAAGAATAAGTGGGGTAAATACGCCAATAATTATGCTAACTGCTAAAGGTCAGGAAATAGACAGGGTAGTGGGTCTTGAATTAGGTGCCGATGATTATGTGACCAAGCCATTCAGCCCAAGAGAGCTTCAGGCAAGGGTACGGGCTATTTTAAGGAGAACCGAAAAAATAATTGGAGATGTTGATAAAAGTATTTTTGAATTCAAACATTTAAAAGTCGATTTTTTACAATTTGAATGTTATAAAAATGGAAAAATGATCAATTTGACAAAGCATGAATTTGATTTATTAAAATACCTTATAAAAAACAGAGGAAGAGTGATTAAAAGAGATGAGCTATTGGATGAAGTATGGGGTGACGATGTTATTGTTTCTTCAAGAACAATTGATACGCATATGGCCAATCTCAGGAGAAAAATTGAAAAAGATGCATCAAATCCTAAAATAATAAAGAGTATTAGAGGTGTTGGTTATAAAATTTCATCAAAATGATTGAATACAATCTTAACATTACTTCACCTAATCTGAATCATTTCATTATGATTGATCACTAATTTTGACTTAGTTAAAGTTCAGTATTAACATGAAAAATCAACAACGGTTTTTCTACTAAATTCTAAGTTTATGAAACTAAAAATAGTCAATTTAATTTTTTGTTTGTTAACCTTTACAGTGGTTATTGGGCAAAGTAATGATGCTGATAAAATGTTGAACAAAGCAATTTATCAGGAGGTAGTGAATGGCGAATTACAAAAAGCCATTGAAATGTATGAAATGATCGTAAAAGATTTTCCAAATGAAAGAATGGTAGTTGCAAAGGCTCTTTATAGAAATGCTTTCGCCAATGAGAAATTAGGTCTTAAAACGGCCTCGTCCCTATATCAGAAAATAATTTCAAATTATGCCGATCAAACTGAAATGGTAAACCTGTCAAAAAAAAGGCTTAAATCTCTTACTGGCGCTCTTGCTAATCATGCTAAAAAGGGCTTAAGTGTTGAGAAAATATTTTCATTTGAGGATGGCCTCTATGGAATGATGTCTAATAATGGGAAATATTTAACGCACACCGATTGGGGAGATGCCAATTTGTATTATATAGATATTGCCACCAAAGAGAGGTTTCCAGTTACAACAAATGGAGCCTGGAAAAAACCGATGAAATATGCTGATTTTGCAATTTGGTCACCAAAAGATGACAAAATAGCCTATGCTTTTTATGATGGAACCTCAGGGTATTCATTGAATATTTGGGATAAAGCAACAAAAACAACAAGTGCTGTTTTGAAGGTTGAAAGTGCTGCTGAATTTGTATGGCCTATGGATTGGTCCAAAGATGGTCGATATATTGTTACTATTTCGGGAAATCGAAAATCCTTAAAATTTGGATTGTTAGACCTAAGTACTCAGAAGCACAAAACATTTAACGAGTTTAATCGTGAAACACATAGATTATTAGATAATTCACCATCTATTTCACCAGATGGAAAATACATTCTATATAGCACACTAGGTTCTAATGGGAGTCAAGATATTTTTGCAATCTCCACAGAAAGTGGCATCGTAAAAACAATACTTTATCACGTTGCAAATGAAGGTGGACAGATATGGAAAAAAGATGGTAAAAGCTTTTTATTTGTAAGCGACAGATCAGGAGCACCAGCGCTTTACAAACACAAATTTGAAAAGGGTAATATTATTGGAGAGCCTGAATTGATTTATCAAGGGGTTACAAAGAGTTTTTCTGCACATGTGAGTAATAGTTCTGGACTGATATTTAGTAATAGCTCAAACTATGCAGATATTTATACGGCTGATGTAAACCTGGAAAATGGAACAACTTCAAATATTTCAGAATTTCAACAGCAAGCAAAAGGTTTATATCATCCTGTATGGTCCAACACCGGCAACTATATATCATATACTAGTAGAAAAGCAAATGCACCAAGAGAAGAGGATCAATTAACTATTAGAGAACTAGCAACGGGAACCAATAAAATAATTGATTTGGGTACAGGTATTGAATTCCATGGTATGAATTCATTATGGTCACCAGATGATAAAAAAATTGCCTTAGAATCTCAGAAACAAAATATTATTGTAGTAGATATTGAAAAAGAAACTGTTGATGTCTTTAAGAATATCGGAGCTACAGTAACATTTGGACCGGATAATTCTATCATAAGCAGCAAGAGACGTGAGCCGAATTTGATAAAAGTGAATCTGGAGACAAAAAAACAAACCACCTTATTTGAAGGAGAAGCAGGATGGGATTATTCAGGTTTAAAAACATCTCCTGACAATAAGAATATTTGCTTTTTTGAATTGGATGTAACCACGCCAAAAAGACTCAGTAAGTTCGATTTAACAACAGGCAAATATGAACTATTATTGGAGCCTGGAAAAGATCAGGCTTTTGCACGAATGGAACTAATTTCTTTGCCAAATGATAATGATCATATCATTTTTGGATTAGTACAGTTGGATAAAGATGGGAATCCTTTAAAAGCTGAATTGTATAAAATAAATATACATACCAAAGAAAAAGAGAAATTTGGTGTAGTAAACGAAAATTTCAAAGATCCCAGAGAATATGATTTTTCACGAAAATTGGATAAGATTGTCTTTAAAAAAGCTAAAAACATTGATACTATTTGGCTGTTGAAATAAGTAATTCAAAATACACTTAAAAAGAGGAAGTTTTTCACTTCCTCTTTAATCTCTCTATCTCCTCACTAATCTTCTTCTCTACAATTTTCCCATAACTATCCTATGTAATCTTCATACTGCTGTTACCAAGTATTTTACTAACTAGTTAGTTTCTGTTAAATAAGTGTTATAACGACAATTAGTTTGAGCATATATTTGAGCTGTCAAAATATTGCTTTCTTCAATCCCTGTATTTAAAAGGGATTCAACTAATTTAAGGTGGTCCTTATAAGGATTGAATCCAGATTCTAGCAACAACAATAAATTTTTTTGAAGAATTTTTAAAAACTGATACCTTTTACTTTTGTTTTTATACCTATTTGCGCCAGCTTTAATATTTGGTTGGCGTTTTAAATTACCTGTCTTTATATCTCTAAATGAATAGTAGATATACCAATCTTTACTTAGTGCATCTTTTTGTTGATTAGTAGATAGTCTTGACCATTGGGATATGTCTACACTACCAGTGTATATTTTAGGCTCAGAAAAGTTAAGTTTCATGTTAAAAGCGTGTACGTTTTCGTATACGTTTAGTAAAAGTAAGGAAATTGAAGACATAAAAAAAACGGTTTGCAGTACACAAACCGTTGATTTTATTAGCTTAAGGCTTAGTAGCGGGAGCTGGACTCGAACCAGCGACCTTTGGGTTATGAGCTCAATCTATACTATATTTCAAACACAAACATTGGGCTTCCCAGCTATTATTTTGTAAAATCGTGTTCAAAAACGTGTTCAGTTTTATGTTCACTTTGTTATACAAATATTTCAATGCAATATAATCAAATAATAGGATTTATTGAGGTAATATTTTAATTCTCCATATACTCCTGCCATTTAATAAGAATATATTTATTATTGTTTCCCTCTTTTCTTTTCAAAAAGCCAAATTCATAGACAAATAAATAGACATCGCCTTTTTTATTTTTCCAGTAATGTGTAAAGTATTTTGGATTAAACCCTAATTCTAAAATGGTTTCTGCTCTTAAAGTAGCCTTCCCTGCTTTATTGTAATACTTCAATATTTTTCTATTTAACCTAAGTTGATTATCTACCTTATTATAAAACCGTGGTTCATCTTGTATAGATTTTTTATAATGATATGAACTTTTGCAATAAGGGTCGCAGAATTTTTTATCAGATCGTCCTACTAATAGTTTCCCGCAAGACAAACAATCGTTACTAACTTTCATGGTGTATATATTTAGTCGAACTCTATACGTCTATTATTCGATTAATATACAGTTATAATTTTAATATTAATTAGTTTTATCAAATTAACTCTTAATATCATGAAGTTTAGTCAACAAATAACCTTAAAACATCTTCTTATAGACAATAAAAAATGTATTGGTCTGAAATTTTATTCAAACAAAGTACTTAATGCAATTATAAAAGAGCTTGAATCTATTTCTTGGAGTGATGAGTTTAACATGTATTACGTACCAAACACTAAGTATAACCTGGACAGAATATACTCTCTTTTTAGAGGTGTAGCTTGGATAAATTCTAAATACTTTTTTCAACAATCAAGATCAAAACAGCTTACTGAAACATTTGATGTGTCTTGGTTTAGAAATAGAGAACGTGCTCCTAATTACAGGTTTTGTCCAGAATCTTACCTTCAAAAATTAGAACTTAAAAAATACTCCAACAGTACCGTAAAGTCATATGTTACTAGTTTTGAAAATTTTATTAATCATTATCACGACAGCATTATTGATGATTTAAATGAGAATGACATTAGGCAATATCTCCAATTGTTAATTCAAAATAATCGATCTAATTCTTTCATTAATCAAGCTATTAATAGCATCAAATTCTATTATGAAATGGTTCTTGGTATGCCTAATAGATTCTATAGTATTGAGCGCCCAAAGAAAGAGAGAAAACTTCCTATAGTATTATCAAAAGAAAATGTTCGTAGGATAATTGATAATACTAACAATATAAAACATCGTTGTATTGTTAGTCTTCTTTATTCAGCTGGACTGAGAAGAAGTGAGCTAATAAACTTGAAACTTACAGACATAGACAGTTCTAGAATGTTAGTTTTAGTAAGAGATGCTAAAGGTAAAAAAGATCGTTACACGCTACTTTCTGTCAAAATTTTAAATGATTTAAGAATTTACTATAAACAATGGAAGCCACGTGTTTATTTATTTGAAAGTCCTAATAATGAAAAATATAGCCCTAATAGTGTTGGAAAAATTGTTTCTAATGCTGCTATTAAAGCAGGAATTAAAAAACGTGTTTCGCCTCACACCTTAAGACATAGTTTTGCTACTCACCTTCTTGAAGCAGGTACTGACTTGAGATACATTCAGTTACTTTTAGGGCACAGTTCTACCAAAACAACTGAAATTTACACACATGTAGCCAAAAGTAGTTTTGATTCCATTAAAAATCCATTAGATTTGTAGGTGTATATATAATTGGGATATATACACCAGTGAATATATCCCTACGTT
>QMOV01000096.1 GCA_003650305.1 Bacteroidota bacterium | reverse complement strand
ATTGAAGATATTATTTCTCCTCAAACAAGAAAGTGGGAAGAATTTTATAAAAATCGTTTTCAACATGATAAAATTGTAAGAAGTACACACGGTGTAAATTGTACTGGTGGATGTTCTTGGCAAATTCATGTTAAAGAAGGAATCGTTGTTTGGGAAACTCAACAATTGGATTATCCTTTATTAGAAGATAAATTACCTCCATACGAACCTCGTGGTTGTCAGAGAGGTATTTCTTTTTCATGGTATTTGTATAGTCCTTTAAGAATAAAATATCCATTAGTTCGAGGTGCTTTGTTGGATGCTTATAGAGCAGAAAAAGAGAAATGTGGTGATCCACTACAGGCTTGGGAGAATTTACAAAATAATAAAGAAGCCAGAAAGCGTTATCAACACGCAAGAGGAAAAGGCGGATTTAGACGAGTACATTGGGATGATGTTTTAGAAATAATGGCTGTAGCAAATATTTATACAGCAAAAAAATATGGCCCAGACAGGGTGATAGGGTTTTCTCCAATCCCTGCCATGTCCATGCTCAGTTATGCAGGAGGATCTAGATTTTTACAACTCTTTGGAGGAGTAAATTTAAGTTTCTACGATTGGTACTGTGATTTACCAAATGCCTTCCCTGAAATTTGGGGAGAACAGACCGATGTTTGTGAAAGTGCCGATTGGTATAATGCAAAAATGGTCGCGGTTATGGGGGCAAACTTAAATATGACTAGAACTCCAGATTGTCACTTCTTTGCAGAATCAAGACATAATGGTACAAAAGCAGTTGTATTTGCGCCCGACTTTAATCAGGTAGCTAAATATGCCGATCAATGGGTGCCTTTGCATGCAGGTAGTGATGGTGCGTTCTGGATGGCAGTAACTCATGTTCTTTTAAAAGAGTTTCATCATGAAAAACAGATACCTTACTTTATTGAATATACAAAGCGTTATACTGATAGTCCATATTTAGTTGTGCTAAAAGAAGAAGGAAAGCACTACTCAGCCGGAAGATTAATGCGTGCCAACCAATTAGAGCAACATAAAGATATTGATCAAGGAGATTGGAAATTTGTAAATATTGATTCAGAAACTGGTGATTTTGTCATTCCAAAGGGAAGTTCAGGATACAGATGGCAAGAAGAGAAAGGAAAATGGAATATGAAGTATGAAGATGGAGAATCCGATAGAAAGTACGATCCAATATTAAGTCTTTTAGATAGTAAAGATGAAGTTGCTCAAGTGGAGTTTACAGAATTTGGACTTGACAAAAAAGCATTGAGAGGTGTACCAGTTAAAAGAATTCAAACAGTAGATGGAGAACAATTAGTAACTACTGTTTACGATCTAACCATGGCACAATATGGTGTGAGTAGAGGTCTTGATGGAGATTACCCAAAAAACTATGATGAAAAAGATCAGGCATATACACCAGCATGGCAAGAGATATTTACAGGTATTGATGCTAATATGGTAACCAATTTTGCAAGAGAATGGGGAAATACAGCAGAAGTAACTGAAGGAAAATGTATGATTATTATTGGAGCAGGGATTAATCACTGGTATCATAATAATTTAATGTACCGTTCTGGTATTATGGCCTTAATGCTTACTGGTTGTGTTGGTAAAAATGGTGGAGGAATGAACCATTATGTTGGTCAAGAAAAATTGGCTCCTGGAGATTCTTGGGGTTCTATTGCCTTTGCAAATGACTGGCAAGGACCACCGAGACTACAACAAGCTCCAATCTGGCATTATATAAATACATGTCAATATAGATATGATGGTCATTCTTCAAGGTATAATACAGTCCCAGAAAATGACATGACTGCTGGTCATCATGCAGACCATATATTTAAATCTGTAAGAATGGGATGGATGCCATTCTTCCCTCAGTTCGATCAAAACACATTAGAGCTTAGCAAAGAAGCAATGGCGAACGGAGCTAAAACAGATGAGGATATCCAAAAACATGTACTTGAAAAGCTAAAAAGTAAAGAATTAGGCTATGCTGTAGGAGACCCGGAAAACGAATTTAATTTTCCTAGAACATGGTATATATGGAGAGGAAATGCTATTTCGGGATCTATGAAAGGAAATGAGTTTGCTCTTAAACATTATTTAGGAACAACATCCAATGCTATTGCTGAAGATTACGATGAAGAAAAAACCAAAGAAGTAGTTTGGCATGAAATGGCGCCAACAGGAAAAATGGATTTAGTAGTAGATCTTAATTTCCGAATGGATTCTTCAGCTTTGTATTCTGATATTGTTTTACCAGCAGCATCTTGGTATGAAAAAGCTGATTTAAACAGTACAGATATGCACTCGTTTATCCATCCACTTTCACAAGCGATTGCCCCTGTATGGGAATCGAAATCTGATTGGGATATATTTAAAGCTATTGCTAAAAAAACAAGTGAACTTTCAGAAAAATACCTTTCAGAAATACAAACAGATATTGTAACAACTGCACTTGCACATGATTCAGCAGGAGAAGTTGCCCAAAAAGATATTAAGGATTGGTATTTGGGCGAATGTGAAGCAATACCAGGTAAAACCATGCATAACATTTCGGTTGTGAAAAGAGATTACACCAAAATTTATGAGAAATTCTGTGCACTAGGAGAAAATGTTAAAACCAAAGGTTTAGGAGCTCATGGTAATCATTATTTCTGTGCCGATGAGTATGATGAAATGATAGAATCTAATCATTTTCCAACAGTCAAAATTGGCGATAAGAAATATCCTTCTTTAGTAGAAGATACAGAAGCAGCAAATGCAGTATTACATCTATCATCATTAACTAATGGTTCTCTTACAGTAAGAGCCTATGAAAATATGGAGAAAAAGTCTGGGATGCCTTTAGTAGATCTTGCTAAGGGGAGTGAAGACTTCAGATTAGATTATAAAGATTTACAATCGCAACCAAGAAGATATTTAACCTCTCCTGTTTGGTCTGGTTTAATGAATGATGGGAGAGCATATTCTGCTTATACATATAATGTAGAACGATTAATCCCTTGGAGAACTTTAACAGGAAGGCAACATTTCTATTTAGATCATGAAATGTATATCGCTTATGGAGAACATTTACCAACCTACAAACCATCTCCTTGTCCAGAAGTGTATGGAGATTTAAAGGAAACATTAAAAGGAAAGAGTATGGCAAAAGCATTAAACTGCTTAACGCCTCATGGTAAATGGCATATCCACTCTACCTATATGGACAACCATAGAATGTTAACACTTTCAAGAGGTATGGAACCTTGTTGGATCAGTGAAGCAGATGCAGATGAAATGGGTATAAAGGACAATGATTGGGTAGAGGTACACAATGACAATGGTACTTATTGCACAAGAGCAGTTGTAAGTTCAAGAATTCCTAAAGGTGTTTGTATTGTGTATCATACTGTTGAAAGAACTATTAGTATCCCTAAATCACAATTGAGAAATGGTAACAGAGGTGGTTCTAATAATAGTATTACAAGAGTTCACCTCAAACCCAATTTACTGGCTGGTGGGTACGGTCAATTTACATTCCATTTTAATTATTGGGGCCCAACGGCTGTAAATAGAGACACTCATGTAGTGATCCAGAAAATGGATAAATTAGAATGGTAATAAAGTTTAATATAAATTAAAAAAAATAGTCTGAATTATGGATGTACGTTCTCAGATATCAATGGTATTTCATTTAGATAAATGTATTGGATGCCATACCTGTTCAATTGCTTGTAAAAACATTTGGACAGACAGAAAAGGCGCCGAATATATGTGGTGGAACAATGTTGAAACCAAACCAGGTACTGGATATCCAACTAAATGGGAAAACCAAGAAATATATAAAGGTGGTTGGGAAAAAAAGATGGGTAAAGTTCGTTTAAAAGGAGCGGGGAAAGCCAAAGGATTATTGAATATTTTTCATAATCCCCATCTACCAGTAATCGATGATTACTACGAGCCTTTTACCTATAAGTATTTAAACCTAATTGAATCTCCTCAAGCTGAAACACAAGTTACAGCAAGACCAGTCTCAATGATAACGGGAAAACCTATTGACATTAAAATGGGTCCAAATTGGGATGATGATTTAAGTGGCACACCAGATTATGCTCGTAATGATCCTAATTTTAAAAATTTATCAGCAGGAGAACAAGAAGCAATGTTTCAATTGGAACGTATGGCTATGTTTTATTTACCAAGAATTTGTAATCACTGTTTAAATCCTGCTTGCGTAGGATCTTGTCCTTCAAGAGCCATTTATAAAAGAGGAGAAGATGGTATAGTTCTTATTAACCAAAAGGTTTGTAGAGCATGGAGAATGTGCGTTACTGCCTGTCCATATAAAAAATCTTATTATAACTGGGGAACAGGAAAATCTGAAAAATGTATTCTTTGCTATCCAAGATTAGAATCTGGCCATGCTCCTGCATGTATGCATTCTTGTGTTGGCCGTATTAGATACCTAGGCGTAATGCTTTATGATGCAAATCAGATAGAAACTGTTGCAGCTGCAGATGATGAAGATTTAATTAAAAGACAAATGGATATGATTTTAGATCCATTTGATCCAAAAGTAATTGCTTCAGCTAAGAAAAATGGAATTGCTGATTCTACAATAAAAGCAGCACAGAACTCCCCTACTTACAAATTTGTTAAAGAATGGGGAATGGCATTACCACTTCATCCAGAGTTCAGAACCATGCCAATGCTATTCTATGTACCACCATTATTACCTGTAATGGCATCTTTAAGTAGCAATGATGTTGAAGCACAAAAAGACACCTTAAATCCTATTTCTAAGTTTTGGGCAAGAGCAACAAAATATGATGCTTCAATGGAAAATATTTTTGGAACTGTTGACGATGCGCGGATGCCTCTTAAATACCTAGCTAATTTATTTAGTAATGGTGATGAAGATTTGATGAAAATAACCTTAAAAAAATTAATGGCTGTTCGATTACATCGTAGAGATGTTACAGTAGGTGATTTGAATAAAGAAATGGTAGCTGAAAGTCTTAAGGAAGTAGGATTTGATGCTGAAATGGCAGATGCAGTTTACTATTTAACTTCTTTAGCGAAATTTGATGATCGTTTTGTAATTCCTCCAGCTCATAAAGAACAAGCAATTGAAATGACCGAGTTTACTGGTGATAGAAAAGGAAGTGCTGGATTTGGATTTATTGAAAAACCTGCCCGAGGGCTTTAAATTAAAAGTATGAAAAAGCAATTTTTAGATTATAATAAAATTTCTGATCTGTTTGTATTCCCTCAAAAAGATGATTATGTAAGCAATGTTAAAGAGGTTCAACACTATTTAAATGAGTTTATTCCAGATATAGGGAAGGTGTTACAACCATTCACTGATGTAATTAGCAATGTTTCAAAACATGAATTGGAAGATCTCTATTTAAGAACATTTGAAGTACAATCCATTACCACACTCGATATTGGATATGTAGTTTTTGGGGATGATTATAAAAGAGGAGAGCTTTTAGTAAATCTCAACAAAGAACACCAAACGTACAATATAGACTGTGAAGGTGAATTGGCTGATAATCTATCAAATGTTTTAAAATTAATAAATGTTCTTGAAGATTCTTTACTACTTAATGATTTGATTAATAAATTGGTTGCGCCTGCCTTAACTAAAATGATTCAAGGATTTGGAGACGATCAACTTTTAGCAAAGGAAAAAGTATATATTAAACACCATAAAACCTTGTTAGACAAGCACGAATCCTTTACCATTTACAAACACGCTCTTTTTGCTTTATATAAAGCGTTAGATCATGATTTTAATATTAAAATAGAAGAACAACCTCAACGGTCAGGAGGGTTTTTAAGTTCAATAAAACAAGAAATAAAACTTGAGTCATAATTAATTTAATTAACGATGAATACATTAAATAACTTCTTTTTTATCGCATTACCATATATAGCATTTGTGGTATTCTTAATAGGAACCATTTCAAGATATAGATCACAAAAATTTAAAGTATCGTCCTTATCGTCTCAATTTTTGGAAGGGAAAAAATTATTTTGGGGATCCGTTCCTTTTCACTGGGGCATATTAATTCTATTTTTTGGACACCTCGTTGCATTCCTTATTCCTAAAAGTATAATCCTATGGAATAGTGAACCCTTAAGATTATTATTCCTAGAGATTTCATCTTTTATTGCAGCTATTTGTGTTTTTATTGGATTAATCCTTTTATATATTAGAAGGATCACAGATGACAGAGTTAAAATGGTGACTACCAAAATGGACATATTCATTGAATTGTTGTTGTTGTTTATAATTTTCTCTGGAATGTACACCGCCGTTTTCTTTAGATGGGGAAGTTCTTGGTTCGCATCTGTAATATCTCCTTATTTAAAATCAATTTTTACATTTTCTCCAGATATTACTGCTATAAGTGCCATGCCAATAATGTTTAAGTTACATGTTATAGGCGCATATTTAATTATTTTAATGACCCCATTTACGCGTTTAGTGCATTTCCTAGTTTATCCATTGAACTACATCTGGAAACCTTATCAACAAGTAATCTGGCCTTGGAATAAGCGTAAAGTAAGAAGCCCTAGAACACCATGGTCTATACATCGCCCAAAGAACAACTAAACTATTTTTAATAAAACATCTTCTTAACAATTAACAATGGAAAATACTGCACCAAGATTACTAAACTTTAAAGACCCTAGTATAAGAACTTTACATTATACATGGATTGCATTTTTCCTGACATTTGTTGTCTGGTTTAACGTGGCACCTATATTAACCAAAATGTTGGATCAATTTGAATGGTTAACCAAGGCTAATGTGAAATCTATTATATTATGTAATGTTGCTTTAACCATCCCCGCTCGAGTTATAGTTGGGAATTTAATTGATCGTTATGGCCCTAGAGTAATTTTTGCTGGTTTAATGGTGTTAACTACAATTCCAGGGCTTATGTTTGCCTTTGGAGACTCATTAACAATGCTTACAGTTTCAAGATTATTTTTGGGAACTATAGGCGCAGGATTTGTGATAGGAATTAAAATGACCGCTAATTGGTTTACTCCAAAATATATTGGTAGAGCAGAAGGGTTTTATGCTGGATGGGGGAACTTTGGATCTGCTGCTGCTGCTGCATTGGTACCTTTCTTTGCTGTTTCCATTATTGGAGGTGATGACGGTTGGAGATGGTCTTTAGCAATAACAAGTATTATGTGTGGGGTTTATGGAATATTTTATTTTTTTGCTGTAAAAGATCATCCAGATGGTGTTAAGGTTACCCATAAAAAAGGAAAAATTCAACCTATGCCAATTACTTCAATAAAAGATTTAGCACAATACTGGTTTTGGCAATTCCCATTATTTGGTGCCATAGGATTAGTGGTTTTTAATTTACACAAACAACAAGTGGATGGCGACCCTATGTTAAGCTGGACGACAGTTTATATAATGTGGGGTGCCTTATTTCTAGTTTATTTAATGGATGTTATTAAAGTAACAAATTATAATCTACCTAAAATAAAAGCAGGTATTCCAGAAAAAGATAAGTATTCGTTCGCAAGTATAGGCGCATTAAACTCAACTTATTTTGCCAATTTTGGTGCAGAATTAGCTATTGTATCGATGCTTCCTATGTTTTTTTATCAAGTGTTTAGCTCGCTTTTAAATTCTAGTGGAGACAGGATAGTTACATTAGAAATGGCTGGTCTTATAGCTGGTTCTTTTGCAGTTATCAATTTAATTGCTCGTCCATTAGGAGGGTTACTTTCCGACAAAATGGGGAACAGAAAAAAAACAATGCTTCTTTATATGGGAGGAATTGTTGTTGGATTTTTCTTAATGGCAATCATTGCTCAATATGGACCAGTAGATAGTGCTACGGGTGAAACAACATTAATTCCCATGCATAATACAGTGACTTGGTTAATTATATCAATATTAATTACCATGTTCGCTTCATTTTTTGTACAAGGTGCAGAAGGTGCAACATTTGCTATGATTCCAACAATAAAAAGGGATATGACTGGTCGAATTGCAGGAATGGCTGGTGCTTATGGGAATGTAGGAGCCGTATTTTATTTGTTTTTATACACAATGACAGATGAAAAGACATTTTTATACATTCTTTCCGCAGGTGCATTAATTAGTTTGCTATATATAAAATTTGCATTAGTAGAACCAAAAGGAGCATTTGAAGATCATTTATAATAATTAATCAATAAGAAATTATGGGTAAAGTAAATATTAAAGATTGGAATGTTGAGGATGAATCCTTTTGGAATTCTACAGGAAAAAAAATAGCAAATAGAAACCTTTGGTCTTCAATCCCAGCATTACTCCTAGCGTTTTCGATTTGGATTATGTGGGGTGTACTTATAAAGTATATGAAAGAATTTGGCTTTACTTTCGGAATGCTAGAAGGACTAGTTCAGGGAACAGAAGAATATATTTCAAAGTTGAAAGAAATTAATAGTTTGTATTATACGCTTCCTGCAATTGCCGGATTATCTGGAGCAACATTGAGACTCCCTAACTCCTTCTTAATATCATTGGGAGGTGGTAGAAATGTAATTTTTGTTACCACAGCCTTACTTATAATTCCTGCAATTGGTACAGGAATAGCTCTTAGTGATATTAATACGTCTTACATGTTCTTTGCTGTTATGGCATTGCTTTCAGGATTTGGCGGAGGTAACTTTGCATCTTCAATGAGTAATATTAGTTTTTTCTTCCCAAAGAAAATTCAAGGATATGCATTAGGAATGAATGCTGGGCTTGGAAATTTAGGTGTAGGTGTTATGCAGAAAGTGATTCCTTTAGCTGTTACTGTTTCATTATTTGGAGGTACTGCAGGTACTATTGCTACT
>QMOV01000095.1 GCA_003650305.1 Bacteroidota bacterium | reverse complement strand
GCTTATATATAAGTAGGTTATAAATATATAAATGAAACATAAAGTAAACATGTTTTACATGTCACTAAAAAGAAACATTTACAAATAAAATGTACTTAACCAAATATGTACAAGCTACTTCATATTTCAGTGGAGTAGCTTTTTTTATTACATTTTAATTCATGAAAGTTTTACTGCAGTGCCATAGGCTAATATTTCTGAAGTTGCTTGCATTACCATTGATGTTGTAAATCTGATATTAATTATGGCATCTGCATTCATTCTTTCAGCGTCACTAATCATGCGATGCATTGCTTGTTCACGAGATTGCTCAAGCAATTTGGTGTACTCTTCAATCTCACCTCCAACAATATTTTTTAGTCCTGCAAAAAAATCTCTACCAATATGTCGAGCTCTTACACTGTTTCCTCTTACAATGCCTAGTACTTCGGTAATCTCTTTGTTTGGTATTTTATCTGGTGTAGAAATAATCATTTTGTGTGTTTTTAATTATATAAGATAAGTCACAAAAATATTGAGATTGTTACACTTTAAATTTTAGCATTTTGGAATTTCATTCTGTTATATTCCTCTTATAAATTATTACTTATGTGAATAAACTAAAAAAACTCTTGATTTCTCAAGAGTTTTTTTGGTTGGTTAGTATTTAATCACTCATATTTTAATGCATTAACAGGATCTGAGTTCGCCGCTAAATAGGCTTGTGTACTTACTGTTAAAAGCGCAATTAGCACTGCTAATAGAGTAGCAAAGACATACGGTAGTATTGGCATATCAATTTGATACGAAAAATTGGACAACCAATTTTTGGCTATTAAATATGTTAATGGCCATGCAAATACATTTGCAATAAGCACTAATTTTATAAAATCCTTAGTTAACATTTTCATTATTTGACCTACTGATGCTCCTAACACTTTTCTCACCCCAATTTCCTTGGTTCTCTGTTCAGCCGTATAAGATGCTAAGCCATATAAGCCCATAGCTGATATAATAATAGCGAGTATGGTTAAGAACAAGAACATGGTTCCAAAATTTTCTTGTTGTCTAAATAGAGCTCCAAACTTAGCATCTAAAAATGTGTATCTAAAAGGATGTGTTGGCTCAATCTTAGCCCACTCTTCTTCAATAAATGCTATAGTAGCAGTCATATTTTCAGGCGCTATCTTAAATGAGGCATTCCAAACACGATTACTAATAGAGAGTAACATAGGCCTTATGGATTGATTAAAGCCTTCAACATGAAAATCTTTTACAACTCCTATAATATTACTATATGCCATATCTCCTTCATTATTAATAAAGGCTCCAATACGTTTACCAACAGCATTTTCGATATTATAGTTTTTAACTGCGGTTTCATTTAATATATAATATGTTATAGAATCT
Organism: Bacteroidota bacterium; assembly: GCA_003650305.1. Taxonomy (GTDB): domain Bacteria; phylum Bacteroidota; class Bacteroidia; order Flavobacteriales; family Flavobacteriaceae; genus PRS1. The sequence goes on along the minus strand of QMOV01000095.1, from coordinate 7,626 downwards.
GATTCTTTTTCTCTATCAAATAGCCTTCCTTCTAGTAATTTAATATCAAGCGTTTTAAAGAAATCATAATCAACTTCTAAATTCCAAAAAGGTACTTTTTCTTTGTTTCCTTCTATATCATACATACTTTGATTCATACCATCTCCAGGTAAATATGAAGATCTAGTAGCACTTATTATATTACTGTTTTTTAAGAAAATATCTTTGTAACTTCTAAAGTTATTTACTACTTTTTCTGTTTGAATTGGTACTACTACTACTTGATTACCTTCAAAGCCAACATCTTTATTGTGCATATATGATATTTGTTTAAAAATGATTATCATACCAATTATAAGAATTATGGAAGCAGTAAATTGAATAACAACTAATGATTTTCTCAATAAGGCACCTCCTTTTGTTTTTGTTAAATCTCCTTTTAAAACAGTTACTGGTTGAAATCCGGATAAGAAAAAAGCTGGATAACTGCCTGCAAACAAGCCATAGCCTAAGGTTATTAATAAAGAAAATATAATAGTTTGATTTAAATGCTCATTAAACAACGATAAATTTGTTTCCATTATGTTATTAAAGCCTGGTAAAAATAATTCTACAAGAATATAGGCTAAAAACAATGCTATAAAGCTTTGTATAACTGATTCAGTCAAAAATTGCGTTATTAACATTTTTCTAGACGCTCCTGTTACTTTACGAACACCAACTTCTTTAGCCCTTTTTCCTGATCGTGCTGTAGAAAGGTTCATAAAATTGATACCAGCTATTAAAATAACTAATAGGGCTATTCCTATAAAAACATAGATGTACATAATATTTCCATTCTGCTGTATTTCTAAATCCTTATTAGAGTGTAAATGAATATCTGCCAATGGCTCTAGTTGGTATTCAAAATTATTACCTTGCTCTAAAAATTCATTTATATTTATTTTAAGCATCTGCTCTACTTGAGGAGATATTTTTTTCATAAAATTTGTTACCATTAGCTCTTTAAATACATCAAAATTTGCCCCTTCTTTTAATTTAAAATAGGTGAAAAAATTATTGTTGAGCCATATTTGATCCATATCATTACTAGCCATAAACATATCAAACTGAAAATGCGAATGCCCATCAGGTTCTTTTACGATACCTCTCACAATATAATCACGACGCGTATCGTAGTTAATTAACTTGCCCATAGCATTTTCGTCTCCAAACAGCTTTTTTGCAGTTTCTTCTGTAAGTACAATTGCATTTTCTTCTTTTAATGCTGTATTTGGATCACCATGTATAAACTCATAGTCAAATACCTTAAAAAAAGTACTATCAGCAAATGTGGATTTTTGTATATATACACTTTTTTGCTCATAGCGCATTAAAATTTCATCCCTTTGAGGCCTTAAACGCGTGGCAGTTTCTACATCTGTAAATTCTGTTCTAAGAGCATGAGCCATCGGGCTACAAGACAATGGTATATCGCCTTGCTGTCCCATCATATTAAACTTAATACCAGTTCTATATATGCGTTCGTATCCACTCCAATGATTATCATAACTGGTCTCATCTTTTACAAACATAAACACCAGTATGGTAATTGTTAATCCTAAAGCCAAACCAAGAATATTGATTACAGCATAGACTCTATTCTTATTTAAGCTTCTAAAAGCTACTTTTAAATAATTTTTAAACATGATTTCTAGTTTTTAAATTATACTGCAGCTTGTGCTAACTTACTTTTCTTTTCAGATACAATTTGGCCATCTAGCAAATTGATTATTCTCCTAGAATAACTTGCATCATGTGATGAATGTGTTACCATCACTATCGTAGTACCTGCTTCATTTAATTCGCATAACAACTCCATAACTTCATTACCATGAGAGCTATCTAAATTACCTGTTGGTTCATCCGCTAATATTAATGGTGGTTTAGTAATTAATGCTCTAGCCACAGCGACACGCTGTTGCTGTCCACCAGATAGTTGTTGTGGGAAATGAGAAGAACGATGAGAAATTCCAATTTTCTCAATCAATTCATTCACTCTTTTTTTACGTTCAGCAGAATTTACTTTATTATAGATTAGCGGTAATTCTATATTTTCAAATACAGTAAGTTCATCAATAAGATTAAAATTTTGAAAAATGAATCCTATATTTTTTTTCCGAACGTCCGAACGTCCTTTTTCATTTAGGTGGCTAACCTCATTTCCAAGAAACTCATAACTGCCACTTTCTGGTTTATCTAACATACCTAAAATATTTAAGAGTGTTGATTTTCCACAACCAGAAGGCCCCATTACAGAGACAAATTCTCCTTTGTTAATTTCAAATGATACTTCATTTAATGCAGTCGATTCAATTTCGTCTGTTCTGTAAACTTTTGTTAATTGATTTAATTTAATCATACCTTAAGATTTAATTATTAATTTATTTTGATTGATTTGTAATTTTTAAAGTCATCGTAAGAGGAAGAGATAAATTTTTCTCCTTCATTAAGCCCTTCAAGAACTTGATAATAGCTAGGATTTTGACTACCCAATTTTATGTAACGTTTATGTGCTTCACCTTTTCCGTCAAGGATAAATACGTATTGTCCACCTGAGGCTTGAAAATAGTTACCACGTGGTATTAACAAGGATTTTTGTGCTTTAGAAAGCTCTAATTGAACTTGCATAGATTGACCTATAGTAACAGATTCAGGAGCTTCTTCAATAAATATTAATTCGATCTCAAAGCGTCTGTTTACCACTTCTGGTAATACTTTTTTTACCTTTAAGTCTATTAATTTCCCATCAAAGGAAAATCGTGCTAGTTGACCTGGCTTTACAGTGGTTAAATAATATTCATCTACTTGACCTTTTATTTTAAATCCAGACTGTACATCTATTTTTGCAACTGTTTGATTATTTAAATAAGTTTCACCTATAACTGGATCAAATGAAGATAACATGCCTGTTACAGGTGCACGTACTAACATTTTCTCTATATTTTTATGTATTAATTCTAAATTGCGTTGCATTAAATTAATTGAAACATTAATTTGCTGTATCTGGACCATATTATCTTGAGCACTTTTTTTTACATTTTTATTCATAAAATTGCGCTTATTTTCCAGATATCTGTAGGATTCTTTTATATCTACATAATCGTTTTTTGCAATTATATCTTTTGAGTAAAGCACAGAGTCTACTTTAAATGCTCGTTGTACATCTGCTAAGCTGTTCTCACTATCCATAAGAGATTCAGCTAAATCTCGTTGATCCTTTTCTAAAGTCAATTTCAAGTTCCTTAAGTTATTAATTTGCTCAATAATTGCTGTTTCTTGGTTCATATACCCTAATGTAACTGCAGGATTACTTAAGCGTAGTAATGGTGTCCCTTTTTCTACTAACACTCCATCTTCAATAAATATCTCTTCAACAGTTCCTCCCTCTAGTGTGTTAACTAAAACAAGATTGATTGATTCGACATCTCCATCAATTAAAATCACATCTTGAAAGTCTCCAGATATTACTGTTTTTATTGAAACTCTAGAGGCGTCTACTTTGTATATTTTTTTATTTATTGCTTTAAACGCAAAAAATGCAAGTATTAGAAATAGTGCTACGCCAGCTAAATATAAAGTTTTCGTTTGGCTCCACTTTTTTCTCTCTATTCTTTTATCCATTCCCATTTGCTTCATGGCAAAAATTTATGATTGTTTTGTTAAATTAATTGTTAGTTATTATAATAAATACCATTCAATAATATTTACTATAAAATTTGCTATTTTAATTAGTATTGATACCATTTTGCTATATTTTTAAAATGTTTTTTTACGGTCATTTAGTTTTGACCAAAGAATTCTATTACTATTCTCGAAAATCAAAAAGGATTCATATTTCCTTACTCCTGTATTTGTTCCTAATATTAATACTTTCATAATGTTTGTTTTAATTGATTGATGATTATTATTTCAGAAATTATTAATTATCTGAATCTTCTTTTAGTATTCCATACTATTCCTTTAGTATTGCTTAATCTTACTGGAATTTTTACTTTGTTTAAATCTCTCATGGTTCTAAATTTTAATTGTTGCTATTTTATATTCAATGCTTATGCCAAAAAAACTATAAATTATAACTGTCTGTATAACAGACACATAATAAGTTTATTAAATATCCCATGTGTTCATTTTCGGACATTTTGTTGTTCGTTAATGAACATTTTGTACATTCGTATAAACCTCACCAAATTTTAATAATGTCAAAAACCAAAGCAACAATATTGATTATAGACGACGATGAAGATGTTTTATTATCGGCTAGATTATTATTGAAAAAACAATATGGAAATGTTATAACTCAAACAAATCCGAAAGAAATTAATCAACTAATTTCAAAAGAGAACATTGACGTGATTGTTTTGGATATGAACTATAGAATTGGATTTAACGATGGTAAAGAAGGTATGTATTGGTTGAATCATGTTTTAAGTGTAAATCCCAAGATGGTTGTAATTTTAATGACAGCTTATGGTGAAGTGGAATTAGCAGTTAATGCTATAAAAAAAGGGGCTTTTGATTTTATATTGAAACCTTGGTCTAATGAAAAGTTTTTGGCAACCATTAACGCGGCACTTTCTTTAAGTAGATCTAATCAAAAAAATAGAATTCTTAAATCTACTAATGCTGCTTTAAATGAAAATATTGATAGTAAGTTTGGCCCTATAATTGGTTCATCGAAAGCTATGCAGCAATTAATGTCTGTTATAGATAAAGTGAGTGCTACAGAAGCAAGCGTACTCCTTTTGGGAGAGAATGGTACTGGAAAACAGCATTTGGCAAGAGAAATACACAAGCGTTCAGAATTTAAAGATGGTCCTTTTATTCATGTTGATCTGGGTGCTTTATCTGAAAACCTTTTCGAGAGTGAACTGTTTGGTCATCTTAAAGGTTCTTTTACAGGAGCATATGAAGATATTCCTGGTCGATTTGAAATGGCAGAAAATGGCACCTTGTTTCTTGATGAAATCGGAAATCTACCTTATGCACTACAGTCAAAATTGTTAACTGTTTTGCAAGACAGAAAAGTGTCTAGAATAGGTGAGAGCATTGAGCGCCCTTTCAACGCTAGACTTTTGTTTGCTACAAATGCTCCCATAAACAAATGGGTTGCCGAAGGAAAATTTAGACAAGATCTTTTGTTTAGAATTAATACGGTTGAAGTAGAAATGCCAGCATTAAGAAAAAGGCCAGAGGATATTATAGAGTTTGTTAATCACTATTTAAATTTCTTTAAGGAAAAGTATCATAAATCCCATTTAAAAATATCGAATGAAGCTTTAAAAATACTTCAATCTCACCATTGGCCTGGAAATGTAAGAGAGCTTCAGCACACAATAGAAAGAGGTGTTATTATGTCTGACGGACACGAAATTAACACGTCAGATTTTAACCTTTCCACTATGCACATATCTCAAGATAATAGTGATAAAGAATTTGATGATTTGAACTTGCAAAACATTGAGAAGCTATTGGTTCAAAAAGCATTAAATAAGTATGAAGGAAATATTTCTAAAGCAGCTAAAGAACTAGGGTTAACAAGGGCTGCGTTATATCGACGATTAGAGAAATTTAATTTATAAACAGTCTATTTTGATTAAAAAATTCACCATACAAGTAGCAATACGCACTCTATTAATTTTATTATTTTGCTTAATTTTTGCTTTTTTTATTCTTAAAAATCTTTGGTTTAGTACTGCAGGAATTGGTACGTTGATTATACTCCAAGTAGCTTTTCTAATAAAGTATGTAAACAATACTAATTACTCTCTAGTAAAATTTTTAGAAGCATTAAAGAATGAAGATTATTCAGTTTACTTTTCTCCAACAAAAAAAGGTGACTCTTTTGCAAAAGTCTATGATGATTTTAATTTAATCATAAAAATATTTAAAAGAAATAAAATAGAAAAGGAAGCACAATATGCATATTTCAAATACATATTAGAGCATGTTAACTTAGGTATAATATCAATCAAAAAAGAAGATTTATTCACTGAGACATCTGATGCCGAAATTCTATTCTTAAATAAAGCTGCCTGTAAGATACTTCAAATACCACAGCATAAATACTGGCATCGTTTGGCAAATCATGTTCCTTGGCTTGTAAGTGAAATACTAAAAATTACTAATGGAGGCAAAGCATTAGTTGATTTTGGTGATGAAACAGAAAGAAAACAATTATCTCTGGAAGTTATTGATATACAATTACTAAACGCACCTTATCTCATCTTTACATTTCAAGATATACGATCAGAAATTGAGCAGAAAGAAGTTGAAGCTTGGCATAATGTGATAAGAATATTGGCGCATGAAATGTTAAATTCATTTACTCCAGTTAGCTCGCTTGCTTCTACTATTAAATCAATTACTGAAGATGATAAGGGATATCTTTTAAATCTTCAAGGCATGTCTCAAGATGATATAAAAGATATTAATATTGCTGCTTCTACAATTAAAAAACGTTCGGATGGTTTACTAGGATTTGTTGCTGACTATAGAACAATTTCCAATGTACCGATACCTCAATTTAATAAAATCAATGTTAAACAATTTTTGTCGTCTATAGAGTTGTTGATGAAGCCATTAACAGATGAAGCTAATATTGAATTAAAGCTATTGGCTATGCCTGCTAATGCTACAATAAATGCAGATACCAAGCTTATAGAACAGGTCTTGATTAATTTAATTAATAATAGTGTTCATGCATTAAAAGGAAGAAAAAATCCAATTATAAAAATGAGCTGTTTAGTTGAAATAGATAAAACCATTCTTTTTGTAACTGATAATGGTCAGGGTATTGAAGAGAAAATACTAAGTCAGATATTTATTCCTTTTTATACTACCAAAAAAAATGGTTCTGGGATTGGATTAAGTCTTTCAAAGAACATCCTAAAAAAGCATAATGGAAATTTGTTAGTAAATTCGGAGGCAGGTGTTTATACCACATTTTCATTGGTATTTAAAAATTAGTTTTGAGCTTTCTTTATTATTAACTAAGTTTTCTTCTTGAAATTATCTTTTTTTATCTGTTTTTTTTTCTCCTTTTTCTTTTCCAGGAAACACTAAATCAGTACTTGTGTAAGTCGATCCAAAAGTAACATTAGCTGAATATACTTGGCTTATAGCATTTTTCACTTGTGAAGTAGTAAGTTCTTTTAAGGGATGAATAAAAACTGACCATAAGATATTATCAGAAATAGCGTATTTTACATCTAATGCTGTATGAAAATTAGCTAATAACATTAATGTTTTTTTATCTTCATCCAAGTTGATTGACTCTGTAATTGGTGAAATGATACGCATACGATTATGTGCTGTATCTGTTATGCATATAAACATAACATCATTTATAACAAATAGTCATCGGCTATTTTTTCCTTGAATAGTATCACTTATAGTTGTAAAGATTTCGTTTAATTGATAATTATCCATTTCTTGAGACGAAATACTATTAATACTAAAAACGAACACAAGAATTATAATTAGTCTTTTCATAATACAATAATTGGTATTATTAATAAGACGTAAAATTTAAAGAAAACTTAACAAAAAACTTTAATGAACTTGAGGTTCATTTTTTAATGAAGTTATACTATCCATTCCCATAGT
>QMOV01000094.1 GCA_003650305.1 Bacteroidota bacterium | reverse complement strand
TTGTGATTTCAACTATCGAAAAACTTGGAGCAAACGGAATGAAAGATATGGGAAAAGTTATGGGAATTGTGAGCAAAGAACTTGCTGGAAAAGCAGATGGTAAAACAATATCTACTATTGTCAAAGCTAAATTATTATAACAGAATTGGCCACGTAGCTCAGCTGAATAGAGCACTGGATTTCGGCTCCAGCGGTCGGGGGTTTGAATCCCTCCGTGGTCACGAATACATAAAAAACCCATGCGTTAAATCAAGCTTGCTTGAATTTAAAAGCGTGGGTTTTTAATTTTCAAAGCTGAGCTTTGAGGGAAAAATTAGCGAAGCGAATTAATCCTTAACGATTCATGATTTAAATAAGAGTAAGCTTGCTTGAATTTATAAGTGTGGGTTTTTTATTTTCAAAGCGAAGCTTTGAGGGAAAAAGGAGCGAAGTGAGTTAATTCCTAAAACATACAAGAATTAATGTTTTAGTTTGAATTTATAAGTATGGGTTTTTTATTCTCAAAGCGAAGCTCTGTGGGAAAAACGAGCAAAGCGAATTAATCTTGCTTCAGACAAAAAATAATTTCTCCCTCTTTTTATTATATTTATATAGTCCTAAATAAATCCTTCACTATTTAGATTAATAAAAATATTAAATAATGCCATTAGCCTTTATTACAGAACAATTTTCAATAGGCAGTAAAGTGCTTTTAGCAATTTTTGCTTTGGCATTTGCAATGATTTTTATTTATTTTGGTATTAGAACAATAGAGATAGGCTACGTGATGAAAAATAAGAAGCCTCTATTTATTCATAAGTATTTGTTCTTAAGAAAACTCACACAAAAACAACAATCTATTTTAAAGCAGCATTTTCATTTTTATAAAAAATTAACTAAACAAGAACAGCGTTATTTTGAGCATCGTGTGGCTTCATTTATAAAAGATAAAGATTTTATAGGGAGAGAAGGATTAGTAATAACAGACGAGGTTAAAGTTCTTGTTTCGGCTACAGCAATAATGTTAACTTTTGGGTTTCGTAATTTTTATATAGGACTAATTAATAAAATATTTATTTATCCAGAGGCTTTTTTTTCGGTTGCTAATAAAGATTATCATAAGGGAGAATTTAATCCAAGATTAAAAACGATTGTGTTGTCTTGGAAAGACTTTAAAAAGGGGTTCAAAATACCTCATGATAATATAAATTTAGGAATTCATGAGTTTGCACACGCAATTCATTTTAATACACGTAAAGAACATGATGTGAGTTCAAATATTTTTCAGGATACGTTTAATGAACTGATGAATCTTTTAACAAAAAATGATGTACTAAAACAAAAGCTAACCAAATCTGAATATTTTAGAGATTATGCCTATTCTAATCAGTATGAATTTATTGCAGTAATTGTAGAAACTTTTATAGAATCACCTAATGAGTTTAAAGCTCAATTTCCAGTTGTCTATTCTAAAGTAAAACAAATGCTTAACTTTAATTTTGCTGGATATTGATTTGATTATTAATCAAATTATCTTACATGACTTTTATCATAATTTTTTTTCATTTCAACAATTATCTTTAATGATGAATATTAAACGTTAAGGTTATGATTAAAAGAAAACCTGTTTCGGCAATAATGACTAAAGATGTAATTACCTTAAGTAAGTCTGATAGTTTAGAATTAGCAGAACATTTGTTTAAATCTCACCATATAAGACATATTCCAGTTGTAAACGGAGAAAAGATAATTGGAATGTTAAGTTATACCGATTTGCTGCGTATTAGTTTTGCAGATGCTGTAGATGAAGAAGAAGAAACTGTAGATGCTGTTGTTTATAATATGTTTACCATTGGTCAAGTTATGGCTAAAAATCTAATAAGTGTGTCATCTTCTGCCTCAATTAAAGAAGTTGCAGAGATTTTGTCAAAAAAAGAATTTCATGCTATTCCAGTTGCAGAAAAAGGAAATTTAGTCGGAATAGTGACTACAACCGATTTAATAAATTATTTGTTAGAACAGTTTTAAATATTTATTATGAATTAGCTATTGCTTTTAAGTCTTTGATTGTATTTGGCTGATTTTCACTTCTAAACACAAAACTACCAGCAACAAGTACATCTGCTCCTGCATTTACCAAAGCTTTAGCATTTTTATTGGTGACGCCTCCATCAATTTCGATTAAGGTGGAAGCACCTTTACGAGTTATTAAATCGTTAAGTTGTTTCACTTTATCGTATGTATTTTCAATAAAACTTTGTCCACCAAATCCAGGGTTAACACTCATTATACACACTAAATCAATGTCATTTATAGTATCTTCTAAAACATTAATGCTTGTGTGTGGATTAAGAGCAACTCCAGCTTTCATGCCTTCGGTCTTTATGGCTTGTAAAGTTCGATGTAAATGAGTACAAGCTTCATAATGCACAGTTAATATATTACTTCCTAATTCGGCAAATGATTTAATGTATCTATCTGGATCTACAATCATTAAATGTACATCAATAGTTTTATTGGCATGTTTAGAAATAGCTTTTAAAACGGGCATTCCAAAAGAGATATTAGGCACGAAAACACCATCCATTATATCTATATGAAACCAATCGGCTTCACTATTATTAACCATTTCTATATCGCGTTGCAGGTTGCCAAAATCGGCAGCTAAAATTGAAGGTGCAATTAATTTACTCATTAGTATATGTTGTAGAATTTTAGCAAATATAGTTAAAAGTCCCTTTCCTTTGGAGAGGGATTTAGGGAGAGGCCAAAAAAACGAACCCTCGGTAATCAGCCAAGGGTTCTTTCATCAATCAAAAAACGAACAGTTATGTGTAACTGTTTGTTACTTTTATTTAGTCGTAAATATACAATTATCCTAAATAAGTTTTTAATATTTTACTACGAGATGTATGTTTAAGTCTTCGTATTGCTTTTTCTTTAATTTGTCTAACACGCTCACGAGTTAAATCGAAGGTTTCTCCAATTTCTTCTAATGTCATAGGATGTTGGTTTCCTAATCCAAAATACAAACGAATAACATCTGCTTCACGAGGTGTTAATGTATCTAGTGCTCTTTCAATTTCAGTACGTAAGGATTCATGTAATAAATCTCTATCTGGATTTGGAGATTCGCCACTTCGTAATACATCGTAAAGGTTAGAATCTTCTCCTTCTACTAAAGGAGCATCCATTGATACGTGACGACCAGAATTTTTCATAGATTCCTTAACGTCATTAATCGTCATATCCAATTCTTTTGCAATTTCTTCAGCACTTGGTGGACGCTCATGAGATTGCTCTAAAAACGCATAGGTTTTATTAATTTTATTAATAGAACCAATTTTATTTAAAGGTAAGCGAACAATACGAGATTGCTCTGCTAATGCTTGAAGAATCGATTGACGAATCCACCAAACAGCGTAAGATATAAATTTAAAACCACGAGTTTCATCAAAGCGTTGCGCTGCTTTAATTAAACCTAAATTACCTTCATTAATTAAATCTGGTAAGGTTAAACCTTGATTTTGGTATTGTTTTGCAACTGAAACTACGAAACGTAAATTAGCTTTCGTCAACTTTTCTAATGCTAATTGGTCTCCTGCTTTTATACGTTGTGCTAATTCTACTTCTTCATCGGCAGTAATAAGGTCAACTTTTCCTATTTCTTGAAGATATTTATCTAATGAAGCAGTTTCTCTATTTGTAACCTGCTTGGTAATTTTAAGTTGTCTCATTTAAAGTTCTCCTATTATGTTTTTAGAGGGATTGATACACGTGTCTTATGGTTATACGTAAATTTTAGGCGAAATGTTACAAAAAGGATTGAAAATCTATATAAATGCCATTTTATCATCCATTTTAATTCGTTCTTTAGTAATTTGAATTTTTTGATGAATTTTATTAAAAAATAAGGTTCTATCACGCTCTCCAGCAGTTGCTAAAAGTTTTGAATTTCGCATCATTTTTTGAAGAAAATCGTACATTAGATTACAAGTTTCGGGATGTTCCACCTTCATATAAGTGAGTACGGTAAAAGGAGCAAAAAATACTTTTTTATCTTTAGTTGCAACCATAATAGTATTGTGTAGTGTATGTAGGTCACATCTATATAAATGATAATATTTTTCACTTTTTGCACCACTTAAACTCTGCTTAATAGTTTGTTGTTCCACCTTATCCACAATAGTATCTATGTCTTCACATACCTTAATGGCTAAGTCTTTAGATACTAATCCAGCTTCAAAGTAATATAGCACTTGTTGTAAAGACCCAGTTAAAGTAGTTTCGTTCCAGATTGAAGTGATATTGACATATTTATAAACATTAGCCAAATCGTATGCACTTTGTAATAATGATTCAGGAATGTTTTTTATCCATTCATCAAAAGTTATTTTACTTTCTGCCATTTCTGAATTAACATCTTTGAGCCACACATACATTTTATAGCGAGTTAATAAAGAGTCATTCAAGGTATGAAAGAGTGGTATATCTTTAGCTGAATAGATCATTTCAGAGCTTTTAAGTTGAGTTAATGGTAAAATATTACTCAATGAAACTTTAAAAAACATTTCTAGACCGAGCTCATCTTTTGGTTGAGGTGGTAATTCTGCTATGATAGTATTAGGGCTTCCAACTTCAAACAATTTATTTAGAGAAACCTTATAGTGCCTTGCTAAAATTACACTTTCCTCAAGTGAGAGGTTTGTTTTATTGTTAATGCGTCTATATGCTGCATCATAACCTATATCTAAAACTGATGCTATTTCTTCAACAAACGAAGTATTGTCTTGTGTTTTAGCCTTTAAATACTTCATGAATTGCTCTTGCATTTTTTGAAAAATTACAAGCAGGAAAGTCTTTGGATTTGTAAAAAGTACAAAATAAAGTTCAATTTTTCAGCATTTTGGTCAAATGATTATCAAATATCGCAAAGTAGATTTGTAGTATAAAATAAAAAATGTATCTCATGAAAACTTCAAAAAACAACTCAAGCCCAATGATAATAATGTTCTGGTCTATACCAAGTTGCTCCATGTTAAAAGCGTACAAAGCAAAATCGGATACACTAAATCAAGCCATTAAGGAAGAGAAAACTGTAGAAGTTTTAACCAATGGGAACAAGATTTTAAAACTTAAAAAAATTGGAATAGAAGCAGGTAAGTTTTTTGGGATAGAAAGTATAAAAGGAAAAATGAAGAAAATGCTTTTAAATATTAATGACATTAAAATGGTAATACTACTATAATCAAAAAAATAAACTAAAAAATACAGTCATGTTAATAATGCTTTTAATATACACGTTAAAAAAAGTTTTCAAGAGATCTCCTTCTTTTGAAATAGTAGCTGTATTGAAAAGGCAGTTATTTAAAATTAAATATATCATTCCGTTTTTTTTACTATCAAATACCAGCCCTGATAATGCAGATGCTGTTGCCGATGTTGAAAAAATTTCATTTAGTGTAATAAAAAAGAATTCCAGTATTGGATTTATAGATATAGAAAAGACATCTATAGATGAAACCACAACTTACATTATAAATTCTGAAGTAAAGGCTAAAGTCATATTCAATTTTAATGTCATAGGAATAGAAAAATATATTTATAAAAGTGACACATTAATTTACTCTTCACTATACCGCAAATTAAATAATAAGGTAAAATTAAATCAGTCACTATCATTAGTTGATGGCAAATACTTCTTAAAGGAAAAGAATAAAAATGAAGTTCTTGATTTTAATATTATTAATAGCAATCTGGTAACTCTTTTCTTTTTTGAACCAGTAGGTATTCAAGAAATATTTTCAGACAAGTATAAAAAGATGGTAAATATTACTCCTTTTGGAAAAGGGAAGTACAAGGTTGTTTTACCTAATAAGAGTACAAGTATTTATCATTATGAGAATGGGAAATGCACAACGATAGACGTTGTTGGTTCATTTTACAAGGTTAAACTAATCCAAATTTAGATATAATGGAAAATCCAACACAAACATATTATTTAATTGCAGTTAGTTTTATCGTTTACTTCATAATAAGTTATGCTTATAAAAATTTAAAGATTCAAAATATTGAAGAGGCTTTATTGATTAAGAAAGGCCTAATACTTATAAACCTTAAGCATGTTTTAGGAATCATATTATTTGGAGTTATATTTTATCTAATTACTCCAGAATATAGATACCTAATCACCACTTTTGAGATTCCTGAATTAAACATTTTATTGTTAATTCTTGTGGTAATCTTTATTTCGGGATTATTGGCCTTTAAATCGGTAAAAAAGAATCTCAAAAACAAAACTGAAAGATCTCAGTATGATCATACACAAGGATGGAAATATTTTTTAATTCGAGTGGTTTTCTTATTCGCTTATGAGTTCTTTTTTAGAGGAGTTTTACTTTTTACATTAATAGAAACAAATGGTCTTTTAACAGCCATAATAATATGTACTTCACTCTATGTGTTGATACATATTTTTGATTCAAAAGCTGAAATATTAGGAGCTATTCCTTTTGGAATTGTCTTATGTCTCTTTAGCTATTTCACTAATAACATTTGGGCAGCATTTATAATCCACATTACATTATCTGGAGTTTATGAAGTTTCGATGTTTAAATATTTAACTCTTAAAACAAATAAGTCATGAAAGTTTTTTTAACAGGCGCAACAGGATATATAGGACATCAATTAGCTCTTAAATTAGCAAATCAAAATTACGAGGTTAATGCCCTAGTAAGAGATCTGGATTCAACCAAAATTCCAAAACATAAAAATATTACAACTTTTAAAGGAGATATATGCGATTATGAATCGATTCAAGAGGCTATTGTAGATTGTGATTATGTTTTTCATACTGCAGCTTACACCAATTTAAAATGTAATAAGATTGATGATTTTTATGAAACAAATGTTGTAGGAACTACTAATGTGTTAAAAGCATCATTAGAAAAAAACGTGAAGAAAGTAATCTATACAAGCACATTATCTGTATTTGGACCTGCATTATTTCATGTTCCAATAACAGAACAGCAACCTAGACTTGAATCTTTTTCTAACGATTATGAACTTACAAAATCCATGTCTGAAGAAGTAGTTTCAGATTATGTAAAAAAAGGACTTTCATGTACGATATTAAATGTTACCAGAGTTTATGGTCCTGGATTGAAAACGTATTCGAATGGTGTAAATACAATTATATCAAAAATAATTAAAGATAAATTTCTATATGTGCCTGCAAAACTTGATGTGGAGGCCAACTATGTTTATATAGATGATGTTGTAAATGCTGAATTACTTGCTATGGAAAAAGGTAAAACAGGAGAAAAATACATCATTGGTGGAGAAAATACTGACTATAATGGATTGTTTAAAAAGATTATTAATATTTCAAACAGTAAAATTTCAATATTCAAAATCAATTATGACCTGATAAAAAGAGGTATAGCTTTTGTCTCAGACCTAAATTGGATTATTGGTAAAAACTCTGCGCTTACACCAAAAGTATTAGACTCATTATTTACCAATAGAAGTGCTTCTTCACGAAAAGCTATTATTGAGTTAAACTATAAAGTAACACCATTAAACAGTGGATTAAAACAAACAATTAATTATTTATCTAAATAAATGTCATGAAAAATTTTTATACACTAATTACAGGAGCAAGTAGAGGTTTTGGAAAAGCCATGGCTTTAGAATTTGCACACAGAAAAATGAATCTTGTTTTGGTAGCATTACCAAACTCTGGGCTGAATGAATTATCAAATTTTATTAAAAATAATTTCAACATTGATGTAGTCTGTTTAGAAGCAGATTTAAGTATCACTGATAGTTATTATATAATCGCAGATTATATAAAAGATAATAATATTCAAATAAAATATTTGGTAAACAACGCAGGTGTTCTTAGCAGAGGTTATTTTGATGAATTAACTGATCTATTCATTTTAAAACAGATCGAAGTTAATGTTACTGCACCAACATTACTAATTAGACTATTACTAAAAAATCTTAAGAGCAATACTCCAGCGGGAATTTTAAATGTGAGCAGTATGGCAAGTTTCTTTGCACTTCCCAAAAAGCAAGTTTATGGTGGTACAAAGGCCTATTTGCTTTCATTTTCAAAAAGTTTAAGAAAAGAATTAAAAAAAGACAATATATCTGTTACAACAGTTTGCCCTGGTGGATTAAATACAACTACAAGATTGTGTTATCAAAACCGAATATGTAGCTGGATAACTCAAAAATCTGTATTGAGTCCTGAAGTAGCTGCTAAAATATCTATTGATGGAATGTTAGAAGGTAAGAAGCTTATTATTCCTGGTTTAGTAAATAAGTGTTTTATGATTGTAGATAAAATATTACCTGAATTTATAAAAGATAAATTAACTAATAATGAGATTAAAAAAATTCCAGCGGCTGCTTAAGGGCTAATATATAATCTATAAAATTATTATTAACTAAAACCAATAAATTATGAAATTTTCTAACAAAAATCACGAACTCCATAATACAAGTTTAATTATGGTGAGTAAAACATTAATTAGTATTTCGATGTATTTAATGTGCATTATAGTATTTGCGCAAAATAAGGCTCAAAAGGATAAATTATCATTCCATTCATTTTCTATTACACCAATTGAAGTTTTTTTTAATGAATTTTCAGGAGGTGTAGCAATAACAGGTGACTTAAGTTATGCTGTAAATAAAAACATTTTTACATTTTCGGCAACAACAGGATCTGAAATAGCATTTTTTGGGAGAGCTACCAGTTACAATCAATTGAATATTTTGTATGGTAGGGAGTTTAAATTAAAAAAATGGCTATTTGTTGATACTCATGCTGGGATTGGTCTTTTCTTTCGCAATGACTCTAGAAATACTAAACTCATCCCGATAGGAATTCCATTGGTCACAAAATTGAGATTTAAAACAGGAGATAAATTTTCAATCGGATTTAAGTTTCAAGCGAATATAAATTCGATTGATAATATTTATTCAGTTGGGCTCTTGTTACAATGGAATTATTTATAAAAATTATTATTAACTAAAAACAATAA
>QMOV01000093.1 GCA_003650305.1 Bacteroidota bacterium | reverse complement strand
TAAGCCATCTTCAATTTTAAGCTTTCCAAAAGTATTATCGTTTTCTAGGATTTTAATTAACTCGTCTTGTTTATCTGCTTTTAATTCGAAAAAACCATGACTGGAAATCATTTCATCTACTCTACCTGAATATAATTTTTCTCCTTTGCGAAGCACAACTACATGAGTACATACTTTTTCTACTTCGTCCAGAAGGTGAGAAGCCAGTAAAATAGTGGTGCCTTTATCAGCAATTTCTTTAATAATTTCTCTAACCTGATGGATGCCTTGAGGGTCTAGACCGTTTGTAGGTTCGTCAAGAATTAATATTTCAGGATCGTTAAGCAATGCCGAAGCTATTGCCAAACGTTGTTTCATACCCAGAGAAAATGTTTTAAACTTATGATCTCTTCTGTCTAGTAAATCAACAATATCGAGTTTTTCATCTATTTTAGAAAAATCCACTCCTTTTATTTTGCAGACCAATTTTAAATTTTGGTAAGCAGACATGTATGGATAAAAATTAGGTCGTTCTATAATAGCGCCAACTTTTTTAAGCGCTTCATGTGTAGAAAGTTTTCCATCGTACCATGAAAAATCTCCGCTAGTTTTGTTTACTACATTTAAAACAACTCCTAGGGTTGTAGATTTTCCGCTTCCATTAGGTCCAAGAATACCATAAATATTACCTTTTTCAATATTAAACGAAAGGTTTTTTACAGCAGTTATATAACCGTATTTTTTAGTAAGGTTATTAATTGTTAGAATTGACTCCAAGATATATGTTTTTGGTTGATTATAAATGTAAGACGATGGGCTTGTGAAAATGTTACAAACTGCAATAAACAAATTATAATGTTAAGATGGGGTAAGAAATTAATTCCAGTTTTCGTCGAAGTCTAAACCCTCATAACCATCTACACCCAAATCGCTTTCAAAATCATCAAAGTTTTCCGATTCTTCTGCTTCAAAAGATTTTTCTGGTGCTTCATCTGGAATTTGACCTTGAACAAACATGAGGTTTGGATAATCTGTTCCTTGGTTTTCTTCTACAATTTCAGCTAATTCAACATAAAACGTCCACATATTTAAGAAATCGTAAACATAAATAAGTTTGGTATTTGCTTCGTTAATAACATCTTCCAAAATAGTTTCACTCATTAAGTTTACAGCGTTTATACCTTCACTCATATCGAACAAAGAGATTTCTTCGCCTTGATTCCATTCGTCGTCACTTCTGTAAAACGAAGCCATTTCTGTACCATCGAATCCAAATGATTGCGTAATAATGTTTTGTAAATCTTCAAGAGTATCTGTTTCACGAATTTCTAAATCGCGAAATATATCGTCATCAGTATCATTGTCAAGTATAACTCTAAATCTATAAATCATAGCGAATAATTATACTGCAAAGGTATGTTTTTTTTGATTTATTTACTGAAACGATGTAAAACAAATATCATACTACTTAATAAGAAAAAAGCACCAACTTGATGTGCTACTCCAAGCCAAACAGGAACCTGAAATAAAATGGTAAATACACCTAATAAAAATTGGACAACTACTATTATTGATAAAGAATTCACACCTATTAGTTGATATTTTGTAAGATTCATTTTTTTGGTCTTATACCAAATTATAAAAACAAAAATGGTAACAATATAAGCTAAAATTCTATGAACAAACTGCACACCACTTTTACCTTCTATAAAATTTTTATACAATGGGTTTTGTTCAATATAAACTGTTTCGTGCATAAACTTACCTTCGTTCATCATTGGCCAATGGTTATGAATAAATCCAGCATCTAAACCAGCAACAAAAGCACCATAAATAATTTGTAGAATTAATACAGTTAAACCAATTCTTACTAATTTTCTGAAGCTTTTATTGATTTGCTTTTTATTAGGAAACATTAAATCTAAAGCCACCCAAAATGTATATGCAAACGTTATAAAAGCAACAGTTAAATGTACTGCGAGTCTATAATGGCTTACATCTGGTCTATCTACCAAACCACTTTTTACCATATACCAACCCAAAAATCCTTGAAAGGCTCCTAAACCAAGTAGAATGATGGATTTTTTTATGGTTGACTTTGTGAGCTGTTTTTTAATTAAAAAGTACAGAAAAGGTATAAAAAATACTAAGCCAATAAGTCTGCCAATAAAACGATGCAGCCATTCCCAAAAGTAAATGTCTTTAAAATCTTCAAGAGAAAAATGAGTGTTTAGTTTTTGATATTCTGGGTATTGTTTATACAGGTTGAAAGCGGCTTGCCATTCGGTTTCGTTTAAAGGTGGAATTGTCCCAGAAATGAGTTTGTAATTTGAAATTGATAAGCCAGAATGAGTTAGTCTTGTAATACCACCAATAACGACCATTATAAAAACGAGGAAGCAACCAGTTAATAGCCAATAAATTACTTTTTTATTATCTTTTTGCATTGCGTTTTAATCCTAGTTTTTCACCTTCTGCAAGCATTAATTGAAAAGCTGCTTCATGTTCATTTGGGATAATACCTTCTAAAATGGCTTCTTTAATTGCATACTTAATTAAGCCAATTTCTTTTGATGGTTTTAAATTAAAGGTTTTCATAATTTCTTCGCCTGAAACTGGTGGTTGAAAATTACGAACATGGTCGCGTGCTTCAACTTCTACTATTTTTTGACGAACCATCTTAAAATTATTATGGTATTTATTAAATTTCTTATGATTCTTTGTAGTGATGTCTGCTTCGCAAAGCGTCATAAGATCATCTACATAATCTCCAGCATCAAAGACTAAACGACGTACTGCAGAATCTGTAACATCTTGAGCTAGTGCAATTGGACGCGAACTCATAAATACCAATTTTTGAACAAATTTCATTTTATCATTCAATGGCATTTTTAAACGTTTGAATAAGTGAAATACCATTTTGGATCCTTCAAATTCGTGACCATGAAACGTCCACCCATTTTTTTTATTAAACTTTTTGGTTGGTGCTTTTCCAATGTCGTGTAATAAGCCTGCCCAACGTAACCATAAATTATCTGTTTTTTCAGATATATTATCTACAACTTCTAAAGTGTGATAAAAATTATCTTTATGTCGTTGTCCTTCAACTTCGTCGATACCTTTAAGTGCAGTTAATTCAGGTAGTATTAACTCTAATAAACCTGTTTGTTCTAAAAGTAGGAATCCAACAGAAGGTATTTTACTTTCTAGAATTTTATTTAGTTCTACTACAATACGTTCTTTTGTTATTATCTCAATTCTGTGATTATTTTTAGTAATTGCTTCAAGTGATTTTTCTTCAATATTAAAATGAAGTTGTGTTGCAAATCGAATTGCTCTCATCATTCGTAAAGGATCGTCACTATATGTAATGTCTGGATTTAATGGTGTTCGAATTGTTTTATTTTCTAAATCTTTTATCCCATTAAAAGGATCTAACAAATCACCAAAGTTATCTTCGCTTAAATCTAAAGCCAATGCATTAATAGTAAAATCTCGACGGTTTTGGTCGTCTTGAAGCGTCCCGTTTTCAACTACTGGATTTCTACTGTCTTTTTTATAAGATTCTTTTCTTGCTCCAACAAATTCAATTTCAATATCTTCAAAGCGTAGCATTGCAGTGCCATAAGTTTTAAATACTTGTACTTTTGGATTGTCAGGCAGGTTTTTAGCTACTTGTTTAGCGAGGTCAATTCCGCTACCAATAGCAACAACATCAATATCCTTATGAATACCTCTTTCTAAAATATAATCACGGACAAAACCACCAATAACATAAGCATCAAGTTGGAGTTCTTTTGCAGACTTTGATATAATCTTAAATATAGGATGTTGTAATGCTTCTTTGTAGTTCATTTTTTCTTTTGCCACGAATACACTAATATTTGTTTTTGCTTATGCATGTATTTATTTTTAGTAACCCAATCAAAAGGATTTTTTTTATAAAACTATTCTTTTATGGTCTAACAAATCTTTATGAAAATTAGCTAAAATTGCCAATTTATATTTCGATACTTTTAAATAATTTAAACATTGGGCTATATGCTTGTCATTAAGATTTTCAACTGATTTGATTTCTAAAATAATTTTATCAAAAATCACAAAATCTGCATAAAATTTGTGTTTCAATACAATCTCTTTATAATTTACAACAAACTCTTTTTCTCTTTGAAAAGGAATTTTTCTAATTTTAAATTCGTATTCCAAAGCGTCTTTATAAACTATTTCAGCAAACCCACTTCCCAAATTATTATATACATCAAACAAAGCTCCAATTATAGCATAGCTTTCTTCTTTATAAATAATTTTTAGACATTTATTTGTGTATTCGTGACTTATTATTTTCTTATTACTGTTACTTTTCCATCGTTTGATAATTTAATAATTGATGATGGTTTTGCTTCACTTTTTTCGCTTGGCAAATTTACAACATAGTCCACACCTTTAATAATCTCTTGGCTTATTTCTTTAAACGATTTTGGAGTTGGTTTGTCACTAATATTAGCAGAAGTAGAAACAATAGGTTTTTTTAATTTTCTTATAAGTCCATTACAAAAACCATCTTTTACAACTCTAATGGCGAGTGTATTATCGTTTGCTATTAAGTTTTCGGTAACTCGTATGGGCTTATCGTAGATTATTGTAGTTGGTTTTACTGCATATTTTAAAATGTTGTAAGCAGCTTCTGGAATGTCTTGGATATAGTGATTTAACATTTTTAGATCGCTTACTAGACAAATCATACTTTTGGTTTCTACACGTTGTTTGAGTTGAAATATTTTTTCAACAGCTTCAAAGTTAGTAGCATCACAGCCAATACCCCAAACAGTATCTGTTGGATACAATATTATCCCTCCTTGCTTTAAGATATTTGTAGTATTGTTGATTTCGGTTTGCATAAAATAATCGAAAGATTTTGAGTGCAAATTTAAGATTAGTTTTCTACATTGTCTTAAAACTTTGTAATATTGCTGCATGAAGAAAGTGTTTGACGCTAAATACAAAGATTTTGAATTTGAGATTAATAGCTTTATTGAAGCTTATGATAGTTCTGGAGAACAGATTAAGGATGAAAGAAATAAGTTAAAATTATTTCGGTTAAATAATGAAATTCTAAACATAAAATCTTTTAAAATCCCCAACTTAATAAACCAAATTGTTTACAAATGCTTTCGAAAAAGTAAGGCACAACGTTCTTTTGAACATGCAATTAAGCTATTAAAATTTGGGATTGGTACACCACAACCAGTTGCATATTACGAAAGTTCTTCAATATTTTTTTTTAAGCGCAGTTATTATATTAGTAAACAGCTTGAATATGATTTAACATATCGTGAATTGATTAAAGATTTTGATTATCCTGATCATGAAAAAATCCTTAGAGCTTTTATAAGATTTACTTTTAATTTGCATGAAAAGGGAATACATTTTTTAGACCATTCTCCAGGCAATACTCTAATTAAATTGAATAATGGTGATTATAAATTTTATTTAGTAGATTTAAATAGAATGCATTTTGAAACTATGGATTTTGTTGTTAGAATTAAAAACTTTTCTAGGCTTACTAAGCATGAATCTATGGTTGAGGTAATGAGTGATGAGTATGCCAAATGTATTAATAAAGATTATGATATAGTTTTTAACTTGATGTGGAAATCAACAAAATCCTTTCGAAATAAAATTGAAAGAAAGAAACGTTTGAAAAGTTTATTTAAATTTTAAATAATATTATTCTCGTCCTTTTCGGAGTAACCAAAGCTTTACATAGCGCATAAAAATTACATATCCTTGTATGTAACCAATAGTTAACCCAACAACACCATCTCGAAATCCACTTTGTATAATGTAGTGCTTAAAAAATCCCCAAAAAGGTTTAATTACAAAATGATAAGGTGTGAGTTTTCCTGTTTTTTTATCATAATCTTTAGCTTGCCACCAAGCATAACGATTCATTTTCTCTAAATATTTATCGAATGTTGTATAAGTGTTATGATATAGTTTTTCTGTTAATTTATCGATATTACCATTAGCAATAATTTCGGCATGCACATGCTTATCTTCATATTTGCAATAATCTCTTTTAAATAACCTTATAACAACATCGTTTCTCCAACCACTATAGTTTACACGTTTCCCCAGAAAATGGTTATTCCGTCCAATCCAATAGGCAACTACATTATCATTTGGGTTATTAAGTGTTTCGATAATTTCTGCTTTTAATTCTGGAGTAACACGCTCATCTGCATCAACAATTAAAATCCATTCATGTTTAGCTTGTGGTATTGCCCAATTTTTTTGAGATGCAGAATATTGATATTCTCTACGAATAACTTTAGTTGCCAACTCTGTAGCTTTTTCAAAAGTACCATCAGTACTATAACTATCTGCTACTAAAATTTCATCAGCAAAACTAACTGAGGCAATAACATCTTCTATATTATGAATTTCATTTCCTGCA
The DNA here is from genome assembly GCA_003650305.1 of Bacteroidota bacterium. Taxonomy (GTDB): domain Bacteria; phylum Bacteroidota; class Bacteroidia; order Flavobacteriales; family Flavobacteriaceae; genus PRS1. Next base: position 2,656 of record QMOV01000093.1, on the reverse strand, counting down.
GGAATTATTGCTGTTAGTCTATTCATAAGAAGTTTAAATTGAATCTATGAAAGATTTATGATTTGGAATAGACGGCAAATTTAAGTAATCTCCAATTACTTTATTCACATCGTCAGGTTTAAATTCAGTCCTTCCATCTCCAGGATAAAAAGTGAGTTCACCAAAAATTGTTTTACCATTAACTAAATAAAAATCAACTCTAACAAAAGGAAATGGTTCAGATAAAACTTTAGCTAGTTCAATCATTTCATCTAGATTTGCAGGTTTTTTAAATTCTCCAGAATACATTTTTAGTTTTCCTTTTAAATAAGGTAATTTTTGCCAATCGAGATCATAAAAACAACGATAATTATTCTTGTCAGTATCAACATCAATATGGAATAAAGTAGGTTGCCCATTGAAACAATAAATTTTATAATCATTTAAATTATTCTTACCCTCTTCTTTCATGAAGTTTTCTATAATAACTCTTGGAGGTACATTTTTATATGCCCATTCTAGTCCTGAGCTATAATAATAATTACGACTTAGCCATTTTTTAATTAATCGTTTAGCTTCTTTTTTATTGAGTTCTTCTTTGTTTTTTACTATTAAATTGTAATTACAACCATGTGTTCCTTTTATTACAAATTGATTAGGGAGTTTTTCAAAGTCTATTTCATCATAACTTTGGTAAACTGCTAGCATTGGGTTTAAATATTCCTCTCCAATTTTATCTTTCACATAAGATCTTACTTCATATTTGTCAACTAGTTTTGTAAGAATATCTGGCTTAAAAAAGACTTTTATCCATTGGATTTTTTCATTAAACTCAATCGAGTTTTTAAGATTTAATTTCTTATCAGTGTAATATTCGTAATAGATTTTAATATAATATGCTGGTGGAAGAAATTTTAACTTCTTAATTAAACCATAAGTAAGTTTTTTTATTATGTTCATATTGATAAAAACATGTGAAGGCAAATATAAAAGATTTAATCTAGAATAGTTCTCTATTTAAGTGCATGATAATTTGAATATATCATTTATGATTATTCTTGTAGATAAAGAATAAATAAATTGTATATAGCTATATTTCAATAATACATGAAACATAATAATCTTTTTTAATGAGAGAAAAAATAGATTATTTTTGACTAATTAAATTCTTAACTAATATGTCAACAATATCAGTCATAATAAGTACATATAATTCAGAAGAATGGTTAGAAAAAGTTCTTTTAGGTTATAGTTTTCAAACGTTTAAAGATTTTGAAATTGTTATTGCTGATGATGGTTCAGGATTCAATACTAAAACTTTAATAGATTCTTTTAAAAAAGAAGCTTTTTTTCCTATTATACATGTTTGGCAAGAGGATGATGGATTTCAAAAATCAAAAATTCTTAATAAGGCAATTGAAGCTTGTACAACAGATTATATAGTCATGAGTGATGGAGATTGTATTCCTAGAGCCGATTTTTTAGAAGTCCATGATAAGTTTAAAGAGAAAGGCTATTTTCTTTCAGGAGGATATTTCATGCTTACAATGAATATTTCTAAAATCATTTCTAAAAATGAAATAAATAATGGTAATTGTTTTGATGAACATTGGTTAATAGCTAATGGATTGAAAAAATCATTTAAAAACAATAAGCTAACAGCAATAGGTTTTAAGTCTAAAGTATTAAATTTTTTCACACCAACTAATGCCAGTTGGAATGGGCATAATGCTTCAGGTTGGAAAAAAGATATTTTGGCAGTTAACGGATTTGATGAAAGAATGCAATATGGTGGTCAAGATAGGGAAATAGGTGAACGACTTTTTAATTATGGAATAAAATCTAAACAAATTAGGTACAATGCTGTTTGTGTACATTTAGATCATAAAAGAGGATATAAAACACCTGAATCGATTGAAAAAAATCGCTCTATTAGAAAACACACAAGAGATACAAAAATTTATAGGACTCCGTTTGGAATTGTTAAAGAACAATAAAAATAAATAAAGTTATTTTTAAAGTTTACACAGCAACATCATACTCACGCAATGCTTCATTTAGTGATGTCTTTTTATTAGTACTTTCTTTGCGTTTACCAATAATTAAAGCACAAGGAACATTATAACTTCCTGCAGGAAATTTTTTGGTATAACTACCAGGAATTACGACAGAACGTGCAGGAACTCGTCCTTTCATTTCAAAAGGTTTATCTCCTGTAACGTCAATTATTTTTGTAGATGCTGTAAGTACAACATTTGCACCAAGAACAGCTTCTTTTTCAACATGTATACCTTCAACTACTATACAACGAGAACCTATGAATGCATTATCTTCAATAATTACTGGAGCGGCTTGTAAAGGTTCTAAAACACCACCAATACCAACACCACCAGAAAGATGTACATTTTTGCCAATTTGTGCACAACTGCCAACTGTTGCCCAAGTATCTACCATAGTGCCTTCATCTACATAAGCACCAATATTAACATAACTGGGCATTAAAATCGTTCCGCTAGAAATGTAAGCACCATGACGAGCCACAGCATGAGGAACCACTCTTATTCCTTTTTCTGCATAACCTGTTTTTAACGGAATTTTATCATGATATTCAAAAATACCAACTTCAAATGTTTCCATTTTTTGAATAGGAAAATACAGCACTACTGCTTTTTTAACC
>QMOV01000092.1 GCA_003650305.1 Bacteroidota bacterium | reverse complement strand
TGTAAATAGAAAAGGTTTACTTACCGGAAAACAACATTTTGAAGGCACAAACCTCATGCAGCAATTGTTGGAAAGTGAAGGGATTACAGTTATCGATAACCAAATTCAAGATTTTGAAAAACTGTTTTGGAATCCATTGAAGGAATTGTAATTTCTATTAACAGAAAAAGGTTTAATAGTTTTTTGGGATTTGGGATTTACGATTTGGGATTTCTTTCAATTATTTCCTAATTTTTGCAAAATTTACAAATCGAAAACTTCCAGCTTCTGTCTTCCAACTTCAAGTTTAATTAAGTATATTTGCTCTTTAGAATTAATCTAAATTAGTTCTGTTTTATATATAAAGCTGAACTAACCTCAATGAAAATTGAGGTCTTTTAGAAACCAATTTTAAAAGCTAAAAAATATAACATTAAACAGATTCCCATTTTTATAGGAAACGAATATGAAACCTAACAAACAAGATATACTCAAAGCGTTAAAAACCATTACAGTTCCTGGAGAAGGACAAAATATGGTAGAGAGTGGTGCAGTAACAAATGTAATTACTTTTGGCGATGAGGTTATTGTAGATATAACCATTACCAATCCAACTTTACAAGCCAAAAAACGTACTGAAGTAGATATCATGAAAACCATTCATGATATAGTTTACGAAAAGGCTAAAATAACCGTAAATGTAAAAGTTGATGCTCCAACAAAACCAACAAACGAGATTAAAGGAAACCCAATTCCTGAAATTCAAAATATAATTGCCATTGCATCTGGTAAAGGAGGCGTTGGTAAATCTACTGTTACAGCAAATTTAGCAGTAACATTAGCAAAAATGGGATTTAAAGTTGGTGTTTTAGATGCCGATATTTATGGTCCATCAATCCCAATTATGTTCGATGTTGAATCAGAACGACCTCTTGCAGTAAATATAGATGGAAAATTTAAAATGAAACCTGTTGAAAACTATGACGTTAAGATTCTTTCAATCGGATTTTTTACACAACCAGATCAAGCCGTAGTTTGGCGTGGTCCAATGGCAGCGAAAGCCTTAAACCAAATGATTTTTGATGCACATTGGGGGAAATTAGATTTTCTTTTTATAGACTTACCACCAGGAACAGGAGATATTCATTTAAGTATTATGCAATCGCTTCCAATTACTGGAGCTGTTATAGTAAGTACGCCTCAAAATGTAGCTTTGGCAGATGCTAAAAAAGGTGTGGCTATGTTTCAGCAAGAAAGCATAAACGTTCCTGTTTTAGGAATTATAGAAAATATGGCGTTTTTCACACCAGAAGAATTACCAAATAATAAATATTATATCTTTGGAAAAGAAGGTGCCAAGAATTTGGCCGAAGACTTGCAAGTTCCTTTTTTAGGAGAAATTCCTTTGGTGCAAAGCATTCGTGAAGCTGGAGATATTGGTCGTCCAGCAGCATTACAAACAGCAACTCCACTGGAGCAAGCTTTCGAGAAATTAACGCAAAATGTGGTTCAAGAAGTTGTTAGACGTAATGATGACTTGCCTCCAACCGAAGTAATTAAAATTACAACAATGGCTGGATGTTCGGCAGTAAAAGAGTAAACTATGACAAGTGAACAAAACAAAGTTTCGTGAACACCTTAAACAAAAATAGATGACAAGTGAACAATTAAGACTTAATGTTGAAAAGGCTTTAGAAGAAATTCGTCCGTTTTTAGAAAGTGACGGTGGGAATATTTCTTTATTATCTATAGAAGATAATAAGATTGTTAAAGTTCAACTTGAAGGTGCTTGCGTAGGATGTAGTGTTAACCAGATGACATTAAAAACTGGAGTAGAAATGACCATAAAAAAATATGCTCCACAGATAGAACAGGTCATAAACATTGAAAAGTAAAAGGCTCTTAATTAATAATTTTTTCTCGCCTAAAAAAAGTGTCTAAATTATCGGCAATTTCATAACAATTTCTAACTTTTGAAACTTCATTACAATACCTCGAATCTAATGTATGCGATTTACAGCCAAATTCTGATAAATCAATTTCTTCAAATTTTTTATTAATTGATTTACATTGTTCGTAAAGACCTTCAATTGTTTTGTAACTACTTGTATCTATCTCATTTTTTAAAAGAAATCCTTTTAAAAAATTTTCAATAGCAAACTGTGCATTTTTACAAATAGCATAAGTTACTACGTCTTCTTCTGGTCTAAATAACTCTTCATTGGCTTCATTTAGTTTTTCAACAGCATCAAAAAATAATTTGTTAGCTTGAGTTTCCATTTGTATTTAGTTTTTGTTTACATATTTCTAAAAAGCTGTAATCTTTCCCATTTAGTTTCTACTTCTTCTTGTGCTTGTTTCAATAATTCTGCTCCTAATTTAGGATCATCTTTAACCACTCTAGTGAATCGTGTTTCGTTATACATAAAATCACTTAAAGGTGCACTTGGAGCTTTAGAATCCATCTTAAATTTTTTGCCTTTTGGTTTAGAAGGGTTAAATCTAAATAGTGACCAATAACCTGTTTCAACAGCTTTTTCTTGTTGTGTAACTCCATGTTTTAGGTCATAACCATGTTCTCCACAATGAGAATAGGCAATAATTATTGATGGTCCTGGATAAGCTGCAGCTTCTTCAATAGCTTTAAGGGTTTGCAAATCTTTTGCTCCCATTGCTACTTGAGCGACATATACATTTTCGTATGAAATGGCTTGAAGTGCTAAACTTTTTTTACTTGTTCTTTTTCCAGATACTGAGAATTTGGCACTTGCTCCCAAAGGTGTAGCTTTAGATGTTTGCCCTCCAGTATTTGAATAAACTTCAGTGTCTAACACCATAATATTTATGTCTTCACCTGATGAAAGTACATGATCTACACCACCATAACCAATATCATAAGCCCAACCATCGCCACCAAGAATCCAAACCGCTTTTTTACGAAGATATTCAGTCAATTGATTTAATTTTACAGCATCGACATCATTATCGAGATATGATAATGTTTTTTTAAGTATTTCAATATCGGCAAACTTTTTAGCTTTTTGTGCTTCCGTTTCTTCTTGGTTATTTAAAATGGCTTCTACTATTTCGCTACCAACTAACAACTCTAATGATTTTAATAAGTCAACAGCTATTTCTTGCTTTTTGGACAACGCCAGTTTCATACCCAAACCAAATTCTGCATTATCTTCAAATAATGAGTTAGCCCAAGCAGGACCTCTACCAAATTTATTTGTTTTATATGGTGTAGTTGGTAAATTACCTCCATAAATAGACGAGCATCCTGTAGCGTTTGCTATTAAAATACTATCTCCATACAACTGTGTCAGTAATTTAATATAAGGAGTTTCTCCACAACCTAAACAAGCTCCTGAAAACTCAAATAATGGCTCTAAAAATTGTGATCCTTTTACATTGGTAATTTGTAATTCTGTACGATTATAGTAAGGCAAATTAACAAAGTAGTCCCAATTAATATTTTCTTCAACATCGACATCAATTTTTCTTCTCATATTGATAGATTTAAAATCCTCTATCTCTTTACTTACAGCAGGACAAACTACTACACAAAGATCGCATCCAGTACAATCTTCGGGCGAAACTTGTAATATATAAGATTCGGTATCGCTATTAAAAGGCCTTCCTTTTGCAGGTATTCTTTTTAGAGATGCTGGTGCATCTACCAAATCTTCATTAGAAACAACTGTTGCTCGTATTGCAGCATGTGGGCAAATAGCTATACATTTATTACATTGTGTGCATAAATTTTCGTCGTCCCAAACTGGAATAAAATCGGCTATTCCACGTTTTTCATATTGTGTTGTTCCTGTAGGGAATGTACCATCTACAGGAAAAGCACTTACAGGAAGGTCATCGCCTTTACCTGCTAAAATCATTCCTAAAACTTTTTTTACAAAAGGATCAGGATTACCAGTCATCATTGGTTTTAATTGCTTGTCATTAGTTATTTCCTTTTTGTAATTTACTTTTTGAAGGTTTTCTAATGATTTATCGACAGCATTAAAATTCATTTGTACAACTTTATCTCCTTTATGAGAATAGGATTTAATGATGGCATCTTTAATTTTTTGTATAGCTTCTTCTTTTGGTAAAATCCCAGAAATAGCAAAGAAACACGTTTGCAAAATGGTGTTGGTTCGTTTTCCTAGTTTTGCTTCATGAGCAACTTTGGTTGCATCTATTACATAAAATTTTAATTCTTTATCAATAATTTCTTCCTGCATTATTTGAGGTAATTCATCCCAAATCTCTTCGCTTGAAAATGGAGAATTTAACAAGAAAGTACCTCTCTTTTTTATGTTATAAAGTATATCGTATTTTTCAATAAAGTTGAATTGGTGACAGGCAATAAAATTGGCAGTATTTATTAAGTAGGTAGAATAAATAGGTTCTGGACCAAAGCGCAGATGCGATATAGTTTGAGCTCCTGCTTTTTTAGAATCATATACAAAATAACCCTGAACATAATTATCTGTTGTCTCACCAATAATTTTAATAGAGTTTTTATTTGCGCCAACTGTACCATCAGACCCAAGACCATAAAACATACAGTTAATGGTTTTTTTCTTTGTATTAAATACAGTATTGTATGATAAACTAGTATTGCTTACATCATCATTAATACCAATAGTAAAATGATTTTTTGGTATGGATTTTATTAACTCGTCATAAATTCCTTTTACCATTGCAGGATTAAATTCTTTAGATGATAATCCGTAACGACCACTAACAATAAGTGGCATTTCTCTCTTATGTTCTGTAAATGCTGTTATTACATCCAAATATAGAGGGTCGCCAGTACTTCCTGGTTCTTTTGTTCTGTCTAAAACAGCAATTTTTTTAACGGTTTTTGGTAACTCATTAATAAAGTGATTTATAGAGAATGGTCTATATAAGCGTACAAATAGTGCTCCTACTTTTTCGTTTTGACTTACCATTGTATCAACAGTTTCTCTAACTGCGCCTTCACCAGAACCCATAATTATTATTACACGTTCGGCTTCTGGATGACCTATATAATGAAACAGACTGTATTTTCGTCCTGTATGTTGATAGAAATCATCCATTACTTCCTGAACTATCTCTGGTACTTTATCATAAAATAAATTTGCTGCTTCACGTGCTTGAAAGAAAACATCAGGATTTTGAGATGTTCCTCTTATAACAGGATTGTCAGGATCTAAAGATCTTTTTTTATGCTCCATGATTTTATCTTCTGGCATCATAGCTTTTATTACTTCATCAGGAATAGCATCAATTTTAGAAATCTCATGCGAGGTTCTAAAGCCATCAAAAATATTTAAAAAAGGGATTCTTGAGCGCAATGTTGCTACTTGAGAAATTAAAGCAAAATCCATTGCTTGTTGTACTGATCCACCAAATAACATAGAAAATCCTGTTTGCCTTGTTGCCATAACATCGGAATGATCTCCAAAAATAGAAAGTGCATGTGTTGCAATGGTTCTAGCTGCAACATGAATAACTGTTGGTAATAATTCGCCAGCTATTTTATACATATTAGGTATCATTAACAATAAGCCTTGAGAGGCAGTAAAGGTTGTTGTTAATGCTCCTGCTTGTAGCGAACCATGAACAGCACCTGCTGCACCACCTTCACTTTGCATTTCAATAATTCTAGGAATGTTATTCCATATATTTTTTTGCCCTTCAGAGCTATAAACATCTACATGTTCGCCCATAGGAGAAGCTGGAGTTATAGGGTAAATTGCACAAACTTCGTTGGTTTTATGAGAAACTATTGCTACAGCTTCATTAGCATCACAAATTAACTTTTGAGATTTATTATTCATAATAAATATATTTTTCTAAAAGAGGATTTTTTATTTAGTAAGTGTAAAACTATAAATAGTGAAGCTTACAGACTATGACATATGTCAGTTAAAAATACAATCAATGTTTTTTAATACTAATTAGTTACTAAAGTTAAATTAGTCAGTTTTGTAATCTATTAATTTTTTTGAATCTTCAAGCAAGATTCTTACAATTTGAAGTGTACCATCTTCTTTTGTAGCAATTTGCCACTTAATAAGTGAAATCTCTCCTTTCACAATTTCTATTCCTGTAATGCTTCGCGGATGTACACAACTTCCATCGTTAAAATAGGCTATGTCTCCAGGTTCTGGAAATCGTGGTCTATGTGTATGACCTACAACTGTAATTAAGTTGTTGTTGTTTGCAATCCATTTTTTTGTTCTACGCTCTATTTTAATGAGTTCTTTATAATTTTTTGCCGGACTTGTAGGATCTGCAATTCCCATTACGTTTAACTGTTTCCAAAGCACTCTAACCAAAAATCTACTCCATTTCCAGAACAGATAATTCCACCAATCAGCTTGATGTCCATGTGTTAAAAAAACTTCCTGTTTTGTTTCTGAATGTTTTAAAACAATGCCTTCATGGTATTCAATATCCTTGAATAATTCGACATTTTCTTCAATTTTTGGATTAAAATAAGTTGAAAGGGTTTTTTTAATATAATTAGGATTGCGATATACCATATCGTGATTTCCCCAAATCATATGAAGCCTACTATCTTCGTGAAACTGTTTTAGCAACAAGTACACATTTTTATGCGCATTAAAAAGAGAATTAAACGATAAATTTTCCCATAACTCGTCGCCATCACCGATTTCGCAATATTGAAAGCCTTCTTTAAAATAGTGCTTTAATGCATGAAAGTAGATATTCCTGTTATTGGCAAAATCGTCAGCAAAACTATTATCGCCTCTATGGCAATCGCTAAATAAGATAAACTTGCTAGAATCATCAAAGGCAATGACTTTAGCATTTAGGTAAGCGCGATCTAATCTGGTTTTTGAAGACATTATGTAAATATCCATAAAAAAAGCGAGTTATAAAACTCGCTTATCGTTTAGATGAATCGTAAAATAAATCTATTTCTCTTTTCATCATGATATCCCTACTTTCGTGGGAATGTTACTTAAAAGCATTTAAACCTGTAATATCTAAACCTGTAATTAGTAAGTGAATATCGTGAGTACCTTCGTAAGTAATTACACTTTCTAAATTCATTGAGTGTCGCATAATGCTATATTCTCCAGTTATTCCCATTCCTCCTAGCATTTGTCTAGCTTCACGAGCAATTTTTATTGCAATATCTACATTGTTACGTTTTGCCATAGATATTTGAGCAGAAGTTGCTTTGCCTTCATCGCGTAACACACCAAGTCGCCAGGTTAATAATTGTGCTTTGGTAATTTCGGTTATCATTTCGGCTAATTTCTTTTGCTGCAATTGAAATTGACCAATTGGTTTCCCAAATTGAATGCGTTCTTTACTATATCGCAAGGCTGTATCGTAACAATCCATCGCTGCACCAATAGCTCCCCAAGCAATACCGTAACGTGCAGAATCTAAACAACCTAATGGCGCTCCTAATCCCGATTTGTTTGGCAATAAATTTTCTTTAGGAACTTTAACATTATCAAAAATAAGTTCTCCTGTTGAGCTTGCTCGAAGCGACCATTTTCCATGAGTTTCTGGTGTAGAAAATCCTTCCATACCACGTTCTACAATCAACCCATGAATACGTCCACTTTCATCTTTAGCCCAAACCACAGCAACTTGTGCAAAAGGTGCATTTGATATCCACATTTTTGCTCCGTTTAAAAGATAATGGTCTCCTTTGTCTTTAAAATTTGTGGTCATTCCGCTTGGGTTTGAACCATGATCTGGTTCTGTTAAACCAAAGCAACCTATCCATTCGCCACTTGCTAATTTTGGTAAATATTTTTGTCGTTGTTCTTCGTTACCATATTTCCAGATAGGATACATAACTAAAGAAGATTGAACAGAAGCGGTTGAACGAATACCAGAATCTCCACGCTCCAGTTCTTGCATAATCAAACCATAAGAAATTTGATCTAATCCTGCTCCTCCATATGCTGATGGAATGTAAGATCCAAAAGCGCCTATTTCTGCGAGACCATTTACAATTTCCATCGGGAATTCTGCCTTTTGAGCATAGTCTTCTATAATTGGAGACACATTTCGTTTTACCCATTCTCGTGCAGAATCTCGTACTAATTTATGTTCGTCTGATAAAAGTTCATCAAGATTATAATAATCGGGAGCTTCGAATAAATCTGGCTTCATATGATATAAATTTTAAGATGCATCAAATTTAATTAAAGCTAGTGAATCACGCACTTTTTTAAAAGAAAAATAATTAGTTCAAATATTCAGTAATTATTCTTTAAAAAGGAAAAATAAAACGTTTCTGTTTTGATGGTATTTTGTTGAATGTTGAATTTTCTGATGATTAATTATTTAATTGTATATTCGTTCACGCTTCTAATTTGTATTATTAAATATATCTACATTAATACATATTAAATGAAATCAAAATCACAAAAAATTGGCTTAATAACTGCGACCTCATTAGTAATTGGCAATATGATTGGCGCTGGAATATTTCTTTTGCCATCTACACTTGCTAGTTATGGTAGTATTAGTATTCTCGGTTGGATTTTTACAGCTACTGGAGCCCTAATCTTAGCAAAGATTTTTAGTAATATGAGTAAAATCTTCATTAGTAAAAGTGGAGGTCCTTATGCGTATTCGAAAGCTGGATTTGGTGATTTTATTGGATTCTTGGTTGCTTGGGGATATTGGATCTCTATTTGGGTGAGTAATGCAGCACTGTGTATAGCAATAATTGGAGCGCTTAGTGTATTTTTTCCTGTATTGGAAACTTCGCCTATTCTTGGGGTTACCATTAGTTTATCTATAATCTGGATATTAACTTGGATTAATAATCGTGGTATTGAATCATCTGGTAAAATTCAGGTAATTACAACCGTTTTAAAATTGCTTCCTCTTGTCTTCGTTATTTTAGTTGGTGTTTTCTTTTTTGATATTGATAATTTCCCGTCCTTTAATTTAACTGGAGATTCTAATTGGGTTGCCCTTTCTTCGGTAGCAGCTTTTACCCTTTATGCATTTCTTGGTATTGAAAGCGCATCTATTCCAGCAGGAAATATTGACAACCCAGAAAAGACAATTCCAAAAGCCACTATGCTTGGTACAATTATTACAACTTTTGTATACATATTTGGCACTGTTGTGTTATTTGGAATACTGCCAATGGAT
>QMOV01000091.1 GCA_003650305.1 Bacteroidota bacterium | reverse complement strand
ACCTAATTGACGAACTATAATTTGAGACACTATGTTAATAGATGTTGACTTCTCAAATTATTGTTACTCAAATTCATTATCTTTCCGTTGTCAATACAGAACTACGTTTAACGCTGTGTTGTACACAATTGATATTTAAAGTAACATTCATTGTTACTCCCTAATAACATACCATGAAATACAGAAATATTCCTAAACTTCTTGTAATAGTGATCATTAGCTTAATCATATTCACGTGTTGCAAGAATTCTCCTGATCTAGATAAATGGAGTGATTCACCAAAATGGGGAGACAAAGAAGCAGTCATTCGAAGTTGGTCAAAGGATACGAAGGATGTAGATATTGAGCGTGTTATGATCGAGGCAGGAGATATAATAATGGGAGCAACCCTTTACCGACCCCAAAATATCTCAGGTGATTTACCTGGGATTGTAATTGTTCACGGCTCTGGTAATACTGTTAGGAGAATTACCAGATATTATACTTCTAGAGCATTTGAAATGGGTTTTGCGGTTCTTGCTTTTGACAAACGAGGTGTTGGAGAATCTAGTGGAGAATACAAACTATTTGATGTGAAATCCAGTGAAGCAACCTTTAACGAACTTTCAAATGATGTAGCCCACTCAGTTCGTTGGCTAGCTCAACAACCAGGGATCGATGTAAATAGAATAGGTTTATTTGGTGGTAGTCAAGCAGGTTGGATTATGCCCTTGGCAGCATCAAAAGAAACACTGGTTAAATTTATCATTGCGGGTGAAGGACCTGTGGTTACCGCAGGAGAGGAACAACGTCATGGTGTTGTAGGGGGAGATGGTTCAAGAAAGTGGAGTGCAAAAAACGTTCAAAAAGCAGATGATGCTCTCGATAATTATACCGGAAACCCTGGATTTGACCCTATGCCAATCCTGGAAAAACTTAATGTACCTACATTATGGATTTTTGGGAAACATGACGATGTGATTCCAGTAAATGCATCGATTGCCCGCCTTGAAAATCTGATCCATAATGGCAAAACAAATAACTACATTCACATTTTTCCTTTTGGTAATCATAATTTTATGAATACAGAAACGGGTGAGTGGTATGACGTCAAGTCAGTTTCAGAAAATTGGCTAAAGAATATAGGTATTCTAAATTAGGAATTTTTGCAATAAACCGAAGGCAAGTATATGAATGGTTGGCTGGTAAATTCGAACAGAAATTCTTTTTGAAGTGTAAAAGTGAAAGTCAATAAGGAAGGAGAACTGTCGTGGAGTAGTAATCTCATATGACTAGATTTCGTTTATATTAGTTGAGTGAATGAGACGACAAAGTGATTTAGAATAACAAAACAGTGTACAACAAAAAATAAACGCCATTAAAACTGGCGTTTATTCAAACCGTTAGAAACAATTTTGAATTAATGTGAATTCTTAATCCCAAATAAAATTATTGATATGCGAAAAACAACAATTTCAAGTCTGATTATTCTTGCAGTATTATCTGTCGGATGCACACAGAGTAGCAATACAGGAAAATTTGTTAAGACCCCCTGCCCCATTGATGTACCGGAAGGTCTTGAAGAGAGTGGGAAATTCTCCTTTGGATATATGGAAGTACCTGAACTCCATGAAAATCCTACCGGAAAGACCGTTGAACTTGCCTTAGCAGTCTTCAAATGTCAGGGCGATTCTGCCACAAACGAGCCACTTGTTTTGATTACTGGTGGACCCGGAATGTCCGATATTGACAGCTTTGTTCCGGATTTATTTGGTGATTTGGGCGCCCTTTTTCTCAACAACCGTGATATTGTAATCATCGAATTAAGGGGATTAAAATATTCAAAACCCAATTTAATGCTCCCTGAAATCGACAACCTGCAATTGTTTCTTGCTGATAAACACCTGTCTACTGAGCTTACCATTGAATTATACATGGATTCTTTACAATCTGCCTATGACCGTTTGGAGCAAGAGGGAGTCAACCTATCGGCATTTAATGACTATGAAATTGCCAACGACATTGTATTTGTGATGGAGCAACTCAATTATGAGAAGTTCTCCGTATTTGGTTCGTCTTTTGGAACCCTGGTCACCCAGCATCTTCTTTTGAATCATTCAGAGCATCTGGTAAGTGTCACCATGAATGCAGTGGTGGATATCAATAAAGCTTTTACAAATATGCACGTGAACAGCATCCAGACATTGGAAGATATATTTATAAGATGTGAAAGCGATCCTGAATTGAACCTGGCATACCCTGATTTGAAAAACAGGTTTCTTTCAACACTGGCAAGGCTTAACGAAAATCCGGATACTTTAGACATAGAATATGCAAAAGAGGGGAAAATGTATAAAGTTCCTCTCAATGGAGATAAGCTTTCAGTATGGCTTTTCGGCGCAATGTACTGGGACGCTCAGATTCCTTCAACTTTGCATAAAATTCTCTCGGGGGATTACAGTCAGATTATTCAAGATCCGGGAATGATTTTTCCATTAAATGAATTTAGCTACGGCTTATCACTAAGTATCATTCTATCTGAATATTCGAATCTTGAAGATGAAAATATTCCTCTGAATAATGAATATGTTGATTATGTAAAAGGCTGTGGAACCATGATTTTTACTCCCTATTTTTTAAGTCATGCTAAGGAAGTATGGAAGGTCAATGATCTACAGAATAAGAACATAGACCTGATTTCGGATGTGCCAACCTTAATGCTTAGTGGCGAAATGGACCATGTTTGTCCACCTAATTACGCCAGAGATTTATCTAAAAATCTGAAAAACTCATACTTATATGTATTTCCGGGGATAGCCCATTCACCTATCGATTTTGGTTCATGTGGCATCATGATGATGAAGGAGTTTATTGACAATCCATCAAAAGCTCCCAATAGTGCATGTGTGGAGCAGTTTCAAAGCGGATTCAAGTTGCCGGAATAAATGTTGATGAATAGATAAAACTGTTTCTAACATGCAATATAAAAAATTGGACAGAAAGAGATAATTATGAACTAAACAGGAATAAATAAACAGTATGATAAGTTGAAAGATCAGTGTTTCGAAATGTCCAATATTTCATATTGCCACCGTTAGATGTCATAAATACGGAATCCTGAAAATATTAGATGAAAGCAATTGTATTAAATCAAGAATCATTTAAACTAGAAATAAGAGAAGTTGAAAATCCTATTATTTCACATTTGGACGTATTGGTTAGATTAAAAGCCGCGTCTATAAATCATCATGAACTTTGGTCGCTCCAAGAAAAGAAGTTAAGTAGTGATTCAAATATCATAATGGGATCAGATGGTGCAGGAATAATAATGGAAACTGGTACAGGAGTTAATAATTTAAAAAAAGGAGATGAGGTTATTATTAATCCATCATTAAATTGGGGCGCAAACAATAAAGTACAAGGAGAAGGTTATGAAATTTTAGGATTTCCTACAAACGGGACTTTTGCTGAGTACATTGCTATCGATCAACAATATATATGTCATAAACCTAAACACCTTTCATTTCAAGAGTCGGCAGCGCTCCCATTAGCTGCATTAACTGCGTTTCGGGCTTTTTTTAACAGGGGAGAATTTAAAAAGGGCAATAGGGTTTTAATAACTGGAATAGGAAGTGGTGTGGCGTTATTTGCTTTAAAATTTGCTGTTGCATTAGAGGCTGAGGTATACGTTACATCAGGGAATGATCATAAAATATTAAGAGCGATAGAATTAGGTGCTAAAGGAGGTGTTAATTATAAAGATAGCGACTGGAGTGCCAAATTATTACAGATGGCCAAGGGTTTTGATGTGGTAATAGACAGTGCTGCTGGCAAAGGATTTAAAGAGTTGACTGAAATGACAAATCCAGGTGGTAGAATTGCGCTATTTGGGAGAACCGCAGGCAATATTGAAAACCTAAGCCCTAGTACAATTTTTTGGAAACAAATATCAATTCATGGTACGACCATGGGAAATAAAGAAGAATTTAAAAAAATGATAGACTTTGTTTCTTCTAATAAAATACGTCCAGTTATTGACTCAATTTATTCAATTCAAGAAATCAACTTGGCTTTTGACAAAATGGCTAAAGGCGAACAATTTGGAAAAATCGTTATCAACATGGATAAATTTAACAACGACATCTAACAATGTATAAAAATAATAGCCGAAATAGTAATAATTTCAAAAGTTGTAGAGCGCATCTACTTCATTATAAATTGAAATATACTGTTTCCGCAATCTGCTTCTATTTTTATACTCACCGTTAGCAAGTATTGGGAAAAAAGAATTTACGGACAAGTACTTATAGCATGGTACATTATCGAAAAAAATTGGAAAAACACAAGACTGCTATATCTATTGCTCAACCTGTTGACAAGAAGAAACGAATTGAATCACTCGATATTCTTCGTGGCTTTGCCATACTGGGAATTCTAATAATGAATATCCAGAGTTTTTCTATGCCTGAAGCTGCATATCTGAATCCGATGGCGTATGGAGATATGACTGGCATTAACAAATGGGTATGGATATTCAGCCATATTTTCGGAGATCAGAAATTCATGACAATATTTTCAATACTCTTCGGTGCTGGAATAGTTTTGTTTTCCGAAAATGCGAAAAAAAAAGGTAAATCGGTTGCGTTACATTATCGTAGGACTTTTTGGCTACTTATAATCGGATTGATTCATGCTCATCTTATTTGGCATGGAGATATTCTTGTCGCTTATGCCCTTTGTGCATCATTTGTTTATTTTTTTAGAAATGTACGCCCTAGAACATTGCTAACTATTGGCATTGTATTAATCGCAATACATACTATCCTATATTTATTCATGGGTTTTACGATACCCAAATGGCCTCCAGAGGCTATTGAGCAAATAAAGCACAGCTGGATTCCATATGCTGAAGATATCCAATTTGAAATTGATTCTTTCACCGGTTCGCTTGGGCAACAATTACATAAAAGATCAAGCATTGCTTTGTTTATGGAAACCGCAGTATTTTTATTAATATTTTTATGGCGAGCTGGAGGATTAATGCTTATTGGCATGGCTTTTTATAAGTGGGGAATTCTTTCAGCAAAAAAATCAGTGCGGTTCTATTCAAAGGGCTTTTTAATAAGCTGGACAATTGGATTACCAATCGTTATTTATGGTATCGTTGAAAACTATAGGCATGATTGGACAGTAGAATACTCAATGCTTATTGGGTCACAATTTAATTATTGGGGAAGCCTTTTTGTAAGTTTCGGATTCATTTCCTTAATTATGATTTTGGTGAAGTCAGATGGTAATAGATGGATTAAAAATCGCCTTGCTGCTGTAGGGCAGATGGCTTTGACCAACTATATTATGCAATCAATAATTTGTGTGTTTCTTTTTTACGGTATAGGATTGGGCTTGTTTGGTTATGTAGAAAGGATTTGGCAGACAGCCATAGTTCTTGGAATATGGCTAATACAACTCATGTGGTCCAGTCCTTGGTTGAATAAATTTCACTTCGGCCCATTTGAATGGGTATGGCGATCTCTAACCTATTTAAAGATCCAGCCGTTTAGAAAATAAAAGTTCTTTCAACAAGAATTACCAAAAAATCAATTGATTTTTATAAATGCTAAGCGAAACCTGATTCGATAAAAAATATTGTCTCAATTGTCAATAACACTTGCTAACAATATATATAAAAAATAGGCGGCTCAGTAGTAAATTAAGGAGTTGTAGCCTACTTCAAGTTAATCGTAATTAGAAAGAGAAGTATCTAGCTGTGGCCTACTTTTCATATACGAAACCAATGTAACACATTACTGAAATTCTAATTTCCTAGAAAAATTGTAACTTACAAACAGCTATTAATCAATTATTTAAATATTATGGAATTAAACGAAGACCGATTACACGAATTATTAGGAAAAGTAGTTACCGAAATGGGTGCTGCTGCAAATGGACCACTTATTACCATTGGAGATAAATTAGGCCTCTACAAAACATTATCAGAATCTAAAGGAATGTCATCACAACAATTAGCAGATGCAACAAACACAGCAGAACGCTATGTAAGAGAATGGGCTTCCGCTCAAGCTGCTTCAGGTTATATTAATTATGATGAGAGTACTAATACCTTTTCAATGACACCTGAACAAACTGCAGTTTTTGGTAATGCAAAAAGTCCTGTGTTTATGACAGGCGCTTTCTATGCCATTTCATCCTTATATTTTGATGAATCAAAAATTGAAAATGCTTTTAAAACTGGAGAAGGTGTCTCTTGGGGAGACCACAACAATTGTTTATTCTGTGGGACAGAAAAGTTTTTTAGCCCTTCGTATGAAGGTAATTTAATTGATAGTTGGTTACCAGCTTTAGATGGCGTTGTTGAAAAATTAAAACAGGGTGCAAAAGTTGCCGATATTGGTTGTGGTCACGCGGCTTCAACTATTATTATGGCAAAAGCATTTCCAAATTCTACTTTTATTGGCTATGATTTTCACGATAAATCTATAGAACAAGCAAAAGAGAGAGCAAAAGAAGCAGGAATTACAAATATTTCTTTTGAGGTTGCTACTGCAAAAGATTTCACTGAGAAAGATTTTGATTTTATAGCATTCTTTGATAGCTTACACGATATGGGAGACCCTGTTGGTGCTTGTAATCACGCTAAAAAAGCATTAAAACCAGATGGCACTTGTATGATAGTTGAACCTTTTGCAAAAGATAGTTTAGCCGAAAACCTAAACCCTGTTGGCCGTGCTTTTTATGCATTTTCTACAATGCTTTGTGTTCCTTGTTCTTTAAATCAAGAAGTTGGGAAAGCTTTAGGAGCCCAATCTGGAGAAAAACGATTAAAGGAAACAATTACTGCTGGAGGTTTTAGCAGTTTCAAAAGAGCAACAGAAACACCATTTAACTTAATTTTGGAAGCGAGACCTTAAATCAAAACGTGCCACAACACCGTATAAAAATAATGCTTAGTTTAGTGCTTAATCAAGAGTTAGTGCAATTTTGTTACGTCTGATTTTCCTATCGGAAAATCCTCGGACACAAAACCGCACTATTCTTATACGAGACCGTTGTGCTTCATTATGACCAAACTTTAACCAATGATAAAATTCTTTCGTGAAATCCGTAAAAAAACTAGCTAACTATGCAACTCTCTAAAAAAAAGATATTATCTATTCTATTTGTTTTGTATTGTTCAATGAATGTTTATGCTCAACAGCCTATTCTACCAAATGATAATGATCTAGACATCATAAATGAAAAAATAAGAGTGTATACAGATCTTGCGTACCAATGCAACAGTTTCGATTGTCCAGTTTTTGATTGTGAATCAGCCCAAATAGTTTTGAATAATTTACGGGATGCAAGAAAGTATATGAGATACACACACTTTTGGTTGAGTCTATATACCAATACACAAAAGGAACTTCTATTTAGCTTGGCAAATGAAGGTAAAATTAATTCAGAGCAGATTGAAAAAATGCAGTTCATTGTTGACATGCAAGAAACGACTAGAGTCTGTGCTGGAATGGTACTTGATATTGCAGGTGGATTTACCAATGTCAAGGAAATATTTGAAGATCTTACCAAAGTTGAAAGTATGGATATTTGGGAAAAGCTTGTTGATTTGGATAAATTATATGAATCTTCAAAAGATCTAGAACAAACGGTACAAATATGGGACACTAAAGGAGAAGAGCCCTTATTAGATATCTTCAATCTTGATAATGACGTCATAAATGATATTAAAAGTCATACATCTGATCTTATAACCATTATTCATGAGACAAAAATTAGTGGTGGTGATATTAAAAAAGCTTTTTCTGAGTCAAAAAGCAGAATAGCTCTTTATAACTTGATTGGAAGATTTCTTATACCTGTTCTTGAAAATTCTATAAAAAAAAGAGAAATATACATTCGAAGCTTGATTAATGATCTTAATGAAACTAATTTTACTCAATCCCAAATGTTTAATGATCTTGGCGAATTACAGATAAAAAGAAACAAAGTTGAAGATGCATTTAATGCTCTTGACGGTCTCTTGGTTATAAAGTCTGAAAGCTTAAGTGGTACATTAACTCGTTGTTTTTTAAAAAATAAAAATGGCTGCCCCTCATTAAACTATAATTATGTAAGTTCAATTGAAATTCCAAGTCAATATGAAATTTTTGATATTCGTGATATAGATGATTACAAAGATGAATATAATTCACTGCCAATTGGAAAAGCCATGAAGTATTTCACTTCCAAATTACTAAATGAAGTTCCTAATCTTATTAATAACCCTATAGATATAAGTGAACCAGAAAAGCCAGAACTTAATATATCTAAATCTAATTTTTTGCCAAATGAACGTTTTAAAGTGCAATTTAAAGCACCTTCTTGCTATCCATACAGATCATGGGTAGGAATTGTTCCAAGTGATATTTCAAGTGGCAATGAAGTTGTTAATAATAAGGAACATACTGGTAGTATTAGTTTCTTAAAAGGTAAAGAGGAAGGGGAGTTAATTTTTAATGCGCCTAAGAGGGCAGGTAAATATAATCTTAGGATGAACAATATTGAAACAGGTTTTGAAATTGCCTCCGTTAGTTTTGAAGTTAAAGAAACAAGTTTAGGACAATTAAACATGAAAGCTTTCGACAAAAAAGGCAAAGAAACACAATATCTGGTTTCAATTAAAAAAGGGGATGAATCTATTAAAACTGTTGAAGGTATGGGGTTAACTGAGGATTTGCCACCTAACACATACAATTTAATATTCCATATTAATGGAGAAGATGCTATTGAAAGAATCGCAGAGGTTAAGAAAGTTGAAACAACTTTTATTGAGGTACATATAAAAGAGGAAGGAAAAGACAAAAAAGACTTTATCAAGTATGATATGTTGCCAACATTCTCTACGCGTTCTACTAGTGCTTTGGGACAAACCTGTGAGAATCCTGTAAGCATGTTTACTGAAAGTTTAGTTATCAAGAATACCTTGGGAGGGGTTGCTAATCTTTATGCCGATTCGACCATACAAGTAGATGATTTGTTGGAAATAAATGGCGTAATTTGGCCAAATAGGGATTGTGGTTCTAGATGGACAATAATTGAGGCTGGTACATTATTACTGAAAAATATTCAACCCAATGAAATTATAAAAATAAGAGTTCTTGATACCGTTAGTACTGATTGTGGATATTGCGCTTCAGGATCAGGAATATTAAAATTAGTGAAGGATTAGCATTAATAAAAAGTGAAATTAATTTGTAAAAGTAAATAACGATAGCACAACAAAGAACTGAGTTAAAAAACAAGTCTTTTTAAGCTAATTTGGAAACAAAATT